>JAUHYU010000001.1 GCA_030426345.1 Bacteroidia bacterium
TATAATTCATAGATTTCTCATCGGGATTATATCGAATCTGAGCCACCAATTTTCCATCCGGCAATTCTGCTACATGGGGTTCATGATAATTAGCCATATCTTCATTTTCAGGAATAGCTATAGTAGAAATAACTTGCCAGCTTTTCCCTCCGTCTTTCGACTCTTCAACACTATTTACTTTTTTGCCATCTATCTTACCGGTTCCAACATATAATAATCTTCCGTCTGCCAGTTCGATAGGACCATGTGGTGCTGTGCCATTTTGCTTCACAGGATCTTCCCATGTTAGTCCGTTATCAGTAGACCGGCGCGTCCAGTTCCCCAGCCAATGCTCTCTGGTTTCTGCACTAAGTTGATCTGAAATCTCCTTCCAATCGGGATTATTTTCAAAATAACGTTCTTCGTCAAAAGCCAAAGATGTAAACCAACTCATAACCAGGGTACCATCTTTGGTTTGTATAATACCTGCATCACGATCATCCAATGGTGTATCGCAAATAGTTTCTGGTTCGCTCCATGTTTTACCATTGTCACGACTGCGTATTAGTTGCACCACACCATATGGGCAAACATGTCCCTCTCGATCACCGGAGAATACAGCGAGCAATTCTCCTGATTTCGTTTTTGTAATGGTGGGCCAACCAATGTACTTGTTTTCTTGTTTGCACAATAACACAGATTCTATATGAGTCGCAATACTTTTAGGATTGTCGAAATCTTTTCCGAAATCTCTCTCAGCATGCTTTTCTAAATATGCTTTATGAGCCTTTTTATTTAAAACTTGAACGTATGCTCCCCAGCCGCCACCAGCCTGATCAATTTTCACGAGGAGTGTGTTGGTGCCTTTTTTTAATGAGACATTTGCTATTTCATCAGACCTTTCTGCTGTGCCATCAAGTGGATGTTCGATGATCAGCTTACCGTTCAGCCAAACCTTTCCTGCATCGTTTATTCCAACATGAATATAGGCAGTTGATGTTTTATTGAATTCTAATTCTGCATATAAATATGCGCAACTATTAACAGATTCTCCAAAAACTGAAACAAGATCAATGTACTCCTCATTCCAACTATGGAAATTAAATTTCACCTGTTTCCCATTAGGTAAATTAACTGAAGTTCCGGTTTCTATTTTGGCTTTCGTTTCCCCACCAATTTCCTTTAGATAATCTGTATCGTATCCTTCTCTATTAGCCGGACTGTCATTATTAGTAGCATAAAAATTGCTGGGAAACACACCTGCTACCAACCAGTTTTTTATATATACTGATTCAACGCTTTTGTCAATGATTGTTGCCGATTGCTTTATTTGTGCAAACCCAGAAATACTCTGGAGTAATAAAAAAAGTGTAAGGATAGTAACCAATTTACTATTGCAAATTTGAATTTGATTGATCATTCTAAGTGTGTATTTTCAGTGAATTACTTTATAAAGTCATTGATGCAGGAGCAGCTTCTTGCCAGCTTCCCCAATTTCAACTTAGCTCAAGACACATGGTAAAATAATGGTTTCTCCGTTCACAATATTTCCATGGAAAATCGATGCTTTACTATGAGAAATCCCTATTAAGGGTAACTGATTGTATATATCTATAATAAAAATCTTTCTTTTTCTAATTTATCAACAATCGCTGATAGTTGTTCGGGCTCAATGGGTTTAACGATATAATCTGATATTTCACTTATTTTATTTGCGCGATCCACATCGACAGGATCAACCGAAGACGTAACCATATAAATGGTCACCTTTTTTCCCACTCGTGGTTTAATTTTAACATATTCTTCCATGAACTGAAACCCATCCATCACCGGCATGTTAATATCTAAAAAAATTATATCGGGCAAATGCTGACTATTGCCGACATTATCGATCATGAAATTTATTGCCTCTTCCCCATCAGAAAAGATAAGTATTTTTTTGGCTAGGTTTTGAATCTCAATAGTTCTGGTAATAGTGAATTTGTAGATGTCATCATCATCTACAATACATATAATGAATGGCTTAGTCATCGTTTAAAATTTTATCGTAAATATACTACCTTTTCCAACTTCGCTTTCAGCTGAAATTGTTCCTCCCATTTTTTCAATTTGGGTCTTTGTCATGAATAATCCAACACCTTTGGCTTCGGTATGTCTATGAAAGGTTTTATGAAGTCCAAATAGCTTATGACGATGCCTCTTTAAATCGATTCCCATCCCATTATCACTTACAGTCAGCACTAATTGGTCATTTATTCTTTCCGTTTTTAACTCAATCTTAGGTGGGCGGCCAACAGTTCTATACTTGATGGCATTGGTCAACAAATTAAGAAAAATACTTTCCAAATAACCACTATTATATTCTATTTCTAATGCATTCTCAAAATCACCTTTTATGCGCGCCCCTGTTTCTATAATCTGCGCACTGATTATTTCCGTCGTCTTTGAAAGAACATCTTCAAATTGTATAATTTCACGCTCATTGTCAGTATTCTCCTTAATTCTAAGCGCATCTACCAAGGTGTTAAGTGTTGAGGAAAGATGGATTATCACAGTTTCAAATTTTTCAAAAAGTGAATTTTTATCCTCTTCTGTTTCTGCCGTTTTATATAAATATAGAAGTGAATTAAGGTTACTTACCGGGGAACGCAGGTTGTGAGAAGTGATATGCACAAAATTCGCCAATTGAACATTCTGTTCTGTAAGTCTTTTTGTAAGCACCTCAAGATCTTGTTTGGCCTCAATCAAACCATTTTCAACAACAGCTCTCTTCTGATCAATAAAATTTAATTCCCTCGATGTTCGCCATATCAAAAACAGACTTGTCAAAATAAAGGAAAGTGCAAACAAAACGATACCATATTCAACCGACAATATTTTGTAGCGATATGATAGCACCGTTAGATATGCTAGGATCAAAGTAATAATAGTTAGTTGAGCAAATAAGCTACGTGCCATTTTATTCCCAATATTTACTCCTGTAAATAAGCCAGCAATACCCAATGAAGGGTTAACTAATGCAGCTGAAATAGATAAAATGAGAAAAGCAAGTGCTGTGTGAATAGCCATCGATGACAAAAAGGTAAATTTATAGAATATAGGAACATTAAAAAGGTATCCCATAATGCCTATGAATGCCATTAGTGTAACAACATGAAGGAGTACCTGACATACAAGCCTGTAGTTCTTATTTTCAAATTGTATTCCAATAAATGAAGTTGCCATCAAGCAAAAGCAAATTGCAGTAAGTTGCGACATTCTACCTGGGTAATTCTGACTATCCGCATCAATGACAAAAAGCTGATCTATTCCCAAGTCATAGTTAAATAATTCCTGTGAAATGGTAAGAAAAGCCATAGAAAATACGATAAAGGCAAGCATAATTGATAATTGTAACCGTTTTTTTAAGCCAATAAGATAGGACGAAATACCCAGCAAAATAAAACCCAATGAAGTATTAAATTTCATAGTTGCGAAATCAGGGAATATACTTTTCAAAAAATCAATTTTGAAAACCCAACCAAAAATCACGGCAATGCCAATTGCTATAATTATTACGCTTCCACTGAGGATAACACTTTGTTTTTTTCTCATAAATATTCTTATCGCTAATTATTTTTTATGTTACTAAAGCACAACTTAATGGTGCAGCCTAAATTTTGATTGATTTGGATTGGTATAGAATTAATTGAAAAGATACATTTTTAAGTCCCAAACAAAATATCACTCAATCTTTACAATTTTTTTATATGTTCAGTAGCATTTTCGGTATGCTTTCTAAAATAGGGATATTCATTTGCTTAAGCAGTAGTCAAACCTAACAGTTATTTTCTGAGATTGTTTGCCCATCTCTATTCAGAAAACATAGAAGGTGGAGCAGCATCCGACAAGGTCCCCCAGTTCTTATTTGGTTCTGGGCCCATGGTAAAAATCATGGTACCGCCTTTTACGATTTCGTCATGGGAAATCCATGTTTTATCATAAGGAACACCATTAAGCGTGGCGGATTGTATGTAAATATTATCGGATGATATATTTTCTGCTTTGACAGTAAATTCTTTATCACCAAAATAATCATCCAATTTTAGCGTAACCTCCTCAAAAAGCGGAGTCCCTATCACAAATACATTTTGTCCGGGAGCTACAGGATAAAATCCCAAAGCACTAAATATATACCAGGCCGACATTTGCCCCATATCGTCGTTGCCGCACAATCCATTTGGCCCAATGCCATACATTTTATTTCGAATTTCATTTACCCATTTTTGGGTTTTCCATGGCTCGCCAACATAATTATATAAATATGAGACATGATGAACGGGTTCATTTCCATGAACATACTGACCGATTTTGCTCCACATTGGAGCATATTGCAGATCCCCTGATTCGTATGGTGTCATGGTAAATAATGTATCCAGTTTATGGATAAACGCCTCTTTTCCTCCCATCAAATTCACCAAACCCTGAACATCATGTGGCACGTACCACAGGTATTGCCAAGCATTGGATTCTGTGAAATGTCGATTGGGGCTCACTCCTACCCAAAGAGGATCGAAGCAGCTATAATATGGATGCACGTCTGTGCGCACTATTTCTGGATAATCCGTACACATTTCCAGCCAAGATCCATCCTCCATTCGCGGGCGCATAAAACCAGTTTGCTCATCATAAAGGTTCTGGTAATACAATGCCCTATTGCTGAAATATTCATGATCTTCCTCTTTGCCAAGAGCTTTGGCAATCTCCGCCAAGCACCAATCATCATAAGCATCTTCTAGGGTTACTGATACGGACTCCCTGATTTTCTCTGCAGGAATGTATCCTAAATCCATATAATAATCCAGACCATATCGGCTTTTTGGTCGATCACCCGGCTCCATTGCATTTTTTCGCATGGCCTCATAAGCCTTTTCCACATCAAAATCCTTGAGGCCTTTCATATGCGAATCAACAATGACAGATGTGGCATGATCCCCAATCATCACGGCCTGATAGTGGTTTTTATAACTGACATGTAGCGGAAGTCTGCCTCCCTGATCATACATAGTCAGAAAGGTGCGGATCATTTCATTTTGCCTTTGAGGCTCTAAATATGCCAAAAGTGGATGCTGCGCTCGGTAAGTATCCCATAGAGAAAAATCGACATAATATCGTTCATTTGGTGATCCATGGATTTGATCGTCAAAATGACTGTAATACGATCCATCTACATCGGAGAATACTCTGGGGAACATACTCGAATGATACATCGATGTATAGAATATAGTTTTCTGATCTTCAGTCCCACCTTTGACGTCAATCTTATTCAACTTTTCATTCCAAATATCCCTTGCATCTTGATGCACTTTTTCAAAATCCCAATGTGGCAATTCGGCCGCAATATTCTTTTTAGCTCCTTCGATGCTTACAAATGAAATTCCAACTTTAAGCAATACTTGTTCCCCCTCCGAAGTAGCAAAATTCACAAATGCTCCTACCCCATCATCACCCGACATTTCCTTTCGACCTTCATAAATATCCTCTCCATTCCATGTGCCGACTGAAGTAAAAGGCTTATCAAATTCCGCATAAAAATAGCAAGTCAGTGGTAGGTCATACGAACCCTCCATATCGCCCGTCACATATCCTTCGATTTCATGGTCGTTCAATACTTTTACATGGGTATCCCGACCGGGAGTAAGCGAATGGGTCACATCCAAAATGATATGCGCATTGTCTGATTTGGGGAAAGTATATCTGTGAAGACCCACGCGTTCTGTAGCCGTGAGCTCCGCTTTTATACCATAATCCTTCAACTGTACCGAGTAGTATCCGGGACTGGCTTCTTCTTCGTCATGGCTATAAGCTGATTCAAAACCTTTAAATGTATTTTCTGTATAGTAGCCATCTTCATCCATATTATATTCATCTATGATGATTAGCTTTTCTTCATTGATCATGGTTTTTTGATGCTTTTTTTGCTCTTCTACAGATAGTTGGCCCCATGCCGCTTTTTCCACACCCGTCATTTTATCCAATCGCTGTTGCATTCTTTTAGCGGCTTCTGCATTGAGTTCCTTTTGTACTGCAGGCATCAAATCCAAATCTCCAATGGTTGGCATGACCATTACATTGTTATAGTGTGTCTTGGTAAACGGCCCCGTACCGCTAAGATGCGTATGACTAAAACCCAATATGGTTTTCTGATCGTAACTATACGCCCTCACACCTTGATAGCCGTTGTCAGGGCTAAGCTGCACCATTCCAAATGGCAGGCAAGCTCCAGGAAATGTATGGCCTCCGGCTGCTGTGCCAATCATCGGATCGACATAATCCACAGGCTGCTTGAAATCGCTGGTAGTGCAGTTTATAAAAAGGAAGGAAAGTAAAAATGTCCATAAAAAAGACAGTGGCGTAATCATTCTAAAAATCCGGAATCTTCCGGTAAAAAATTGATTCATAATTTGGTAGTGGTTCCAATATCAAAAAAACAGGGACAAACAAGCTGGGCAAGAAAGCCAATATGATCATGTCCCCTATATGCGCCCACAATATATATATTCCAATTATAATTATTGCACTGAAAATCCATGGAATCATTAGTATCTGCAGAAGAAGTCAATCTCCTGAGTTCATTGCTATTGTTTTTTTTACAGTTTACAATTCATGGAAAAACAAGGCCTTTTTTCAAGTTTAAGGAGATATTATTTCAATAGGCACGCAGCAATTCTATATTTTGAAATTCTACTTCTCTTCCTAAATTTTTGCCCTGCCAAAATAATCCTGATATATGCAATCGATCTGAAAAGCATCTGCTCCTGCTTCTATTAATTTTTTTAGCTTCCAGCTCGATGACATTGTATTGAATACTGCAACATGTTGTATATTTTAGGTTGAATTATAAATAACAAGGCGTCTCTAATAGTTTGAAACACTTTAAAAAACAATCCACAAAGAGTAAATTGATAAAATAATGGATTCAAGAATTTTGATGATAAAAATGTTTGAATTCTCATGCTGTTACAATGCTTTATCGATCTGTTTAAAAGAATCAAAAGACGAAATGTTTCTAATCGTCCAAAATTAAAAATATGAATAAGATTGCTTTATTATTATCAATCACGCTATGCATCATCGTTAGTTGTGAGCAAAAGACAAATGAGTCCAGAAATATGCCAATCAACGATATTGCTGGTAATAATGACGTAAAGCATTATATGGAGTCTTTTAAGGGTCTGGGTTCGATGTCAGATGGTACGCTGCCAAAAGGACCACAAGAATCTCTTGGTGATTTTGTGCTCGCAGAAGATCTTGAATTAGACCTGGTTTTATCCGAGCCACAAATAACCCAACCTGTGGATATTAGTTTCGATCATCGCGGAAGACTATGGGTGGTTCAATATAACCAGTACCCATATCCAGAAGGGGTAAAAGTAGTGGATATCGACAATCACAATAGGGTAGTTTTCGATAAAACTCCAAAACCACCGCCGGAAGGGATAAAAGGTGCAGATAAAATAACGGTGTTTGAGGATACAAATAATGATGGGGTCTTTGATAAATCTACGGATGCAATTACAGGCTTGAATATTACAACAGGAGTGGTACTTGGTAGAGGGAAGATTTGGGTACTTACTCCACCTTATTTGGTAGCATACCCTGATCACAATGGAGACGGAATTCCTGATGGCTCTCCTGAAGTTCACCTAGAAGGGTTTGGACTTGAAGATACCCATGCAGTGGCCAATAATTTACGGTGGGGGCCAGATGGTTGGCTATATGGAGCTCAAGGTAGTACGACTATTGCGAATATTAATTCTGAAGCTTCTAAAAATGTTTATTTCAGTGGTCAGGCAATTTGGCGCTATCATCCGGAGAGCAAAATATTTGAAATATTCGCAGAAGGAGGAGGCAATACATTCGATGTTGAGATTGACAATAAGGGAAGAATATACTCCGGAGACAATGGAGTTTTTCGGGGATTTTATTACAAACAAGGTGGATACTATCAAAAAAATTGGGGCAAACACGGTGCCTTGACCAATCCTTATGCTTTTGGGTATCTTCCCGGAATGACGCTAGAAGGAGAAAAAACTCGTTTTACTCATGCATGGATTAAGTATGAAGAGGAAATATTACCGGCCAGATATCATGGTAAAATATTAGCCATAAATCCATTGCATAGCTTTGTAATCCTTACCAGACTGGAACAAATCGGTTCTACATTTTTAAACATTGATGAAGAAAAAATACTCCAATCTAACGACCACTGGTTTAGGCCTGTGGACATCAAATCAGGACCTGATGGATACATATATATTGCAGATTGGGGTGATAGCAGGTTATCACATGTAAGCCCACAAGATGATTGGGACAAGAAAACCGGCCGTATCTATCGATTGAGAGGCAAACAAAAAACAATTCCAGAAAGCTTCGATTTGAGCACATATTCTAGCTCACAACTAGTTGAATTATTGAGTCACAAAAGCAAATGGTATAGACAAGAAGCCCTAAGACAGTTTGGGGATAGAAAAGATAAATCAGTTCTTCCCCGATTGATGGATTTAATAAATACAGCAGATGCACAGACATCATTGGAAGCTCTTTGGGCAATTAACCTTACTGGAGGCTTGAGTGATGAGCTAGCTCTCAAAACCTTGAACCACACCGATCCTTATGTAAGATCATGGACGATCAGACTTCTGGGGGATCAGCGGCAAGTATCACCAAAGATAGCTCGTGAATTGATTGAACTGGCTGCTGTAGAAAGACATCCAGAAGTAATAGGGCAAATTGCTTCTTCCGCAAAAAGATTACCAGTAGAGGATGCAATTCCAATAATTGAAAACCTTTTGAAAAATGAAAGCAATAATGGGGATGAGCACAACCTCATGTATGCTTGGTGGGCCTTGGAGTCCAAAGCGGAAGAAGGACGAAAATCAATATTAGCCCTTTTTGAGCAGGAAGAACTTTGGAATAAGCCTGTGGTAGTTGAAGGGATATCGGAAAAGCTATCGCATCGGTATGCGGTAGCAGGCGGAAAGCAAAATTATGCCGCATGTGTTCGATTATTTGAACTGGCCCCATCTGAGAAGCATCTGAAAATTGTCCTTAATGGAGTCCAAAAGGGATTGAGTGGACGTGATTTTTCAGAAATTCCAGATGACCTCGCAAATGTGATGGAGAAATACCTCAATAAGTTTGGCCAAGGAAAGTTGTCCGTAGCGTTGCGCCAGAACGATCAAGATGCTGTAGATGAAGCGCTGATTATCATTGCAGATCGTGATCAAGACCTTTTGGAGCGTTTAGCGTACATAAATATTTTTGGTGAAACTGACCAACCTAAATCCATTCCAGTTTTATTAAAAATTGCTTCCAATGCCGATTATTCTGTAGCAATACGATTGGCTTGTCTTCATTCACTTCGTCATTATGATGATCCTGTTATTGGCGAACAATTGGCCATGGATTATTCGCATAAATTGAGATCAAACCCGGAGATCAAGCAAGCATCTTTATCGTTGCTTGCAAGCCGTGTTTCATGGGCCAACGAATTTTTGGATCGAATAATTACTTTGAAGCAGATCAAAACTAGTGACATCCCAATTGATATTGTTAAACAATTAAAGCTATTGGACAATGATAAAATTGTGGAAGATGTGGATAAATTATGGCCAGACGTTAAAATTGCCACTTCTGAGGAAAAGAGTAATCAAATATTAAAAATCAAAAATGCATTAAGCTCGGGCCATGGAAATATAGAAGATGGCAAAACTGTCTATACTACCTTCTGCGGAAGCTGCCATCGGTTATTTGATCAAGGAGGTACAATTGGACCTGATCTGACCGGATACGACAGAAGCAACGTTAATTACATGGCACTAAATATTGTGAATCCAAATGCAGATATAAGAGAAGGATATGTCAACTATAAGGTCACGAAAAAAGATGGTCAGATTATATTAGGAATCATGACTGACAGAAGTGGAGGAAATGTTACTATCAAACAATTGGGAGGCGAAGAAATTACCATATCATCAGAAGATATTGAAGAGCTGACGGCACAAAAAACTTCGATAATGCCTGAGCATATCATAAAGACTATGACCGAGCAGCAGATAAGGGACTTGTTTGTCTATTTGGCCAAAAATTAATTTTCAATTCATGGAAAAACAAGGCTTTTTAGCCTGTTTTAAAAGATATAATGGCAACAGGCATTAACAATTTTTTGGCTTTACTTCGATTCCTGAATCTTCGCCCTACCAAAATAATCCTGATACACGCAATCTATCTGAAAACCATCCACGCCAGCTTCTATAAGCCGTTTGGCATCAAACTCAGCTTCGGTACGATGATCGTTGGGTGAATACCGAAATGTGTTTAGCGCCGGAATTACAAGCGCACCACTTTCTTGTACAGGTTTTATAAGATCGATCGGCCAAGTTCTCGGAACCCCAAACCAAAAATAACCGTGAAGATCCAACGATTCACCCTGCTTCACCTTGTCCAACATCTCACCTGGGAGCGTTATAAGGACTTTTTCCTTCAGATACTCTTCGGCCCTTGAGCCTCCAATGGTAATGCACGCCCTATCCAAATTATATTTGTCAATAAGATCGAGAATATGCTTGAAAAACTGATCACTTCCTTCCCTTTCCTTTATATCGAACATAATGCCGAGGTTAAGCGAACGGCAAAGGGCAAGCATAGTGTCCAGCGAATTAACGGTCTCGTCTCCATTCAAAAAACCAATCTGCGTAACAGCCTCCAAGGTAAAGTCTGAAATCTCACCGTCAACACCACAAGCGTCCATCATGTTTGCGTCGTGAAAAACAACAGGCTGATGGTCACTGGTCTCCCGAACATCCAACTCAATCATGTCATATCTATTAGAAGCAGCCAACTTAACGGCCATCTGTGAGCATTCTGGTGCACCTGGCCCTACCACACCACCACGATGGGCAATCAGGAGTGGTTTGCGGGCACGCACCTTGTCAGCATCCCAAACATCTATAAGTTCTGGGATTGGAGATATTTTTACAGAAGAAGGATATTCCTGCGCCATGGTGTGGAAGGCATTTCCAAACAGCAGAAAAAATGTGAAACACGATGCGATGAACTTTTTAGCAATACCCAGCATAGTCTTTGAAATGTGATACGTTATTTATTCAATCCCCAATCTATGGAAAAATGAGGCTTTTTGATAGCTTATAAAGCAGTAATACTTCAATTGATCCTCTCCAAATACAATATTATTTCACTTCTCCATATAAATCTTCTCCCTACCAAAATAATCCTGATAAATGCAATCGATCTGAAAGGCATCTGCTCCTGCTTCTATGAATTGATTAGCCTCCACCTTGATTTCGGCACGATAGTTTTCGGGTGAATATCGGAATGTATTGAACGCTGGGATTACGAGAGCACCACATTCCTGCACAGGCTTTACGAGCTCAATCTGCCAGTTTGTTGGCATTCCAAACCAGAAATATCCATGAAGGTCAGGCGATTCGCCCTTTTTCACCTTATCCAACATCTCATCTGATAACTTGGTGAGTACTTTACCCTTCAGCAACTTTTCCGCCCTCGGACCGCCAATGGTAATGCATGCTCTATCCAAATCGTGCTTATCAATAAGTTCGATAACATGGTTGAAAAACTGATCACTTCCCTCCCTTGATTTTATATCGAACATGATCCCAAAATTAAGCGAGCGGCAAAGGGCAAGCATGGCATCCAGCGAATTAATAGTTTCATCACCATCTAAAAAACCAATCTTCGTAACAGCCTCAAATGTAAAATCCTTGATCTCCCCATCAACCCCACAAGCCTCCTTCATATTTCGGTCGTGAAAGACAACGGGTATATGATCTTTGGTTTCCCAAACATCGAGTTCAATCATATCATATTTATTGGCAGCAGCCAATTTAATGGCCATTTGTGAGCATTCCGGAGAGCCCTTCCCTACCACGCCACCACGATGGGCAATCAGTAGTGGTTTGCGCGCTCGGACTTTGTCAGCATCCCACACGTCGATAAGTTCGGGAATTGGGGAAATTTCGACAGATGAAGGATGTTCTTGCCCCAAAGTGCTAAAAGAATTTCCTAAAAGCAGAAAAGCCATTGAACACAAAAGAATAAAATTTTTAACCGTACTTATCATTGTATAATTTTTGAGTTATTAGGAGTAATTCTTATTCAATTTCAATCTATGGAAAAATGAGGGTTTCTGGTAAAATTTAAAACTGAAAATCCCTGAACTTTACATTTTATTTTTCTTTTGCGTAAATCATTTCTTTCAATGCAAATCCATAGCATTGGTTGTTGCTAAAGTCAATTGTCAAATTGTCTTCGGCAATCGAATATTTATGCATTGTAGGTGTCACCAGTATAAACATTCTTCCACTATAGCCAATCTCAATTGAGTCTTTGAACAATTTATAATCAAAATGATCATAAACTAGATAACCATTAGATTTGAAAAAATCCTTATCAGAAGTAAAATAAAGTGTATCGCTTTTATCAATTGATATCCATGTCCCCAGCAGTTGCTTTTGATTTATTTCAACTTCGTCTTTAGAACAATTTGTCAATAATATGACAACGATTAGAAGAATGCCTAAACTCATTAAATTCCTTTTCATGACAATATTTTATAAAATTCCATCTATCCGCAAGTTCAACAGCCTATTTAGAGAATTGATTCACTACTTATAATAGACAATCCCAATACATGATTAGTTGGGTCATGCTTGGTACTAAAAATTAAGTATATGCGATACAAATGTTGCATTTTACCTCATGGCTACTAATAGATGAGAAAATAGGCCTTTTCGGATTTGAGCTCACAGATGTATCATAATAAAAACCTCATATTTTGTCGGTCAGTACATTTTGTTGGGATTAGCTGAATTTTTATGTATCTGTTGAATGGAATCCCAGTGCTCACAGATCTTTCCGTTTTCGTCAAACCTAAAAAAATCCATGGTGATGTATTCATCATTCCCCGGCCAAGCTTGGTGCGTATGCAACGCGACAAGATCTTCTTCAGCAATACATCTAACAAATTCAATGGATTTATCAGGGTATTCCCTTTGCATTCTTTCGAAGTAGTCGATAAACCCTTGAGTACCATCCGCCACATCAGGATTGTGTTGGATATATTCCTTCCATACAAGCTGCTGTTTTATCGCATTTTTTGGGTCACCCAAATAAGCTGTTTTGTAGAATGCAATGCATTTTTTTTGTTCTCCTCAGTGTTCATAGATTTTGCTTGTTAGGCATTTTTAAGTTGGGTGACGTTCACTGCAAGTGGCATTTATAGTTGGTTATTTTTTCGTCAGAGCTAAAGTTAGGCCTAAGATTGATAATACACTTACCTTGCTCCATGTAGTAATCTTCCAGATTTTCGGGTTGTTGATATGCTTGGTTAACCTACCGGATAAGATAGAAATCAAGCTAAAAATTAATAAGGCTTGAATCATAAATATTAAACCGAGAATTATCATCTGAATCGTTACGTTAGTTCCGCTAGCACTCACAAACTGAGGTAAAAAAGCAATAAAAAATAATGACACCTTAGGATTCAATATATTCATTAAAAATCCTTTCCTAAGCAATGGAAATATGCTGCCCTTCCCATTTGTCTCGTTTATCTCTAGATTTATATTTGGCTTATTCTTTTTTTCTTTAATGGCCAAATAGGCCAGATAAAACATATAAGCTGCTCCCAAGTATTTTACTATTGAGAAAACAAATGCTGATTTTTGGATGATTATTGACAACCCCAATGCTGCAGCAAGAGTATGAATTAATACGCCTAATGAGAGCCCAATTGATATGGCAATACCATTCTTATGCCCTTTAGTCAGGCTCTCCGTCAGTACAAATAAATTATCAGGACCAGGCATCAATGATAGCAATACAGATGCTACTAAAAATGATATAATTAATTCTATTTCCATATTATATTATTTGTTCCAAGGTGATGTGTAAGTTACCACCACAAACCAGAGGAACATCAACCTAAAAGTAGCCAAAACACTAATCCATGGAAAAATGCTGCTTTGAGGCGGTTAATTGAACATTCCTCTCCGTTGCAAATATATCTATAAGAAACTATTTTTTATTTGGTTCACCAGTTTGGTGCCGCCAGGATCGGCCTGCATTTTTAGGTTACAAAAATCCTCTGCCCATTTTGAGGTACGCATACGTAATGATGGGTTTTCTGTTTGTGCCATTTTTAGTATTTCTTTGACCACCTCCTAACCGATTTTTAGTTTAAGGGTTTTGATCTCTAGAATAAATTATCATTGGTACTTTTTACATATTTCTAGATATATTTGAAGAATGTCAAAATTACTTCTAGTCATATTTACATGGATTTTGTCCATTTCCTTTGTTGCCAAAACGCCTTGCCAACAACTGGAATATGATATCATCTGGCTCGGAAAAGTAGGCAAACTAAACATCAGCAGAACAACTGATGGGAAATTTATGCAGATTGAAACCAACTCAGAGGTAAAAATCCCATTTTATAAACTGAACTGGATCACCAACACGAGTTTTGTCGACGGACAATTACAATCATCAAATTACCGTCAATTGCTCAATGAAAGAAAAAAAGAGTTTATGGAAATCACCCAAATTTCCGACAGCACCTGGCAAGTGGCATCCGATATCGGCGTAAAAAAAGCTATTGAAATCCATCATCCTTTTTATGTTTCGCAACTATATTTTACGGAACCTAAGGAAATAGAGTATGTATTTTCAGAACGGTTTGCTCAATATTTAGAATTGATCAATCACGGAAATGGCCACTATAAGTTACTACTCCCTGACGACAATCACTGCGAATATTTCTATGAAAATGGTTTTGTATAATGGTAAAGGCAAAAAACGGCTCAAAAACCATCAAAATGATTTTGGCAAATCCAGGCACTTAGAAAATTATACATTAACAATCCATGGAAAAACAAGGCTTTTTAGTGGCTTCTCACGGCCATCAAGCTTAAGACCCATGGGCTTTGGAAGTGTTCATATTTCATTCAAGTCCACAAGGCGTACTTCCACACGTCTGCTTTCTTCTTTGCTTGCTCCTCCATTTTCTGATACACCGTATCCTTTGGCTATGATCCGTCTACGGACAATACCTCTATGGTTCAGGTAATCCAATACAGAAATGGCACGCTGATTGGATAATTTTTTATTAAAATCCTTATTGCCTTCTGCTGATGCATAACCAGAAATCTCAATTCCCAACCCGGGATGTACATTCAATTCATTCAAAATTTTATCTAAGTCATTATGATAAGAATTATCCAAATCACTGTGTCCTCCATCGAAATAAATATTCAGTGCTTTCACCAATAACTGCTTATCATAATTACCAGAAAACATCGTGACATTTTTTTGCTTTCCGGCTTCTTTCGTCACAAACATCGTTGGCAATGAATAAATAGTATCCCCGCTAAAACTCCTCTTTTCGAATTTACTTTCATCACTTTCATCGTAATAGTAAACTCTGGATGCAACTTGGATCTTGTCATTGTTATCTTCGAAATCAACTTCATCAATGGGATTTTTGATAAGCATTAATTCAACGAGATATTCAACACCTGCGGCATCTCCTGCCTCGATCAAATCGCTCATGAGATCGTAGGCATCAATGCTATCATTTTCTATCAATTCTGCTTCATGCTCCATGCGCATTCCTGAAATCCGCTCTTCCTGAGTATTGTAAAAAGCATTTTTAACTGTCACCTCTTGCCCAACAACAACCTCAAATTGTTTGATGGTTTTCAAATAAATCATCTGATAAAGTTCATAAAATTCTGTCTGATTGGGCACATCAATATTGAGGGTATAAGGCAAAAAACCTTCTGATTCAATGATCATTTCGTAGCTTTTGTTCGGAGGTAAAATCACGAGGTAATCCCCTGTTTTTTGATCAGGATGATAGACATAATCTATTTTTTGTTTAGTCTCGGAATCTACCATATAAATTTTCGTTGGCAAAGGTTTTCCTGTATCTGCGTTCAAAATCCTGCCTTTGATCATTGTGAGTGGAATCGTTTCATAATCTTCAGGCATGTCCATCATATAGATATCCTGACCTCCCATTCCTCCTTTACGATCAGAAGAAAAATAGCCTCTTGACCCATCAGCTATCAAGGTAAAGTAGTTGTCATTAGCGGTGGTATTTATAGGATAGCCCATATTTTTAGGGCCCGTCCATTTCCCATCTACAAATTCAGATTTATAAATATCATTTCCTCCCATTCCTTGATGACCGTCCGTGGTAAAGAACAACAGCTTTTCGTTGGGATGAATAAATGGTGCATCCTCATTTGCTTTTGTATTGATGGTCGGCCCCAAGTTTGTTGCCCTACTCCATTTGCCTGCTGCATCACATGTTGAAGAATATATATCCATTCCCCCATATCCTCCGGGTCGGTTGCTTGCGAAATAAATCGTTTTGCCATCTGGAGTAAGACTCGCGGTGCTCTCCAAATATTTTGACTGTATGTTCTGCCCAAGGGGTATTGGCCTGCCCCATGAATCGCCATCTTTTTCCATTTTAAAAATAGAGCCACTTGCTTTGTCTCCAATAAAAATCAACATCTCTTGTCCATCAGCAGAAATCCCTGCAGTGCCATAATTATTCTGAGTCTGTACTTCCACTTTTTTTGGAGCGGACCATATACCAGTTTCATTGTACGTTATCAGAATCGCCTCTGAATTCCCTCCAGATGAATTTTGTTCCGCCGGTTTAAATACGGTGTAAGCCATGACACCTTCATCTGCAGATACCACAGGATTGTATTCCGTATATTCCGAATTGATTTCATCTCCCATGCGCTTGATAGAAACATTTTTAGGAATGCGCATGAGATTATAAGTGTTTTGTGTCTGCTCTATTTTCTTTTCTACATTAACCTTTTCATACTTATCACCTTCTACTAACTTCAAATGCCTGTTATAGCAAACAAGGGCCTGTTCGATTTGCCCATTATCAAAATAGGCATCTCCCTGATCCAAATAATATTGATAAGGCAGTTCTTTGAACGAAGACGCATTTATTTTTTCAAAGTAGGCCAAAGACTTCACACGATCATTGACTTCTTTCGATTCTTTGAGGGACTTAGCTAGTTTATAATCTAAATTTTCAACTTCTGCCCCTGCTTTTTCCAACTCTAAAAATAAGGGGAGTGCATCACGATAATTTTTTACCTGAAATAACTTATCGGCCTTGCTTTGTACTTTTGAAATATTTATTCCTTGCCCGTAAGAACTAAATCCAACGGTTATAAGAAATATCAAGATCACCGTTCCTTTGATCGTTTTCATCATAATTTATTTTCTAATAGCTGAAAAACAATTCAAACTTAGAGCAAAAAACAGCGATTACTGATTGAGTTTATATGGAAACATTACAGGGAAATAAACTTTGATACTAATCGTCTAAAATACCTTGACGTGTTGATAATTTACCTGAACAGGTAAAATTTATCTTTTACCAATTTTCAATTTGGAAATAAAATTATTGATGGTACCAAGCAAAATGGCAGATGACATATTGCGCGCACCATAGGGATTTAGGGAATCCCGCCTTCGATTTCCCTCGGCATTAATCACTAATAAATTATCATTGGCTCTGAAATAAGAAATTGGCATAAAACCGGACGAGATAGTTTTGTTATCTTCAGTAAGTGCATAGGATTTATGAAGTTGTCCGGCTTCATCAGAAACAGAAATTAATTCTGTTTGCTTTGGCCATGCCAACATTCGGTAGTCAATAATCCCAGATTGGATATTTGGGTATTCTGAAATAAATCTGGTTTGGGCTACCATAGTGATTTCACTTTGGGCAAATATTGCCCCTCCAGAAAACAATAAAAATATTAAGCATATACACTTCATATCTTCCGATTCAGACCTTCAATATAAGAACAATGTAGGGGCCCAACAATATTCAGCCAATAAAAAGCATCTAAAATCCATGGATTTTAGATGCTTTTTATATCAAATTGTTTTGATTATTTGTCTCACGATGATGCCTTCCATTTTTGAACCAGTGAAATTTTATATTTTTGTTTGTTTCTTCTAACACTTGAGAAAAGGGAATATGGAACTTAGAAAAGCACTTTTACGGGAGCATTCAAAAGCCAACACGGAATATCTAGTAGACAAAATCGGTACTGACCAGGAGGCATTTGACGAATTGATCATACTTTTTCTGGGAAATGAATATCGTGTAACCCAACGAGCAGCGTGGGTGGTAGGTAATTGTATCGAAGCCCACCCTTGGCTGGTAGAAAAGCATCTAAAATCCGTGATCGAAAACCTACAAAACCCGGTACATGATGCTGTAAAACGAAACGTTTTACGTGTATTGCAATATGTGGACATACCAGAAAATCTGTTGGGAATCACAACCGAAATATGCTTTTCCTTGCTCAATTCAGCAAAATCGCCCATCGCCATCAAAGCACATGCCATGAGCGTGTTGTTTGATATTGTAAAAAAATACCCCGACTTAAAAGAGGAACTGAAAATCTCTATCGAAGACCAAATGCCCTTTGGGTCAGCTGGATTTGTCAGCAGAGGTAGGCGAATCCTAAAAGCATTGGAAAAGGTATAGTTGCCCTACCGGCTTCTTTTTTCCTCAACGTTGTAAATCACTTCCTGATAGCCAATCTCCCCATTTTCGGAAATTGCCTCAACTACCACGAGCATCTCACCAACATTATCCGTATTGTAAAAGGAGGTAGTATGTTTACCCAAGCTATCAACAACAACTTGTGGCTCCCAATGTACCAAAGCACGCAAGTCCGGTTTGATCCAATCGTCCGGAGTGAGTTTTTCATACTTTGGCGCATAAAATTCGCGCTGTGTAGAAAAAGCGGGAACAGATGCCTGCACGATCCCTATGGGTTTTTGAACCCCATAAAGTCCTTTCCCTGCATAGGTATATATGGCAATAACGTTACCCTGATGTGGCACATCCAATGGGTGAACCCTCGGGAAAACCTCCATAAAAAGCTGAAAAAAGTTCTTAGCATACTCAATGATCTCAAAACTTTTGACCTCACTTGGGGGAATATAAGGGATAAGTGGGTAAGACTCCTTCGCTACAGGAATACCATCAATCACCACAAGTGTTGGCTCAGGATTAGTTGCTTGCGCATACAAATCTCCACCGATTGTGAGAATTCTTACCTTACCCGGAAAATTGAACAATAAAACACTATATAATCCATAAGACCATTTTGCTTCCTTTTCCCGTATTTCCTCCCCATCTATGACTATGTCTGGCTTACCATATGCATCAGCTATTTTCTGCCTTTCCGGGGTCATTCGATACTCTTCAATGACCACTTCGTCCAACATAATGTCTGAGGACAAACGGAAGGACTCTTCAACGTTTTTGCGCTCTATGTTTTTCTCAATAAATACGCGATTCACGCTATCCACCCCTTCTATCTCCTTAAGATGATCAAAAGAAATATTCGGCGATTTTTTTCCATCAAGTGTAATGGTATAATTCTGTTTCTTTCCTGACTTCTTGGCACTTTGAATCAAAACACCCACATCATTTCCATATGCATCACTTATCCCAAAATTGAACCTGTCTAGGCTATCTGTTATTTGAGATTGGGCAGATGGAACCTCTCCAAAGGTCATCATGGTCAGTTCTGCCTGTCTCCTTTTTTTCTTGTTCAGTATGCCACCCACAGTACCTGATACAGAAAGTCCAGCCTCTGGCTGGTGCCGAAAGTGGTCTAATTCCATGGGTCTAGTATACAGGTATTTGCGCCATCCCTGAGTGAGCAAAAGTACATCCAGATCTTTTTCATGGGTTTTGATGCCTTTTTTAAAATATAAACCCGGACTCTCAATCTCTCCCTTCAAATCAGAACTCAACAAAAAGTGAGACAATATATTTTGACGCATATTTTGCATCTCGCCCATTTGACTTTTGTTCAACACCAATATGGATTTACTGGAATTTACTTTTTTACCATTTTTATCAATCGTCACTATGTTAAGTGAAGTTTTTTCGCGCTGTGTGTATCTTTTTTTGTCCATGGAAATAGTAATGTTTAACCTGCTTTCCGGCCTCTCATTAAAGAATAGCCTCTCAGCAACAGGTTGCTTTGACGCATCCATCATGGTAAATGCTATTATGCCTTCCGGAAGTTTATCAGACGGAAACAAGACTCTCAGCACCCCTTCCTTTAGTCGCCCTTTGATTTCATAATCATCAATCCCTCTGCATGAACCCCGGAAGTAGATACTATCATTTTCCATGTAATTAGATGATGCAATCAAACGTATTTTACTTCCGGCCTTATTTACAGATAACACATTCCCAATATGGGCAATTTTGGGTAATGGAAATTTCAGTGGCAGCTGCTCATCTGATCCAGAAATAACCCTTGCAGAATAGAAATCAGCACTGTCCACATGTATCAAAGTGAAACTCCCCATGCCCAATTCATTGCTTTTAAAATAAGTCAGGATTTCACCATTCTCATTAATTATTTCCCCTTCTACCTCCCTTCCTTTGCCGTTATGACCAATGGCTTTGAAACCCACGGTGCATTGCAGTCCATGTACCAGTTCCCCACTTTCGGGGAAAAATTGTAGATCTAGATATTCTTCATCCAAAGCAATGGTTTTGGAATAGGTGCGCCGGTTTTTAGTTCGAATCTGCAGGTTAAGGAACTGACAAGTATCAGGGACAGCATAATCCATTTGATATTTATTGTCCTTCCCTTTTTTGATTGACAATGAGTCCTTTTTATTATTCAAGGCAACAAAAACAGTAACATCCCTTTTGTGCAAGCTGTCTATAGCAAAAGGATCTATAGTCGCATGAAGAATATGCTCATTATCATCATGCTTTTCCAGAGTTATATCACCAATCGGCTTGGTGTTTTCTGTTGATGTAGTTGGGAATACATGAATGTATTCTTTAAAGAAAAAATCCTCATCAAAATTCCTGTTCCATTCCGTATATGCCCTTACCAAATAAAGCCCTTCGGGGTAATGCTGATTTAATTCAAAAAAACCACTCCCAATTCCATGGTGAAGTTTTATCACTTTCGTTTCGACAACTTTTTCATTCGACCCGATCAGTTCTACATATAACACTCCACTCAATCTGGTTGGGACATGATTTGAAGCATTTGCAACAATGGCCTTGAACCAGATAGTATTATCAGTTGTATAAACCTTACTGTCAAGTTGTAAATAAATCTTCTCAGCCAATGAAGCTTGGGCGTATATATCGCTGGTTTGTGAACGTGAAGGGTAAGTATGAAAAATGGAGATCGCAAGCGCTAAAACAATAATTTGAATATGTAGCTTCAAACGAAAATAAAAATCTCTATGCATATTTAATTCGAGAATAAATCCACGTTAGCAAACGTACAAAGGGTATTTCACTTTTATAAAATAACCATGAGATCATCCACTTCTGCATTAAGTCATAGGCTTTTGTAATACTTCAAATAAAGATATAACCATTGCTGGTCTTCTTCGTTGCTTTAGTACATATAATTAGTAAACATAAATTAAAATATTTGTAAGTTTGACGCCATGGAATCAACGTTTATTCAAAAAATATATCAAAAACACAAGGATTGTACGAGATGCCCCTCTACTGTTTTAATCCCCAAGTTCTTCACTAATTTATTGGGAATATTGTTTCCCAATTTTGTCAGTAAACCTGTACTCGATTTTAAGGAGTTTGAAACCCGTATTCAATCTTTGGAATTCGAATTAGTGCAAATCCTAGGACATGACGGAACAGATGAAAAAATAGATGCCATGCAGCAGGCAAGCGACTTTTTCGCTATCCTACCTGAAGTATATGATAAAATCCAGTTGGATGTTGATGCTATGTTTCAGGGCGACCCTGCAGCTAAAACGAGGGAAGAAGTCATTCGCTCTTACCCGGGGTTTTATGCCATTGCCGCATTTCGTATCGCCCATGCCTTGAGTAAAATCGGTGTTCATACCATCCCGAGAATGATCACAGAGCATGCCCATGGCAAAACCGGAATTGATATTCATCCCAATGCTACAATAGGTGATTATTTCTGCATAGACCACGGAACGGGTGTTGTCATCGGCGAAACCTCAATAATTGGCAAACATGTAAAATTATATCAGGGAGTCACATTAGGTGCATTAAGCGTAAACAAAGAAGATGCTAAAATAAAGCGCCACCCAACCATTGAAGACGGTGTCGTGATTTATGCAGGAGCAACCATCCTTGGTGGAAATACTGTCATTGGCAAGGATTCTATCGTAGGTGGCAACGTGTGGCTCACGAAAAGCATCCCTGCAGAATCAAAAGTGTATTACCAGGCGCAAATGCATACCGACAACGGTAAAGAGAAACCAGACATGATCATATTCAAATAGCCATGACCATTTTTGACTTAATAGGAAATACTCCAATTGTGGAACTCAGCAATATTCCACAAAATAAAAATGTGAAAATTTACGGCAAATTGGAGGGAATGAACCCCGGTGGCAGTGTGAAAGACCGTGCCGCTCTTGGCATGATAAAAGGGGCTCTGGACCGTGGTGAGATAAAAAAAGGAGATCAACTCGTAGAAGCTACCAGCGGAAATACCGGCATTGCACTGGCAATGATTGCTGGATCCATGGGCGTTAACATGACCCTCGTAATGCCTGACAACGCTACGAAAGAGCGGGTACTATCCATGGAAGCCTACGGTGCAAAGGTGATCCTGACTCCAGCAGAAAAAACAATTGAGCATTCCCGAGAGCTTGCAGAATCCATGGCAGAAAATGAAGGCTACCATATATTAAACCAATTCGGCAACCACGATAATTCCCTTGCACACTATACAACCACCGGCCCTGAAATATGGGAACAAACTCATGGAAAAATCACGCATTTTGTTTCTGCCATGGGCACTACAGGCACCATTATGGGTGTTTCAAAATATTTAAAAGAAAAAAATCCTGATGTTCAGATTGTTGGATGCCAACCAACTGAGGGCAGCAATATCCCGGGAATCCGCAGATGGTCTCCGGAATTTTTGCCAAAGATATTTGAGCCTCATCGTGTAGATCGAACTGTGGATGTAAGTACAGAGCAGGCAACCGGCATGGCGAGACGGCTTGGTAAAGAAGAAAGTATTTTATCGGGCATGAGCAGTGGTGGTGCTTTTTTTGGGGCCTTGGAAATAGCCAAGGAATTAGAATCTGGCATCATTGTTTTTATTGTTTGTGATATTGGAGACCGTTATCTAAGTTCGGATTTATTCGGGTAACTAATACCACCTATAGTTCCTCATTAAGCTCTTAAAACATCGCTTGATCCATTTATAAAAAGTCTATTGATTTAATTCCTTGATTTTTATTCCATAAATGAGTTAACGTATTCATGGAAATACCACGGCTTTTTACTATATTTTTGGACTTCAAACCTTAAAACCCAATACGCATGCCTGAGCAGCCCAAACGATTGCTTTCCATAGATGCCTTGCGAGGATTTGACATGTTTTTTATTTCCGGAGGAGCATCATTTTTGCATATACTCCATGGCAAAACAGGAATTTCTTGGATAGATGTTCTCGGTAGCCAATTAGAGCATCCCGCCTGGAACGGCTTCACGTTTTACGACTTTATCATGCCCTTGTTCTTGTTCATTTCCGGAGTGTCGCTGAGTTTTTCCATTGGCAAAAATTCCGAAAGAGGCTTAGTCAAATCTGATTTATACGCCAAGGCATTTAAGCGTATGATTATCTTAATAATATTGGGCATTATCTATAAAAATGCACCTGTTCCATTTTTTGAGCCTTCTCAAATCCGCTACGGTAGCGTTCTCGGACGGATAGGGTTTGCTACATTTATCACGACCATTCTCATCCTCAACTTCAATTCGAAACAGAGGATTTTATGGATTTCAGGCATATTATTGGCGTATTATGCTGCGCTTAATCTGATACCCGTCCCCGGATATGGGGCTGGGGATCTTTCCTTTGAAGGGAACCTTGTTGGCTGGTTTGACAGAAACTTTATGCCGGGCATATTGAAACAAAAAACCTACGATGAACTGGCCTTGCTCACCCAGTTTCCGGCATTATGTCTTACGATTATGGGCGCATGGGCTGGAGATATTCTACGAAACTTAACATTTGACGCCAGAAAAAAACTTCAGCACTTAGTAGTAATTGGGTTTTCGAGCATTGTGATTGGATTAATTTGGAGTTTGCACTTCCCTATCAACAAGCATTTATGGACTAGTTCATTTATTGCGCTGACCGGAGGTATGGGATTTTTGGCACTTTCATTATTTTATTGGATCATCGATGTGATGCAATTTCAAAAATGGGCCTTCTTTTTCAAAGTAATCGGAATGAATTCGCTTGTCATTTATTTTGCTTACAGCTTTATCAACTTTGATTATACAGCCAACAAATTGATTGGTGGCTTGATTAGCCCATTGGGTGAAATAACACAGGAGGTTTTGGTATCAATTGGCGAGTTAGGCCTGATATGGTTGCTCATGTATTTTTTATACAGAAATAGATTTTTCATCAAGGTTTAAGGATAAATTTGTGATTGAAAAAACATGGTTTTTCATCAATATGGTTAATATAAAGACCAGGCGTACCAGCCTACTAATTTTCTGCTTTTTTTTTAACGCTGCATCCTTTGCACAAGATGCACATTATTGGACAGAACAATTCGGCAATAAATCCATGCTCCTGAGTGGCACCGTAAACGCCAGTGTTGAAGACCTCGGACTTGTATTTTACAATCCCGCCAGACTTTCGCAAATCCAAAACCCTGCTTTTGTGATCAGTGCCAAAGTGTATGAACTAACTTCTACTAAGATCAAAGACGGTTTAGGCGTAGGAAATGACCTCAGCAAGTCATCGTTTGGCGGCGCCCCCAACCTCGTTGCGGGGACCTTTAACATTCCATTTTTGAAAGGACATAGCTTTGCCTATTCATTCCTAACAAGGTTTAGAAATCAATCCGACTTCAATGCACAAGAAGATTTTTTGGAAAACCAGGAAGTCAATGACTTACCATATACTTCCCTAATTGCAAAATTAAACTCCAATAACGGCATCAATGAAGAATGGTTTGGATTAACATGGTCTCGCAAAATCAATGATAAACTTAGCGGTGGAATCACCATGTTTGGGTATCAAAAAGACTACAGTAGTGGGCTTATTTTACAGCTCAATGGGTTGCAATATGATAATACAACCGACATGCTAGGCCGAAATAGAAATTTGAGTTACAATGCATATGGCTTACTTTGGAAAGCAGGTTTATCAGCAGAATTAAAAAATATCAACGTTGGCCTAACGATCACCACACCGAGAATGAACCTATTTGGAAGTGGCTCTACCACATATGAAGACTTTCAATCCGGTTTAGATTCTATAAAAAACATCCCAAACAGCGACCGCTATATCGAAAACCAACAGGATGATTTGTCCATCAAAGTTAGGTCTCCTGTGTCCATAGGTTTGGGAGTTGGTCTAAAGCTTCCACAATCCACCATCCACATTAGTAGCGAGTGGTATGCAGGCCTCCGAAACTATACTGTCATGGAATCTGAATCGTTTATTGGGCAACAACCAAACGATACCATCAACTTAATGTTGGTAGATGATTTAAAATCTGTTTTGAATTTCGGTATTGGTATTGAACATCGATTTAACGAAAAGATATCGGTCTATGGTAGTGTGGCATCAGATTTTACAGCAGTGAATTCCGGAGCTGCTTATTTATATGAATTTAAAGACACTTTGGCTCATTCCAAGTTTGACGGAAATCTCTTCCACATGGCTGGCGGAGTAGCCTTGAACATGAAATGGGCTGAACTAACCTTAGGGGCAACTTATGCAGCATCTAGTCGCAGCATCCCCAGGCCATTCTATATTTTAGGAGAAGATCTGATTGGTGAACCAAAATATTCAAACCTCCTATATAAACGTTGGCGATTTATTGTTGGTTTTTCTTTTCCTTTCAGGGGAACAGTCATTAAGAATTAATTGTCCAAATTACGTGGTATTGCACAGACTTTCATATCAATTCCTTGATGCTTCCGATAAGTTCTGCTGAGGGTTGTACTAAAGGCAACCGTACATAATTTTCACACTTACCTAGCTGATGCAAGGCTTCTTTAACGCCGACTGGGTTTGCCTCCTTGTACATGTATGGGTTTATCTTGCTCAATCTAGCCAAAAATGTTGTCGCTTTGGAAAATTCCCCATTAAGTGCAGCACGAGTCATGGATGACATTTCGACAGGAAAAGCATTGGCCAACACAGAGATCACGCCAACTGCCCCAATTGAAATCATTGGTACCGTGCACATGTCGTCTCCGGAAATGAGCAAAAAATCATCCTCTTTCCCTGCAACAATATCTACAATTTGCCCAAAATCACCAGAAGCTTCCTTGATCCCAATAATGTTCTTATGTCTAGACAACTTTAGAGTTGTCTCTGCAGTCAAATTACTCCCGGTTCTGGATGGTACATTGTACATGATCACTGGTACAGGGCATGCATTTGCCACTTCAGTATAGTGCGCGACAATCCCTTTTTGGCTTGGTCGATTATAGTATGGGCTCACACTCAAAAGTGCATCGACTCCACTCCAGTCCATGTTGCGAACGTGCTCCACAATATCTCTGGTATCATAGCCTCCAGTACCATAAACTATCGGGAGTTTTTTTGGATTATTGTTGCGTACAAACTGCAGTAAATCTCTTTTTTCTTTTGTATTTGTTGTCGCTGATTCACCTGTGGTTCCATTCACCACAAAATAATCAACCCCTCCTTGCGCGTTAAAATCTAACAATTTTTCTAATCCCGCATAATCTATCTGTAGTTCAGAATCAAATGGGGTTATGAGCGCCACGCCCGTTCCTGCGAATTTATTTTGCATATTTAATTTATATCACCTTTATGTAATGATAGACCTGATCAAGCAAGAAATTAATCTTTTTTTCTTCAGGGATTCCTATCATCAATTCATAATGCTTTTCTCTTTCTTCAAAATGTTTACCTACCCTACACTTGGCGTTGCTCTGAGCCAGAATCAAGTCTGCATACATGTTACTTTCCATATCTGCATGAATCAGATAGTCATATTCTTTGCTAAGGATTTCCCTCACATCAGGCTTCAGGATTTTTCCCAAATAAGAAAAATGATCAGGCCCTAACCTGTCCATTCCTACATCCAAATGTACGTCGGGCTTGTCCACCTCATCCAGCAACAAATAGAGACATTGAACCTTCTTACCATCTTTCTCCATTTTATTTTGCAGGCTTTTCACCATAGCAAGCTTTTGATTTCCTTCGGAAGTGAAAAACAACAATATATTTTGAGCATCCACATAGTGGATGTTATATCTCTTTGTTTTATTCTTCTTTATCGAATTTTTGAGTCCGATAGGTAAGCTGTATTTTTTTACAAAATCAATCATCGTTGCCAATCATTTCCAAAAAATCACTTTCTGAGATTATTTTGGTATTTAACTTTTGTGCTTTTTCTAACTTCGAAGGTCCCATTTTATCACCAGCTACAAGATAGTCAAGATTTCCGGATATTGAGGATAAAACTTTACCACTATGCTGTTTTATGAGCTCTTTGAGGTCATCCCTGCTCACTTTTTCAAAAACCCCCGAAATTACAAATGTTTTCCCATCGAGTACACCATTGCCTTCATTTTCTTTTTTGATATCTGCTTTTACAGTTAAACCATATCGCTCAAGACGCTCTACCAATTCCATATTTTCGGGGTCATCAAAATATTGGCATAAACTACCAGCTATCCGCTCGCCAATTTCAGGCACTTCCACCAATTCCTCATAAGTAGCTTCTGCCAATTTGTGAATATCCGTAAAATACTCAGCAAGTATTTCGGATACTGTAGAGCCTACGAAACGAATTCCCAAACCAAATAACAATCTATCAAAGGGCTGATTTTTAGATATTTCTATGGAATCAACAATGTTTTTAGCGGACTTATCTCGAAGACTCCGAATAGAATCACCTCCTTTTTTTTCAGAATACACTTTAAATTCCAAACCATTAAGATCATCGAAAGTCAAAGTATAAAGATCTGCTACATTTTTTATTTTCCCACAATCCAGCAAACCTTTTAACGTTTCCGGCCCAAGGCTTTCTACATTCATGGCTTTTCGCTGGATAAAATGCTCGATTCTACCCAACACCTGAGGTGGGCACTCCTCCTCATTGGGACAATAATGCACGGCCTCCCCTTCTTTCCGAACCAATGGCGTGGCGCATTCCGGACAAACTGTAGGATATAAGAATGGTTCAGTTCCTTCTTTTCTATTTTCAAAATCAACCCCAACTACTTTGGGAATAATTTCTCCTCCCTTTTCTACAAATACAAGATCGTCAATTCGCAGATCCAATCTTAAAATTTCATTGGCGTTATGCAGCGAGGCACGCTTAACGGTCGTCCCTGCAAGCTGAACTGGTTCAAGCTCAGCAACCGGCGTGATGGCTCCCGTCCTGCCCACTTGAAAAGTCACACCTTTGAGCTTTGTTCTAGCCCTTTCGGTTTTATATTTATAAGCTATGGCCCAACGCGGGCTTTTTGCTGTAAAGCCAAGTTGATCCTGCTGATCTAAACTATTTACTTTGATAACAATACCGTCTGTGTCCAGCGGAAGGCTGTTTCGTTTATTTTCCCACTCGTGAATATAGGCCATTACCTCCGCCATGTTTAGACACCTTCGATAGGTTTTCGAGACATTAAAGCCTGCGTTTTCCATGAGATGGACTGCGGCTTCATGCGTGGCTACAACAGGCTTATCACTTTGAAAATAGTATAAGAAACAATCTAATTTTCGGCTTGCCACGATAGCAGAATCCTGCATCTTTAGCGTACCCGAAGTAGTATTTCTTGGATTGGCGAGTAGTGCTTCCCCATTCATGGATTTTGAGGCATTTAGCTCCTCAAAAACCACTCTTGGCATAAAGACTTCTCCCCTGACCTCAAAAGTTTCGGGAAGTCCTTTTTCTGGTTTTAGCTTTAGTGGTATGCTCCTTATTGTTCTTGCATTTGTAGTGATATCATCGCCACTGGTTCCGTCGCCACGAGTCACTGCCTTCTGCAATTCACCATTTTCGTACCACAGACTGATGGCAACTCCATCAAATTTCAATTCACAAAAATATTCGTATTCCTGCCCTTCAAGGCCTTTGGCCACACGGCGATCAAAATCCATGAGCTCTTCTTCGGAATAGGTATTGGACAAAGAGAGCATGGAATTTTTATGGATTACCGTGTTAAATTTTTTGGTAATGGCACCCCCTACGCGCTGACTGGGAGAATATGCATATTTGAATTGTGGAAATTCCGCCTCCAGCTTTTCCAGCCTTTTCAACAATTGATCAAACTCAAAATCCGATATTTCGGAGACGCTATCCTGATAATACCGGGTATTATAAAAGTCAATTCTTTCTATGAGTTCATCAATAGTTTTCTTTGCTGTTTCCGCGGTCATGGTCATGATTTGATTGCAATACAAATCTAAATATTGTCGATAATTCTACAAATAGAAAGGGGCTTTTAAGAGAATATAACTATTTATCCAGCCACTTCTTATAAACCCTTTCCTGAAGTTTTGATTTGCTTTTGTCGAGCTCGTACGAATATCCTGTGCGCAAGTTTTCTCTTATTTCTACTTGGACAGTTTTTATAATCCCTTTTCTACTTACGAGAATTTCCGCCTTTTCGCCAATTTCTATTCTGTTGATCATAGCCTGAAAGTTGCTTGGCTTGACACGAAAACCATTGATCGAGATCAATTCATCGCCAGCATAAATTCCATTGTCATAAGCAGAACCTCCCCTAACGACGGAAGTCACCATAGCGGCATTTCCTTGATTGGAAAAATTCAAACCTATGCTTTTAGAATTTTTACTAACCATGGATTTTAGGTGGATTCCGGCATATTCAAAGTACCTATTATAGTCAATATCTGTGGTGCCGGATACATAGTTCTCAAAAAAATAATCCATACTTGCTCCACTTGCCTCTTCGACAGCATTTTTTACATCTTCCGCCACAATTCCCTTTCCTTGTTTTACATAAAAATGCTGATACAATCCATCCACAACATTGTCAAGCGACTTTTTTCCTTTTGACCCGTGAATGACCTCTAAATCTAACAAAGCCCCTAAAATCAATCCTTTATTGTAATATGAAATTTGATTATTGTTGCTGTTTTCATTTCTACGGTAGTATTTGATCCAGGTATCAAAACTCGCGTCAGCTACGGATTGTACTTGAGCACCTGGTGTATTTTCCAGCAGGGTGATCGCTCTAGTCAATTTTTTTAAATAAGCATCTTCGTCGTAAAACCCTGCTCTCAACATCAATTGATCCGCGTAATAGCTTGTGAACCCCTCCATCACCCAAAGCAAATCCGTATACACTTCTTCATCATAATCAATCTGATCGAGCACCTTTGGCTTCAACCGCTTAACCATCCACAGATGAAAATATTCGTGAGCCGCCAATGCCAAAAAGCTATTGTAAGAATCGGCAGACCCGTAAGCCCATCTTTTAACACCTAGAACAGTGGAGTTGTAATGTTCCAATCCGCCGCCACCATCTTCAGAATGATGGACAATAAACTTATATTCATCATTAGGATTACTACCAAATATCGCCGTGGCCTTTTCTACTATCTTTGTCAAATCTTCCTTTATCCGATCCGGATCATAATTTTCAGCTCCGTACATTATTACCTCATGAGGTATTCCTGCGGCAGAAAACTGGATAATTTCATGATTGCCGATTTCGATTGGGGAATCCACCAAAATATCATAAGAAGGAACTTCAAATTCATTCGATGCCCTACCTGTTGGCTGCAATGTTGTGGAAACCTTCTTCCACTGACCGGGAACATTAATTTTCAAAATCGCAGACGAATCCTTCAAATCATCCACATACATCAGCAATGTATTGGCCATGATAAAAGCATGGCTTTCATCCAGATAACTCATACGAACCTTTGTTCCCTCAAAGGCATAAACCTTGTAAGTAACCGTAACGTCCTCATTTTTGGCTTTATCTACACTCCAGGTATTCTTATTTTTCTTATGGAAATTCAATGCTTTTTGATCTCCAGTAACTGCCGTAAAGCTCTCCACATTTTTGGCATATTCTCTTACCAAATACGATCCCGGCGTCCACACCGGCAATTTAAAATCGACTTGATCTTTGCCATATCCCTTCAAATGGACTTTCACATCAAAATAATGAGTATCGGGATTGGGCATCGAAACAACATATTCTATCATCTCTTCTTCAAGATGCTGAGACGCGTAAGAAGCCCAAGAAACAATGGTAAGCACTAATACAATAATCAGCTTATGCATAATTAAAAAATCTAATTCCATTAAAAAAAGGGAATACTTTTTATATCACAAAATCGTGATAGCATTAATTCTCCATTACTTTTGATTTACAATGGTTTCATGGATTTTGAGGGGTTTTTCAGACCATAATCAGGTTATTCGATAGTCACATCCAACAAACTTGAGTGATAATTAAAACAAACATCTAAAGTTATCCCAAGATCATTGAAATAATGGATAAGCATTTTTAACTTAGGCATCTAATTAAAGAATGATATTTTTTCATGCCTCAAAAAATCCATAGAAATCACAGTTATTTTGCAGGAATTATTTTTTATAGAAGATTATAAATCAACAATTAATGGAAAAGAGTTCAAGAAGGGAGTTTTGTAAAAGCTCCACGAAATTTGCCATCGGGGCCGGATTGGTATCCATGATGCCCATGACTTCCAGTTGTGACACTGCTAACCGAAAAATAGTAATTGGTGCCATTGGTTTGCGCAATATGGGGTTCAGTAACCTGCGGTCTTTTCTTAAAAACCCTGGAGTAGAATGTGCCGCCATATGTGATGTTGATGACGAAATACTGGAACGTAGGGCAAAAGAGGTTCAAGAAATTAATGAAGAACGCATCGCCAAAGGCGAAAAAATAACCATGAAAAAACCAGAGCTTTTCAAGGACTTCAGAAAGCTGTTGGAAAAGAAAGAAATAGATGCGGTGATTATCGGCACACCGGATCACTGGCATTGCATGATGATGGTACTAGCCAGCGAGGCAGGTAAGCATGTATATGTAGAAAAGCCCATGGCCAATAGCATCGAGGAAACCCTTATCATGGAAAAAGCTGCTAAGAGGTACAATACGATAGTTACCGTGGGGCAATGGCAGCGAAGTGGCAAGCACTGGCACGATGCAGTCAATTTTGTAAAATCAGGCGAAATAGGCAAAGTAAGTCGCGTAAAAGCTTGGTCTTATACTTCGAAAGCAACACTGCCCGTCGTACCCGATGGTCCGGTGCCCGACGGAGTAGATTATGACATGTGGCTTGGACCTGCTCCCAAAAGGCCTTTTAATCAAAATAGATTTCATTATAACTTTAGATATTACTGGGATTATGCGGGTGGACTAATGGCCGATTGGGGAGTACACATGCTCGATTTTGCCCTTTTCGGCATGGATGCAAAATATCCTAAGACCATTGCTGCCATAGGTGGAGATTTTGCCTATCACGATGCACGACAAACCCCCGACACCTTGAATGTGCTATATGAATTTGACGACTATGCCATATCTTGGGAGCATTCAGTTTGTCTCGGCAACGGGTCTTACGGCATGGGACATGGAGTTGTATTTCAGGGCAACAACGGCTCTGTATTGGTTAGTCGTGGTGGATGGCAAGTGATTCCTGAAAAAGAAATGGTAGATGGCAAGCGTGCAAATAAAATAGAAGCGAAACCATGGGCAGAAGGTCATAGCAGCTTGGACGAGCACGTAACGAACTTTCTCGATGTGATCAGAAATGGTGGCGAAGTAAATTGCACTGTAGAAATGGGTAAGAAGGTCGCTATGGTAAGTCACATGGGCAATATTGCCCACCGTACGGGGGAAAAATTGATTTGGGACGAAAGCAACAATCGATTTGCCAACTCTGAAAAAGCAAACGATTTGATTTCCCCAGATTACAGTAGTCCGTGGACTAAACCAAATTTATAGGTTTATCAGCTCGCAGGTATCAATTATTATGTATATTCATATTTAGTAAATATAATAAACGATACGAAAATGAATAATCTAGTACAATGGCTTGAGATTGCTACGGCAGATATTGAAAGGGCTAAAGACTTTTATTCGAAGGTTTTTAGCTTAGAATTTCAATATATTGAAATGCCCGATAGTAAAATGTATATGTTTGGCGAACCGGACAAAGTGGGGTCGGCAGGATGTTTGGTGCAGTCAAGTGGTAGCAAACCAAGTGCTGATGGCACCGTCATTTACTTTGCTTGTGAGGATGTCGCTAAGGAAGTACAACTCGTTGAAGAAGCAGGAGGTAAATTACTTATTCCGAAAACGGATATTGGAGAGTTTGGTTTTTTTGCACAGTTCATTGATTCAGAAGGTAATCGAATTGGCCTTCATTCAAATAAGTAGAAGCTACCAAATTGAAAATTTAAATGATAAAAGGCTTGAATGGATTTTCGAGTCTTTTTGATCAATCCAACCACACCTTGCTGCCATGGATTTTAGATACATTCTGTGTATTTATTTTCGTATAAACCATTCAAGCATTATTAAGAAGGTGGATTTCCAATGATATTACTGATATCGAGCATGTAGATCTGTCTCCCAAGCCCTTCATGCGAAGAATCAATTGAGATTTTCTTTCCATCCGGGGTAAACCTCGGATGCAAGTCTATCCGATAATATCCGGCGTTGGTCATTATCTGCTTTCTATTTAAATGTGTTTCAAGCTTAGCCAGCGGGATTAATTTTTTTGATGGAATGTGGTACATATACAGATATATGAATCCATCCATATTATAAGTATCAGTTAAAATCCAGTTTCCATCTGTAGAAAGTGTAATGTGGCCGTTTGGCGCCTCGAAATACATACTTTTGGGTTTTCCAGATCCGTCGTCTTTGAATAAAAAATAACCGCGAACAGAATCTTGCGCATCAGGTGGTGTATGCCACCCATTGTCCATGATCCATTCATCATCCAACCAAAAATGATGACTTGGTTCCTTATACAAATACCGAATATCCTCACCATTCATATCTGCGGAAAAACCTTCTGTTCTTGCCCGTTCGCCTGGTTTCGCATCCTTAACAAAGAAGATAAACCGCTTTCCTGAAGGGTTAAATCCCTCTCGAAAAAAATAGAGCGTGCGTTCCGAATCTACAACATGGCTTTCTGGATACATTAATTTCGCCATTTCTGCTATAGAAATAATAGGCTCCGCATTACCGGATTTCATGTCCATTTTCCAAATATTGACTCCTTCCGGCGCCCACTGTCCTTCATATGCATCCTCAATCCCCACATAATTGGTTCCTCCATGTTTCATCCGCTCATAATCGTGGGTAAGTGCTGTTTTCCCATCCGGGGAAATGGTATAAATCGACCGGGGAAGCGTTCGTGTTTCTTTAGTGTGTGTATTGTACACACGGCTTACAAAACTTTTGCCATCATCCGAGCGATCATTCCAAACGATCTCTTCCGAAGACCCAGGAATCCATTGCAATCTGTTTCCTTGTTGCCAGTTCCAGGCTGTCGTTTTTCCAATCGTTGTCCACTCATTCCCATTCTCTAAATCGATAATGCCAATCTCTCCCTGATCAGTAGGCTCCACATCGCGACCCTCAATAAATACCCGCAACGCTATCATGTACCTGCCGCTTGAGTCAAACTGCTGCAATTCTTTGTACATACAATTGTAAAACCAAAAACCATGATCAGTTGGTTTTTCCGCCGTTCCCGGCGAGGTAATACGATCCACCTGCACATACTTAGAATCGGTTGATGCGACAAGTGCTTCGAAATTGTCGTACATCGAATATGCTATATCGCTATCCGTGCTTTCTTTCTTCTTGTTGTCATTTGTACAACTGCCAATCAATATGATCAATAGCAGGATAAAGTAGTGCTTTGGGTTTTTCATTCTAATGGTGCTTAATATTGGTTTCATAAATTATTGCAAGAGATAAGCTAATGATTTTTTCAACAACCGTTGCAAACCTAGATAGTTAAAAATGACTATGCTATGCATTCTTATCACTTATAGGCTTCCAAAAATTCACAAATCACGCCAACATTGTGATTAAAAAGCGCACTGGATATCCGGTCCTCCTGCCGATATTCTCCATTCCATTTTTGTACTGGTATCTCATCCCTAAACTTATCTTGATGAACAATCCACCGTCCCAGCTTATCTTGATCTTCAACAATTTCCCGAACCTTTGCAGCTAACTCCTGTTGAGAAATTTCATGATTAATTTTTGGGGTAGATATTCCTTCACTCACCTGTTGAAATCTTAAAATAGCCGCATCAAGGCCATTTTTTATATCTGTTTCGTAGCCATAACCTGTTCGCCTTTCCAAAGAAAGCTGGCTCAGAGAATCTACTCTAATGCGCCCGCGGTCGTAATAAAGTGGCTTATTCGTTCCAATTTCCAGAAAACGTCCCCACTTTCCATTGGGCAATTGAGAGGCCTTCAACCATTGAATAGCATCAGGGATGGGCTCCAGAAAATGGCCATCACCGGTATGCTCATAAAGATCGATAAGGCTATTTATATTATACACACTGGCAGCTGGACAAACTGCTGGAGGTTCAAATGTGCGGGCCCAGGCGGGCTGAAGATATTCATTATACTGTTGCGCCCATCCGGGTTGTGGTGGGGGCAATTGCGAAATCATCATAAAACGACCAACTTTTCGCAAGCTTTTTTTCAAGTCCTCGTCGTCATAAAAAGAATCGGCTTCGATCATTACCCTGATACAATCATTGATCCCGTGATCGTTAAATGTAGCATAATCGTGGTAGTTTCCCTGCCATGGATATCTATGAGGCCAACCGCCATTATCTAGTTGCGATTCCAACATCATGTCCAGTGCCTTTTCTACCGCTTCAGTTAGTTGCGGGTTGTCGATTTCCTGATCAAGCGCCATCAAAAAACTAATCGCACTTTGGGTTTGGTTGTCATCAAAACTAACCGATTTTCCCTTTGGACGATCAAAATATATTTTATGTTCCCAGCCTCCCAATTCATTCTGACCCTTGATCAGTGCGCTTGCCGCATCTTCCGCAGCTTGGAGAAAGTCCTTATTGCCAGTAATGCGATAGGCTCTCAAAAAGCTCATTCCAACCGCAGGAGTGCCTGGAGGTTGCACTTCGATGGTGCGATCATCTGTTTTCCCTTCTCCCCATTTTTCTTTTCCATCCAGAGTGTAATGATACACATAGCCCCCTTCGATCGCCAAGGTTTGCATATAGGTGATCCCCGTTTCGAGACTGCGCTCGGCCTCGGCAGCAAGTTTGACCAGGTCTTGTTTGTCTTGAGCTTGAGTGGGAACTATTGTAAAAAATTGAATCAGCAGGAGAATTGCGATGTTGATTTTTTTCATTTGGGTATTTTTTTTAGAATAACATCAATGGCTTTCTGATGCTTACACTACAATAACGGCATAAAAGCACAATCCACAAAAAAATCGTTTCATGGACTTTAAGGGCTTTTTTCATCGTGGGCCTTATACTTCTCAATTGATTGGCTATCTGACTTCTTTGAATTATTCAGATAGATCTGCTTCCAACACGCACCCACTCATAAATAAAATTGAGGCCATAGACGCCATAAAGCTTAGCGATAATTCTGTAGTTTAATAGAACTATGAAATATGTTGTCAGCAGTAAACCTACTTATTCTAAATTTTTCGGCTATACGTTGCTTTATGTCATTTATATCCAATCCAACTTCATAGTATAGATATCTTGCTTCCTTAGCCGCTTCAGAATACACTTCAGTTGTAATTTTTTTAATTGATGCATCATTTCGAGAACCACTATTTTGACTTCTTATTAACTGCTTTATTTCAATCAACTCAGCACTTATCTCATCAGTCTGTTTAATATTAGGCCGTATATCCATAAAAGCTGGGAAAATTGAATCGGTTGGAGATTCCAATATTTCAGTTATAGATTCTTTAATTTGAACCTTTAATTGGTCGGCCCATTTAGTTTTTTTCGTTTTGTATATAAGTACTCTCAAATGCCTGAGATCAAATGGTACTTTTTCTATTGAATCACTTACGATGATGACGGGTTTAGCGCATGCATGTGCTAAACCCAGTTCATACATTACGTTAGGATTTAAATCTGTGATATCAGCAATAAGTAATCTTGAGCTATTAATATACTTCCAAATATCTTTTATTATGGGTGAGGGTCTGAACAGATCATCTGCTCTTCTTGATTTAAATCCACTTTCTTTAATAGCCGATTTATAAATATCAACATAATACTCGTCGAATGGATCACCAAAAGGCATCATTACAAAACAAATATTTTCATTAGGATTTTTCATGTCTCAAATTACAACTAACCATAGAATAACAACTCCAAATGACCATTATCTTCTTCCCAAATTTATGCTTATTGACTTAAAAAACAAGATACCTGAAAATTGGTGAGTTGGATGCTCTAGTTAACTTGCCAATTCCAATATCACCATTTCATGGATTTTAGAGGCTTTTTTTGGCTATTTACCTGCGAGGAGCCGATCATCCTCACGATGATGCTGATTTATTCGCTTCCGAATCTTATGATGAAATTTATTGATGATCCTGGTATGAAAAAATGGGTATAGATATTTGTCTCGAAACTTGGATTCGCTTTTGAAATAATTTTCATGCACGACTTCCGTATCCCCATTTTCCAAAGCAGTCAAATGAATGATCTGCTTGCCTTGCGCCTTTCCGCCTTGTAAATAACTCATCTCAATAATCCTCTGCTCCTTATCGACATTCAATATCTCGAAGGCCACCGGAAGCTTATAAAATCCCATGAGCACCTTGAGATTGAGATAGTAGATCAACCCGTTTTCGAGGCCAAAATAAGGCTTGTCGGCGTAGTTAATTTCATCCGCTTGTCTGGAGTATAACATCGCAAAGGAAGACTTGCTATTGTTCCAAACTTTCGTTTGATCGGTATTTGCATATGCCTGCCAAACTTCCGCTTCACTTCCCTTCACAACATATTTTTTGGTATAGCTCCTGTACCCATCGTAGTCATTATCGGCGAGAGAGGGTTCCAAATCCGTGAAATAAACCTGATCACTATTTTGCTGTTCGCGGATGAGTTTCTTTACTGATTTTTGCTCAATTCTTGATAAATTGACAGAGCTAATTCTCACTTGTGCCAACAGGCAATTGGTAAAAAATACAGCAGCTGTGACAAAAGCAATTCTTAAAAATAAATTCAATTTGTAGTCCTTAAGGGTTAATTAGATACTTTCTAATGCCAGTTATTTTTAGCTTATATAAAAATAAAGCTTCCAAAAGTAATCATCTTTTACCATCGGGCAAAAATGCCTTGATCCTTTTCAGGTAATGAAACTATGGAAAAGGCATGCTTTTTCCATGAAACAGGCTATGCTTTAAATACCCGCTTCATCACGTCATCCTTGTAGCTGCGGCCTATCGGGATTAATTTATCCCCAATCTGTACCTGATTTCCATCTAGGCTTTTGATCTTGCGGACGGGCACAATATACGAGCGATGAATCCGGATGAACTTGTCGCGGGGGAGGCTGTCTTCGATGGATTTCAAGGATTGTAAAACAATGATCCTGCGCTCCTTGGTATAGTACGAAACATATTCTTTTAGTCCTTCGATGTATAAAATATCATCGAGATCCACTTTGTAAATCTTATGATCTGCATGCAATAATATTGAGTCAGGCTTTTGCTCAGGTACTTTTGTTATGTTTCGTTTCAAATCCAAATAATCCACCGCCTTGTTTACTGCTTTTATAAAACGCTCCAGAGCAAAGGGCTTGAGCAAATAATCAATTACATCCAACTGATACCCTTCGAGAGCATATTCTGAATAGGCTGTGGTAAAGATAATGGCAGGCTTTTGCTGCATCGTTTTGATGAATTCCACGCCGGTTAGCTCCGGCATTTGAATATCTAGAAACAACAAATCAATTTGCTCTGACTGCATGATGGCCATGGCTTCCATGGGATTTTTGCACTTTCCCCTTAGCTCAAGCATGGGCATCTTGGTCACATAAGTTTCCAATAGGTTTCTAGCTAATTGTTCATCATCTACAATAAGGCATGTGTATTTCATTAGATTAATTTTTTAACCAGCCATGGATTTTCAGCCCTTTTTACCACATCAAATGATCACGATACATTAATGCACAATTGCACTACAAATTCATTTTCCGCTTTTTCTATTTGAAGCTGATGTTTGTGTGGATATAAAAGTTCCAGTCTGCGCTTTACATTTTCTAGCCCTACCCCACCAACTTTATCTTTGGTAAAATCCCCTTTCGGCACACTATTCCGCACTGAAAAGAGCAGTTGATTCCCTGTATTTTCAATCGTCAAATGAATCCATCCATTAGTGGTATCCTCAATCTTGCTATGCTTAAAACTATTCTCAATAAAGGGTATAAAAATCATAGGTGCTATCATGCAACTTCTATCTGCTCCATCAAAATCAACCCGGATATTGGTCATTTCGTCATCTTTCAGTTTTTGTAGATCGATGAAATTATTAATATAATTAATCTCCTTATCTAGAGGCACGCGATCTGCATTGCAGTCGTAAATGATGTAGCGCAGCATGTCAGACAGCTTCAGGATCGTGCCCGGAGTTTTATCAGACTTGCTCACCGACAAGGCATAAATGTTATTGAGGGAATTGAAAAGAAAATGTGGATTGATCTGAGATCGTAAAAATTTCAATTCCGAATTCAGGTTTTCACTTTTCAAATCTGCCGCTTCCTTTTCCCGTCTAAGGGCAATCTGTGAAGTCTTAAAAGCTGTTGAGAGAAAATAAATCGCAAAATTCTGTGTAAACCAATATATCAAGCGCATCGTTCTACGTGGATTGAAAAACGGTTTATTTTCCATTCCGGGGTTTCCCCGTACCCATTTTCTATTCGGATCTTTGTGTGCATCAAAAAAACCAAATTTATCATATACCACAGGAAGGATATATTCATAAAAGAGATAGAAGCCAGCAAAGCACAGCAGCACCAAGCCAACATATTTCCAATATTTCTTTTGAATCAGATAGCGAGGGATGAGCAACTCCATATTGACATAAGCCACGATTATCTGTGGTACAATAAGGATAGAACCGATCAACAACGCACGATCGGTATCTTCCCTTCCACTAAATACGAACACTGAAAGCGACAAATACCCACCCCAAAACAGGAGGTGCATTAAGAGGCTATATTTTTTAAAACTTCTAAACATTCTTTTTGCTAATAGGCTCTGAAAGTAACAGGTAAAACCTCCTATTCCAATAATATTCAACCAATTGCCTCATTATCTATACCAATGAAATTAACACCTCAATCTATAGGAATATTCCGGTTCAGCACAGCATTCGTTGATTTATCATCTGGGTTGGTTGAATATATTTTATAGACTCTCTCATTTTTTAAACCTTTGAAATGATTTAGCAGTCAAAGCATAACAAATAAATTATTAACCTTTAAATTTTATTATCATGAAAAAAGCAATGATTTTATCCGTTATCATGTTGGCTATCTGTGCATCCTATTCGTTCGCACAGCGCGGCCAAGGACAGAGAGAAAAACTAGAGCCGGAAGAAATGGCTAAGCGGCAAACAACTCAAATGAAGGAATCCTTGGATCTTACAGAAGAGCAACTGACCAAGGTTGAGGCTCTTAACCTTAAGTATGCTGAAAAAATGGAGACCTTAAGAGATGAAGCAAAAGCCGATCGGGAAGCCACGCGAAATGCCATGAAGCCTATCCGTGAGGAAAAGGATGCAGAGTTAAAAGCGTTGTTGACAACCGAGCAATACGAAAAGCTCGTCACCCTGCGCAAAGATTCTCAACCCAAAAGGGGAAAAGGAAGAGGTAGGGGTAAGAGCTAAATTAGAACAAAAAAAGCCTCATAAATCCATGAATTTTATTTAAAACAAAGAAGGGGCGGTTCGCCCCTTCTTTGTTTTATTTTATGATATCAATAATATCCCATTACAAGAAAAAATATCGCTTAAACCCTTCCATCGCTTCATATTCCGCAAGTCCAAGTTGATCGTACTGACATGCCAAGCCTTTGTTTCGATCCTCTGCACGTTGCCAGAATTCCCTACTATCTGATCCGGGAAACAATGCCGAATCTTTTTGAGATTGATGCTTGAATATTGCCTTTCGTTTGCGCATGAGCTCGTCTGGGCTCATCGGTACCGCCATTTCTATTTCGTTAATCGGCCATTCGTGCCATGCGCCACGATACAGCCATACCCAACAATCCTTGATCCATGGCTCTTTTTTCAATTCATCAAGAGCCATAAAGATCGCGTTAAGGCAAACCCTGTGTGTGCCATGCGGATCAGAAAGATCTCCTGCCGCATAGATTTGTTGTGGCTTGAGTTCTAATAAAAGATCTTTAATTATTTTAACATCTTCTGGGCCAACAGGTTTTTTCTTAACAGTTCCGGTTTCATAAAATGGCAATTCCAGAAAATGGGCTTTATCATCCGTTAGGCCAACACTTCTACAACCAGCTCGAGCCTCTGCCTTACGGATCAGTCCTTTGATTTTCTTCACTTCAGGCTTATCAATCTCACCTGCTTTCTTCTCATTGATGTACTTGTTTACTTTTTTATACAAAGCAAGCGAATCTTTGTTTTGTACCCCTAACGCTTGGTCTACTTCCTGAAAAAAATCTGTGTGCTGTATCACATCTTCATCAAAGACCGCGATATTTCCAGACGTCTGATAAGCCACATGCACATCGTGACCTTGGTCAAACAACCGGATGAAGGTCCCTCCCATCGAAATCACATCGTCATCAGGGTGTGGGCTAAAAATGACCACACGTTTTTTGGCAGGTTTGGCACGCTCCGGCCTGTTGGTATCATCCGCATTGGGTTTACCACCTGGCCAACCTGTAATTGTATTTTGTAAGTCGTTGAAAACTTTGATATTGATATCATAAGCCGTGCCCAAATCAGTAATAAGATCATTCATATGGTGATCATTATAATCCTTGTTGGTGAGTTTCAGTATTGGCTTATTCACTTTTTGACACAACCAAACCACACCTTTTTTGATCATAGCTTCATCCCATTTAGGTATATCTACAATCCAAGGTGTTTTAATTCGTGTTAGGTCCTCTGCCGAAGCTTCATCAAGGATAAGCGTTACATTATCGTGATCCTGAAGTATGCTGGCCGGAACCTGATCAGTTTTTTGCCCCTCTACAATCTTTTGCACGATGGGAGCCTTTCCCTCACCCCATGCAAGCATAAAAACCCTTTTAGCCTTGAACATGGTATCGATTCCCATGGTGATAGCTTTTCTTGGCACATTCCTTTCTCCATAAAAATCACTCGCTGCAGCAATGATCGTTGGCCTATCAAGGGTCACAAGACGTGTTTTAGAATCAATTGGTGACCCCGGCTCGTTAAATCCAGTATGCCCCCCACCACTCATGCCCTGAATGATCACATCCAGGCCTCCATTTTTCTCAATCTTCGCTTCATATTTAGCACAAAACCCATTTACTTTATCAAGTGGCAAAGCTCCATTCGGGATATGGATATTTGATTTATCCATATCGATATGATCGAAAAAATGCTCATGCATAAACTTTGAATGACTCTGAATCGACTCAGGATCCATGGGATAGAACTCATCGATATTAAAAGACATCACGTGTTTGAAGCTCAACCCCTCCTGCTTATGCATTCGAATCAATTCTTCATAAAAGACCACCATGGTTGACCCCGAAGCAAAACCAATCAAACAGGGCTCCTTTCTGAGCTCCTTGATCTTTATCAACGAGGCGACTTCCATGGCCACTGCAATAGCTGCCGCGTTGGAATCTTTGTAAATAGTTGTTGGTATTTTTTCAAACCTTAAAAATGATTTAAGATCTGATGAATTAGGGTAATTCAATGGAGATAAGATAGTATCATCTTTCTGTTTTGCGGCTATTTTACTCATGTCACTTGCAGTTGTTAATGAATGCGCAATATTAAAAATTTAAAATCACGTTGCATATCTTTTTAGAGTAAAAAACCGTAAATAACCGCAAATAAATCATATTTTTGCGGAAATAGTTAGGATACCAATCGTATTATTAAATTAGCACAAAATGAGAATTGTAATTAAACCGGAGCAACAAGAAGTCGCCGCATGGACTGCAAACTATATTATAGAAAAAATCAACGCAGCCAATCCTACCACAGACAACCCGTTCATCCTTGGGCTGCCAACCGGCTCTTCACCTGTGATGGCTTACAAAGAAATGATCAAACGACATCAACAGGGAGAAGTCTCTTTTAAAAACGTCGTGACTTTCAATATGGATGAGTATGTAGGTCTTGATGAGCACCATCCTCAAAGTTATCATGCATTTATGCATGATCATCTCTTTGACCACATTGACATCCCAAAAGAAAATATAAATATCCTGAATGGCAATGCTGCTGATCTCGCTGTGGAATGCCAGCGCTATGAAGACAAAATGAAAAGCTACGGAGGCATCGATCTATTTTTGGGAGGAATAGGCCCTGATGGTCATATCGCTTTCAATGAGCCGGGGTCTTCACTTGTCTCACGAACCCGAGTTAAATCCCTAAACTACGACACCATCGTAGCCAATGCCCGTTTTTTTGATAATGACGTCACCAAAGTACCTACCACGGCCCTTACTGTAGGAGTTGGCACGGTCATGGATGCAAAGGAGGTTTTGCTGATCATCACCGGATACAACAAGGCACGTGCGCTTCGTGAAGTAGTAGAAGGCGGCATCAACCACATGTGGACAGTATCTATGCTGCAGATGCACCAGCATGCCATTCTAGCTTGTGACGACCATGCCACAATGGAACTGCAGGCACAGACTGTCAAATATTTTAAAGAGATCGAAGAGGTGATATTGGGCAATGGCCCTAAATAACTTCAGCTTCATGGATTTTTAACTACTTTGGGTATCTTGCTGATGCCAATATTGATAAACAATGCACCTTTTCAATAATCTAAGTAAGCTAAAAACCACCACCGCTTTCAAAAAAAGGCATATCCTATGGGTTTTATGCCTTTTTTTGGCTTCATGCCAAAATGAAAAGAATGAAGTCTATACATTTAGCTTTGGTCACGTCTCTAATGAAGACCACACCTGGCATCAGGCAGCGTTGTATTTTGATCAAATACTGGATGAACGCACTGATGGAAAAGTAAGGGTCAATGTTTTCGCGGGAGAGCAGCTGGGCAAAGAAGTGGAGTTGATCCGCAGTATCAAAGCTGGGATTTCCGACATGACCATCACCGCCGGCACACTTCAAAACTGGAGTAAAGTAGCGGCATTTTCAGATATGCCTTTTCTGCTTAGGGATACTTTACATCTAAAAGCACTGGTAAATAGCGATATCGGAGCGTATATAGAAAAAGCCATTTTGCAAGATACAGGACTTCGGGTCATTTGCTATTTTCAGCGCGGCCCTCGGGAGCTAACCGCCAACAGGCCAATTAAAAACCCGGATGACTTAAATGGTTTGATTATCCGCATCCCAAATGTGCCATCATATGTCACGGCATGGCAGGCCCTCGGCGCCAAGCCCACTCCCATGGCTTTTTCAGAGGTTTTCACTGCGCTACAACAGGGAACAGTGGAAGCCCAAGAAAACCCATTGGCGATGATCAGTAGTGCCAATTTTGCAGAGGTACAAAAGTACCTGAACCTGACCAACCATGTGATCAGCTGGGGGTATGTGGTGATTGGTGAGCAACAATTTCAAGAACTTCCGGATGAGTACAAAGACATCTTTCTTGAAGCTGCCAGAGACATGCAGGTCTATGAACACCAACTATTCTTAGCTAAAGAAAAGACCCTTAGAAAAGAACTCGAAGATAAGGGAATGCAATTTGTAGAAGTCGACAATCAAGCTTTTCAAAAAACCGGATCGGAGGCAGTTTACAACAGTCTGGATGAAGACATGAAGGATTTATACCAAAAAATTAGTGCCCTTTAGCTTTATAAACCTGCAACACAGTATAAATCTGAATACAATCAATTGCATCGACAGGCGATTAACAGCCAAAGTTCATGGATTTTCAGGGCTTTTCATGACAGTTAATCGTGCATAGCCTCAATGGCCGACACAATTATTGCTTCTAAGGGCGGTTGCCCACAAATGAACTACAAGCCAATTGTCTTGCTCTATTTATCTAACAATGAATTGTGATAGAATTAATTGCAGCGGAATTTCCCTATCGGAAATTCCGCTGCAATTAATTAACTTCGTTGTACTTCAGAAAATCTAGCAGATTTCCTGCAACAAACCGTGGCAGCGATTTTGGAAACATAAGATTAAATCATTTTAAAGCGAGATAGCATGAACAGGCTGATTGTGATTCTTTTCTATTTCTTCTTGTCTCCATCTATAGCGGAAGCACATCCAGGAGTTGGTATTGTTAAGGATGGTAAAGGCAATGTATTTTACACAGACTTGACGCATGTTTGGAAAATATCACCTGACGGCGAGCGGTCAATAGCTGTAAGAAATGTTCATTCGCATGAACTTTATCTTGATGCACAGGGTAATCTTTACGGAGAGCATGAGTGGTATGAAGGAGAAGCTACCGACAAGTGGGGCAATTATGTTTGGTGTTTGAGCAAGGACGGTCTACTTAAAAAATCAATTGCTGATGTTGAGGGGTTTCTCGACAACAATACATTGGTAAGAGATATTGAAGGCAACTCTTATTGGGTAAAAAAGTCAAGAGATTATCAAATTCTGATGAAACAAACCCGCAATAGTCAGAATATTTTATTCACAGAACATCAGTTTAAAGATATTCGCTGGACGTACTTTTCAAAAAATGACAAAAATCTGTATGTGGTAGATAATCTAAAAATAAAAAAAGTATCCCCATCAGGAAATGTAACAGTGATTGCCGATAATCTAAAAGAAACCAAACCGCCTTTTGAAGGTGTAGCAGACCGTCATTACATATTTGGGATTTGGACAGATATGGATAATACAGATATGGATAATAATGTATTTGTAGCTGTTTATGGAGCAAGTCAGGTTAAGAAGATAGGTGCTAATGGTAAAATCACAACAGTATTCGAATCAGAATCTGGTTGGTCACCATGTGGCGGAATGATAGCACCGGATGGAACTAAATGGATTATGGAATTTTCAAAAAACAATAAAACTCAAGTAAGAAAAATTAACCCGGAAGGCAAACAAACCCTCTATAGATAAAAAATTAAAAAACAACCGTAACCAATTAGAAACACACAATGGAAAGCAAAATAAAATATCAATTTTCTGCAAAGCTATGGAAACATAACTCCGAAGGTGGTTGGTATTTTATAACCATCCCTAAAAATTATTCTAAAGAAATAAGGAGTAATCTGATATGGCAAGAAGAAGGGTGGGGTCGAATGAAAGCTTCCGCAATAATAAAGGACGAGAATTGGAATACGTCAATTTGGTTTGATACAAAAGAAAAAAGCTATATTCTTCCGATAAAATCAGAGATTAGAAAAAGGCTATCACTCAAAGAAGATAATTTACTAACAGTTAGCATTTTAATTTAATAAACAACAGAACATGGTAGAATCAGACAATCATATTAATTACGTAGAATTTAAAGCAAAAGACCTAACAAAAATAAAATCCTTTTACCAAGAAATTTTCAACTGGAAATTTAAAGATTATGGACCTGATTATATAGCGTTTTCAAATAGTGGATTGGAGGGTGGTTTTGAGAAGTCAGAGGATGAAATAGTCAATGGTGCATTGATAGTATTATACCACTCTAGCCTTGAAAATCTGAAACAAACTATTATTAAGTCACAAGGAACAATCTCAAAAGACATTTTCTCATTCCCTGGTGGACGTAGATTTCATTTTATTGATCCAGCAGGAAATGAATTAGCAGTTTGGTCGGATAAATAATAATTCATAAAATAAAAAACTGGCTACAACAATTAAGCTCTAATGCAGTGAAGTAAGGCTTTGGTTCATTGGAGCGCGTGTTGAGTTCACAACACGCTATATAGCAAATAGGGCTTTCGATTGTTTACGAAAGATCAGTCCTATTTACAAACACCACCAAATGGAATTGGCCGTACGCAAATATTCCATTTGAGCTTTTAAGAATGGATAAATTAAAAAAAATAGGTTTAAAAGAAGCTATTTCTATTGGGATTGGCGGAATGGTTGGTGGTGGAATTTTTGCAGTCCTAGGACTTGCAGTATCACTTGCCAAAGGCGGAACACCAATAGCCTTTTTATTCGCTGGTATTTTGGCATTAATAACTTCTTACAGTTATGTTAAGCTATCAACAAAGTATCCTGATAGAGGAGGCACTGTTAAATTTATCAACCAAGGTTTCGGAAAAACAATCTTTAGTGGCGGAATTAATAATCTTTTGTGGATAAGTTATATTATTATGCTTTCACTTTATGCTTCAGCATTTGGGTCTTACGCACCAAATTTATTAGAGTTAACGCACGACAAAACAATTGATTCGCACATTTATGCAAGTGGAATAATTGTTTTAGCTACATCGATTAATTATTATAGTATTGCTGTAGTAGGCAAAATAGAATCTTACGCAGTAATTATCAAATTGGTAATTCTGGTTTCCTTCATTTTTATAGGTGCTTATGGGTTAATTGGAAATCCAAACGTAGCTCAATTAGCGGTTTCGCAATGGGAAGCACCTATCAAGTTATTTGCAGGCGGGATGGTTATTTTTGTTGCTTATGAAGGGTTTGAACTTATTGCAAACGCGGCGCCTGATATAATTAATCCTGAAAAGAATATTCCAAAAGCCTATTACTACTCTGTGATTTTCGTGATTATGCTATATATCATTATAGCATTTGTAACTGTAGGCTCACTACCATTTCAAAAAATTGCAACTGCACAAGATTATGTTTTGGCAGAAGCGGCAAAACCAATGTTAGGAAAAATTGGTTTTTCTATTATTACAGTTGCAGCCTTGATATCAACTTTTTCTGCTATTAATGCCTCCTTGTACGGAGGAAGCAAGGTTAATTACGAAATTGCTGAGGACGACGAACTACCACATCATTTTTTAGCAAAATTTTGGAATCAGCCCATTGGCTTAATGATTACAGCAATAGCTACGCTAATTTTAGTAAACGCACTTAAATTGGAAAGTATATCAACTGCAGGAAGTGTTGGCTTTTTACTGATTTTTGGAGTTGTTAACCTTGTTGGATATCAATTATCCAAGGAAACAGGCAGCAACAAAATGATTCCATTAGTAGGTTTTGTTTTATGTATAATTGCCACAGTAATCCTAATTAATCAACAATACACTTCAAATACTATTGGTGTTCTTATTGCGCTCACAATTATTGTGTTTTGTTTTACAGTCGAATGGATTTATAAGAAGACAGAAAAGAAATAAAACTGTGCCCCATACCGTCCAAACTCCATGCGATCGAACGCATTTGAAACACCTGTTTCATTCGCGATATTTAAAACTAAATATATCATCTGGGAAACAAAATCTCTCAGATAAACCTAAACAACTTTCGAAATATGTCACCCTAAAATTCAACAAAACTATCCCTCGGATAGCTGTAACGCCTATCTATCAGTTTCTATCAACGTTATAAATCCCTACATTCGCATGGTGTTTACACTGTGGTGCGTTAGCCACAAGCTTGGAAAAACAATAAAATGGCAAAAAAAATAGCATTGATTCTTTCAGCATCTATCTTAAATGGATGCTCTGTAAATGAAGAAATTCAAAATTTAGTACCGAATGAAACTGGTACAGCTCCAAATTATTGGTGTACATGGTACTGGCAAAACTACCTAATCCTCAAAGGACAAGAAGTAACAAATCCTGATGCAGGAACTGTTTATACCAATCAAGCTGCAAGGGAAGGAATGACCGAAGAAAACATCTTTGGAGTACAAGGCATGGCTGTAATAATGTTACCGAAAACCAGAAGCGATTATTACTTTGTGATCGATCACGGTTGGCAAGATAAAAGTATTCCTGAAAACACTTTCTTTACTTTAATGATGGATACAATTGATTTTCCTCGCTATGCCCATCTAAACCCACAGGAAAAGATTAAGCAAATGAATATCGATATTAAAGCTTTAGGATGGAAAGGGCTTGGATTATGGGTTAGAGGAAATCCCTCTGAGAAAGAAATGAGAAAATTTGTCGAGTGGAGCAAGTACGCGGAGGTTCAATATTGGAAGATAGACGGGGGAGATATAAAATATTATTACGCATCAAAAATTAAGAATGAAATTTACCCAGCACTAACATTAGAGCATATTACAGGAGCCGGACCAATAAATGCTAAATGGAATATTCCAGGATTATCTATTTATCCATCAGTCTATAATAGAGAAGAAGCAGTTTCTCAAAAACTGGAGGCTTCACTAAATTCAGCAACAAAAAAAGTGGAAAAATCATTAGACGTTATTAAAAATACAGATGTATTTAGAACATATGATGCAGCACCATTGTTGGTGAGTACAACTACCTTGCAAAGAATACATGATATTTTGGTGGAAACTGTAGGGAATAGTGAGTATAAAGCGTTTTTAAACATTCAGGATGATTGCAATATTGCAGCAGCTTTAGGATTGCTTGTTGCAGTTAAACGACACCCAATGAAAACACCTAGAATGTACAAAAGGTAAAGACTTCCATTTGCAAATCTCGGGTGAACGTCATGTAGACCAACGTCTAAATGAAATGGATAGACTTGCATTATGGCAGCGTATTGCGCCTCCTATGCCTGCTGGTTATGGTACTTATCTGTTTTCAAAACACAATCTTGTAGACAGTATTATTTTCCAAGAAAATGATACTTGGTTTAAAGCTACTCATGAAAAAATGGTTCGACAAAGTGCTCCTGCAATTATGGCTCGAAATATTGTTCTCCCTGAGGTGAATCATAAAGAATTAGTACCATATGTGATGACTTCCAAATTCCCAAATGGGGCAATTGCAATTGCTACAGAAGGTAGAGTTACTCCTAGTCAAAGTTGGATACATCCTAGGGCTGACATTATTTTGAAGGAGTCAGAGGTAAATAAACCTATTGGAATATTTGGGTATTATGAATCTTTAACTTTAGAATTTCTACAAATCTTACCTGATAATATAAAGATTTATGGTCAGGATTTATTGTCAAAAAAAGCAATCAATATCACTAAAAAAGTAAAGATTCATGAAAATATGATAATAATTCAAGGTGGTTTAATTGAATAAATAGGTACAATGGGAGGAGATAAAGACGATATCTCAGTTCCGGGAATGGTTATTAAAATCATCTCTAATTGAAACAATAGAGCCAGTGCCTAACAATAAATATAGGTCATTTGACGGATTGAGCTAAATTTGAAATGAGTGCAATAAATAGAGGTTTTATAGTTGGGAGCTAGAAATGCCAAACGCTCCGCATTCAAGCAGTTGCAGAATAATTTGCTTCGCTACGATTGCCCTGTCTCGTACCTCGCCGCGACTTCCACAATCGAAATTATCCAGCAACGCGCCTCAAACAAATGCATGAAACATAATTTAACCGGTACGTTCACAAGCGATTTACACTTTGGCCAGTTGTGGTTAATGTGAGCAACAAATAGAAAAAATACGACAATAAAAGAAGCCGTTTAAAAAAGTCTTGACGATATAAACGTACTTGACAAACTATATGATAGTTCACAACCATATAATAAAATATGCCTATACGACTTTGGTTCAGCGAAAACACCACCAGAGACAATTTTGGTACTTTTAGAAGATTTTATACGAAATGGTGATTCTCGTGTTAAGAGAATAAAACAAGAAGGTGATTCATTGGCCATGCACACATCCAGACCACCATGATGTACCTGCATGTGGCCAAGTTGGAAAGGTCGCTGGTGCATAGCCCTTTTGACAAACTCTACGCACGCTGAGACCTAAATATGAGGTCAGCGATATTATCCATCTTCATGGTTCTTGTTTTATAAACAGGTTCAACCCCATAGCGCAAGTCAGGAAGACACTCCGTGCTTTGTCTTTGTGCAGGACAAAGACGCTGGGTGGCCATATCACGGTTTGTACTTCCTGCGGTGTGGAGTCGATCAGCTACAACTCCTGCCGCAACCGACACTGCCCCAAGTGTCAGATCACCAATCGTGAACGGTGGATCATGGATCGGGAAAGCGAGCTGCTGCCCGTTCCCTACTATCATATTGTCTTCACTTTGCCGCATTGCTTCAATGAATTGTTGCCTAAATATGACAAACAGGTTTACAGTGTTTTGTTTTCGTCAAGTTGGCAGACCATCCAAACCTTTGCTGGAGACCCCAAATATCTGGGGGCCAAAACCGGGATGGTCTCCATCCTGCACACATGGGGACAGCAGCTCTGGATGCACCCGCACATACATTGCATCGTTCCCGGAGGCGGGATTACACAATCCAACAAATGGAAAAACTGTACATACAAAGGCAAGTATTTGTTCCCCAAAAGGGCATTGAGCACAGTATTCAGGGCAAAGTATATGGCTGCCCTGAGGCAGAAAGTCGAAGTGCCGCAGCACATCGCCAAGCAGGCCTTCAAAACCAAGTGGGTGGTTTACGCCAAACGCCCCTTTGCCTCGCCCAAAACAGTAGTCGAATATCTGGGCAGATACACCCACAAGATTGCCATCTCTAATCATCGGCTTATTGATGTCAACGAAGACAAGGTCGCCTTTCTTTACAAAGACTATCGGGATGCGGCCAAGAAAAAGCAAGTGTCTTTATCCGGTCTTGAGTTCCTTCGCAGGTTCGCCGGCCACATCCTGCCTCGTGGTTTTGTGCGCATCAGGCATTATGGATTTTTGGCTTCCAGAAACAAACCAAGGGAACTCAATATCGCCAAGCAAAACCTACACCAACCTGAATGGAGAAAGATCAAATATTCGTGGGTACTAATTGCCAAAGATAAGCTCAACTACAACCCTGAGATGTGCCCACATTGTAAAACCGAAAGCCTGATCGTCATAAAAGTGATTGATCCGCAAAGAGGGCCTCCCTGCTTTAGAAAACAACAATCCAATGGATAATAGTGACTTCAAAGATATACACTTAACAAAGCTGCTCCACAGAGCGGGCGGGAAGGCTATGGGCTTTTCATGGATTTTAGGGGATTTTTTGGCAGTATACCTGACTTGGAGTATCTCAAGGCAGGTCGGCTACCGTCATTTCCTTTACTGCACAACGCCCAACTCAATGAAGTGCTGACTTCAAAACCATCATAAAACCATTCAACCCCCATAGCCAACCCCGCCACCGAAAGGTAGTAGTCCAACACGCGCTCCAATGAACCAAAGCCTTACTTCGCTGCATTAGAGCTTAATTGTTTGTGTGGAGTTTTTACTCCATTTTTTTCTCAATATCCATTTTGTTAGTTGGGTTACGGCTATACCTACTAATCCGGCAATTAGTAATGTGATTCTTAACCGCCAAAAAAAGCCATATGATTCATCTAAAAAGATATTAGATAATACTGCCGCAGCAACTAAATAGTAAAGAAAAATCTCAGTTCTATTTAGTTCGTAAACCTTTGTAGCGTTTTTCCAATTCCTATATTTATCGTTACCAGGAAATCTTTTGGTAAGCTCGATCAGGTCTTTCTCAGCTTCCTTTATCTTTTTCAAATAATAGTTAACTGATGCTCTATCAAAAACTAAGGCTTCATAGTAAGGGACTTCAAACAAGTCAATTTCTTTATAATCCGGATGTTTTTCCAACAGATTTATTGCTCTGTCAATAATTTTTAATGCATTGGTGTAGTTTTCTCGTAAAGTTAAGCTATGAGCATAATCACAATTTAACCTTGTGACCTTATCATAAATTTCATTATTTTTTTCAATCTTTTGGCCTTCAATCAAGATTCGATTTTGTTCAAAAAAATCAATAAACTTTTGAGGCTCATGATTTAAATCTTGATTGTATGCCTCGCTATATAATTCGTTAAAAGTCATTTTTTAAATTCCACACAACAATGAATATAGCGCACTCAGTGCCCTTTATCTGATATATGGCATGCACATTTGTCTTGAAATTAGCTATAAATGGTAATATTCCCATGGAAGGTTGTAATATAATGTTCGCTTTATACCTATGAACAAAGCCATCTGTAAGTATCTCAAAAAGTCTTTGAAATCCATGGCACCCGCTCTATGGGATTTAGCCCCATGAAAATTTGACACTTTTTCAAAAATATATTGCTGCGAAGAAGTGGACAATTTGGATTCGGATTACAAATCCTATGATACCTATTCGACATTACAAATATCGAGTAGCCGATGATGCACACGCTCTTTGGGATTTGCAATCCCGAAGCTCTATCGTTGGATTTATAATCCAAATCAACCAATTAGGCTAAGTTCCAAATGCCCCTTTCTTGTCCCATAAAAATCCCCTGCACTGCTCAACAGATATTCTTCTTCCTTTTCAACAATCCCTGCCTGAACCGGGTTTGCATGGATATACGCTACTTTGGATCTATAAAAATCTTCACTCCATATTTCTTCGCCATGATACCCCTCTTCCCAAAACCAGATTTTACCTTCATATTTCAACGCTTTCAACAGCCATGCTTTTCGGCTTTCCCGGTTATTTTCTTCAATGGCCTGGTAAATCGCTTTAGAGGTGAACTTTTTAAAATCCCGGATTATATCACTTAAATTATCGTTTTTAGCCCTTACTATCAAATGACAATGGTTGCTCATGATGACCCAAGCAAATATTTCCAACCCCTTGCTTGCCTGATAATATTTCAAACTGTCCATTAGGATATCCACATATTCAGGGCGCGTGAATACATCTGCCCATTGATGGACCGTAAAAGTCACATAATGTGCAGCACCCTGATCCCTGACTACATAAGCAAAACCCATAGGTAAATATATTAATGCGGATTATAAATCCTATGATACGAATTCGACATTATAAATGTCGAATAGCAGAATAGCAGAAATAGCGGTTCCAACTAAATCACTTGCTTCAAATACACATAATAAGCTCCGACTTCTACATCATTTTCGTCGATCAGCCAAGTTTTGATCTCCTGTTCGCCGGGTTCTAATTCTAGCTCAAAAACTGCATTTAGCGCATCTTTTGTGACTTCTTGACTTTGTTCCTGATCACCAACTTTCAATTTGGCCGTCACCACATTGATCGGTATTCCCTCAGGGTATGGGTTTCCTCCGTCAATTTTATCTCCCAGAGGGACTACGGCTCTAAATCCCGCCCTTGACTCCTCAGGATAGCGATGCAACGCGATGGAATATTTGCCCTCTTTTTGCACATCGATGATCCAAAATCCATTAGGATTTTTATTCAGCCGAACTTGCGTTTGGTTCCATGCAGGATATTTGCCATCGTCTGGATGGATGTCATGGCTTGTCAATCGTACCGTCTCCTGATTAAAACCAACCGGAATAGGGTTGATTTCATCTGATCGCTGCGAAACCCGCGTCCACCAAGTTTCATAATCTTGGCGCATGGCTTCAACTACTTCTGGAAAATCAATGGAAATATCCGTCGTTTGTCCAGGGTCTTTTTGTATATCGTAAAGCTCCTCTCCCCGGATCAACCGATACTGATCTGTCATAATAGAAGCAGCTTTCCATTTTTTCAGAAATTCAAGACGCTGTGTATCGGTGATGATAGTTCTTGATTTCCATGGATTTTTGGGGCTTTTTAGCAGTGGAGCGAGGCTCTCTCCTTCAAAAGGCAATGAAGGCTTTTCATTGATTTTGCATAGATCTAAAAGCGTCGGAACCACGTCGGTGTAAGAAGTGATAAAATCAACATCCCGACCTCCTCCAATATTTCCTTCAGGCCAATAGATGAAAAATGGCACGCGATGTCCACCTTCATAAGGCGAACCTTTTTTGCCTCGCATGCCTGCGTTATATCCTTTTCCGGTAGGGAATCCATTTTTACCCAATTGAATCCCCGCAGCGGATCCATTATCTGTCATGAAAATCAAAATGGTATTTCTATCCAAATCCCATTCCGTGAGTTTCTTTCTCAATAAGCCAAGGTTTTCATCGGCATTGGTAATCATCCCATAAAAATTGGGGTTGGGAATTGAATCATTTGCACCATACATGTCTATGTATTTTTGTGGCACATGAAACGGACCATGAGGCGCATTGGTGGCGATGTAGCAAAAAAATGGTGCTTCCTTTTTAGATTCGATAAAGTTCAAGGCCTCATCAAACCATATATCCGTACAATATCCCTCAAATCTTTCCGGCACGCCATTTCTAAAATAGGTATCATCAAAATAGTCATTGTTCCAATAATCCGGCGTTTGACCAACTCCTCCGCCCCCATGGATTACAGTAGTTTCAAAGCCGCGATCCTGTGGGCGATAAGGATAGTTGTCGCCCAAATGCCATTTTCCAAACATCCCGGTACTGTAGCCATTATTTTTCAACATGTCAGCAATGGTAGTTTCTCCCTGTCTCAAAAAATTACGACCTATGATCGTATGCCAAACGCCAACTTCATTGCAATTGCGTCCTGTCATCAGCCCGGATCGGGTCGGTGCACAAGTAGTTCCGACATGAAAATTCGTCAGCCTGATACTCTCCGAATGAAGCTTGTCCATCTCGGGGGTTTTGATCCATGGATTTCCAAGGCATGCGACGTCGCCGTAGCCCTGATCATCCGTCATGATCAAAATGATATTGGGTTTTTGAGGCTCTTTCTTTTCTGTACAACTAAAAAGAAAAGAGGCAGTTACAGCAATTAAAATGCATTTAATTTCCATGATTTAAGGGGATTAGGTCAATGGCAACGTCTGTCAGCATTTCGTGCCTTCCTTCAAAGATCACTACTGAAACATGCTTGTACGTTCTCTTGAAAATAATTTGGCGTTCTCCAATTTTCTCATCCGTAAGCTCCGGAAAAAACCGCATCGAGACCAAATTTAAAATCTCTTGGTCGGTGATCAAATCAGCATCAGCGGCGCCAAGATCCTTGATCACTTTATTATAAAATCGCAAAGAATGGGAAATAGGCACATCGCCGGAATAGCCATCGTGTACGCCTGCATAGAGCGTGAGCGGCGCATCTTTGCGAATGTTTACAGGAGTATCCATAAATAGCGGAGAACGGCGGTGGGCTTCCTCTGTATTTAGCACATCGCCGGTAGAACTCGTGGCCGCCAAAACATGGTCAGCATAACGATTCTTTCTACCCACTGACTGATAATAATAGTTTTCAATATCTGACAAAGGCACCCAGGCCGAAAACGAAGCAATATCATACGTTGAATTCATGTAGGAAAGTAAAGTGGAATAACCTCCTCCACTCACACCAATTACGTGGATATTCCTGGGATCTGTATTTGAATTTTTTATTGAAAATGAAATAGCATCATCGATATCTTGAATGGCATATTTACTACCGCAAGCTTTAGGGGTTTTGTTTGGCCCGCGAAAATCAGGGTGAATATAATTCCAGTTATTTGCCAAAATTTCATCAATTAGCGGATCTTCCTGAGTGTAGCCACCACTCCAGGTATGCAAGCTAACAATCAAAGGTTGTGGGCTTGTAGAGGTGGATTTATAGAAATATGCTTTTTGAATTTCCCCATCCAAAGTTGTTGGGACATCGACCACTTTTACTTGATTCGGCCACTTTTTTTTCGCCTCATCGTCCCAGCGTTTTTGGTAGTTTTATCCAGAAATGTCGAGATACTGCGAGCGATCATCTTGTTGCCTTTGTCGTTGGCATGTACGCCATCAATAGTCAAATCGTCAAACTGTGGTTTCATCTCATGATAGATATCGATAAAATGACATTGCTGATCAACAGCTACCTGCATAAACCCTGGAAGCAATTGCTGCACCCGCTGATCTGCTCCTTGATATTTTTCCTTTAGCTGTGAATCCGGACCATAGGGTGGCGGAGTCACGATATAAATTTCTGTTAAGCCACTAACAAAAGAATCATGCTTTTTTATGGAAATTAGGAGCTTTTCAAGGTTTGAAATGATCTCATCCTTTCTACCTTCAAATACTTTCTTGCAATCATTCGTGCCGAGCAAGATCACGATATCGTCAACACTTCCTAAAGTAGTTTTTGAGGCAGCATCATTCAAGTAAACATCAATTTTTTTCAATGTATTGAGCTTTTCCTGTTGGTTGTTATCAAACCCAATCGTGTTCCCAGAAACGGAATAATTGAAAATACTATCTTTCGGCCTCATGGATTTTAGTTGGTTTACCCAACCAATCTCACTCGCTCCATTTGAATCACCGATAGTGACTACCGCCCGTTGCCCCCAGACATCAGAGAAAAACGATAAAAAGCATACTAAAATCCATGGAAATAAACTTCTACTTTGTCTTGTATTCATAATTTTATTTTTTCTCAATTACTTTGTCGTCGTGGTAATATGACCTCAATCTCGCCAACTCCTGTTCAAGTTGCGTTTGGATTTCAGCATATTCCGGATCGTTGTACACACTTTTCATTTCCTGCGGATCTATTTTAAGATCAAACATTTCCCTTTCTCCCAGCTCATAGTAGTTGATCAATTTGTAGCGCTCCGTTCTCACACCAAAGTGCTTCTGAACGGCATGTGCTCCAGGATATTCATAATAATGGTAATAAATGGATTTTCGCCAGTCCTCAGGCGTTTTACCTTTAAGCAGCGGCACGAGGCTTTGCCCTTGCATCTCCTTTGGAATTTTCAATCCTGCTATATCCAAGAACGTCTCAGCATAGTCGAGATTTTGCACCATATCCATATTCACAGATCCAGGCTTCACAACACCCGGCCATTTTACGATCAGCGGCATATGCAGCGATTCTTCGTACATCCAGCGCTTGTCAAACCAGCCATGCTCGCCAAGATAAAAACCCTGATCAGAACTATAGACGATAATCGTGTTTTCTGCCAATCCACTTTCGTCCAGATAGTCCATCAACCTGCCGATGTTGTCATCTACTGAAGCAATGCAGCGCAAATAATCCTTGATATATCGCTGATATTTCCATCTCACTAAATCTTTTCCTTGGAGATTTGCTTCTAAAAATGCTTTGTTTTTTGGTCCATAAGCGGCATCCCATGCTTTGAGTTGCTCAGGAGTAAATCGCTTTTTACGCGCTTCCCATACCTTTTTTCCTCGCGTGTCAGCAGTGTCCTTCACTACCTTCAAATCCCAAGAAAACCGCATATGCCTGTCGATTTCCATCTCCTGAGTCGCCGCTCCACTCGCGCGATTCTCATAGTTGTCAAACAAAGTTTCTGGCTCGGGGATTGTGACGCTGTCATACATATTCAGGTACTTTGGCGCAGGCATCCATGGTCTGTGGGGTGCTTTTTGTTGTGTCATGAGCATGAAAGGCTTGCTTCTATCCCGCCCATTTTTCAGCCAATCAATTGAAACATCCGTCACAATATCTGTGACATATCCTTCGATTCGCTCCATGCCATCTGGTGTGCGAAAATCAGGGTTATAATATTGCCCTTGCCCGGGCAATACTTTCCAATAATCAAATCCAACCGGCTCGCTTTTCAAATGCCACTTGCCAATCATGGCAGTTTGGTATCCTCCTATTTGAAGTATTTTGGGGAAAGTTACTTGTGTGCTATCAAATGTATCTCGATTGCTTTTAAATCCATTGACATGGCTGAATTTCCCTGTTTGGATCACCGCCCTACTCGGGCCACAGATGGAGTTGGTACAAAATGAATTTCTAAAAATCATTCCTTCCGTTGCCAACCGATCAATGTTTGGCGTTTTGTTGATCACCGATCCATAGGCACTGATGGCTTGCAGTGCATGGTCATCCGTGAATATGAAAACTATGTTGGGCTTGGTTTCCACTTTCGCGGAATCCTTCTTGTCCCCACACCTTACCAGAAAAAATACTGGCACCAAAAAAATAAGTATTCTAGTCATCTATCTGGGATTTAAATGTTTCGAAAAGTCAAATAGCGAATATACTTTATTTACATAAAAATGCGTGATATCAGTACTGATTGTTATTAATCCAAATTAAAAAAAATCCATATGTGTTTAACAAACCGTAGGCCTTCGGGTTAATTCTAATGCAAGAGTCATCCAAAATCCATGAAACTTATATACGCCATTTTGTTCACGTTGGGCAGTCCGTGTTTTCTGATGGCACAGGAGGGCCCGCAATACCAGATCAGTATATATTTTGGCGGAGGCAGTTATTACATTTCGCAGGAACAACAAAGAGCAATCGAGGAATTCATACAGAACATCCCCAACGTAGAGCAATTTAATATCACTATTCACAGCCATACAGATAATATCGGTGGGGTGGAATTCAACAATTGGCTATCGAAGATGCGCAGTCAGTCGGCCATAGAACAGTTACTGTTGCAAAATATCCGCCATGAAATGATGGAGATCAAAGACTTTGGGCTGCACAACCCCGTCTATGACAATTCGACTTGGGAAGGGAAATTAAAAAATCGAAGGGTAGATATTTTTTTATGGCCGTTGGTTTTGTAAAAGCGTTGAAAATCCATGAAGTTGGCATCTTATACAAATCCTCAGGAAGACTTCATAAATACATTTTAAGATTATAATAAAACCAGTCCCAAGACAAATAACGGTCTAGCCATTTTAGCAAATACTTGAGGTAATGCCTATTGACACTATTCAGTACTTTCTATCAGATGTATGCTTTTATCAAAACTTGAGCCATCCCCAAATTTTACACTTCATAGATTTGCCCCATACAAAAACTAAAAATTTAGAAATGAGGAAATTTAATTATTTGATGATCGCGGCTATGTTTGGCATTTCCGCACTGGTATTTACAGGGTGTTCTAAGGACAATGAAGAGGACACAACTGCTTCAGAGTTAAAATTAGTTGGTACTTGGACATATGTTGACACAGAACTAGGTTTAACGGTAGAAGGAAAAGATGCAAAGGCATGGCTAATTGAAAATGGTGCTACCGAACAAGAAGCAACTGAGATAGTTAGCGATTTAGAAGGAGATTTTTATGACATTTTTGAAGATGGCAACGTATTCGTATTCACTGACGATAATAAATATACATTATCTTGGCCAGACGAAGATGATTATGATGGAGATTGGGAATTTAATGCAGATAAAACCAAAATCATTTTTGACGGTGATGAAGGCGGTGAGGGTGAAATTGAATTTGACATCATGAGTATGACCAGCAAAGTCTTTCTGATGGGACATGATTACAGCGAATCTTTTGATCTAAACGATGATGAAACCGATGAAGAGGTGACTATGCTAGTAACATACAAATTCACTAAATAGAATTGTAAAAAACTTATCCTATACGGACGACAAAAATATAAAGCTTATAAATAGCCTTGGTATAATTCCAGGGCTATTTTTTTATCTTTATTTATTACAATCACCATGGATTTCATATAGTTCTTCCATCTATTTCCATCCTTTAGTCGAATAGGTAGAACTAATGTGATTAGAAGAGCACCCAAAATCCATAACAATCTACAGTCTTAAGTGTAACAAAGGCTCTATCATTTAAAGCAGGCTGATTCAGAGAGAACCTCACTTGCAAAATCACATCTTCCTGAGGGATAGCGCTCCTCTGTTCCTTTCCTAAAACGGCTAGACTCAGGCTAATAGCTAATTTATTCTGCTCATAAAATTGATATTAAAGAAGAGTTCCTGAGAAACAGGGAAATAATTGCTAATTTTAAACCAAGGAGAATTTGCAATTTAGCACTCCATTTACACTATTCACTTTGACCATTATTATCACAATTAACCCATTAAAAAATTTACCCAATGAAGAAATTTGCATTACTATTTTTTAGCCTTTCGATCTGTTACTGTTTAAATGCACAACAATTCGATGATTCAAAAGTACCGGGGGTTGTTGTGACATATAGTCCCGCATCTTCGGGGAAATATATAGGCTCACCCAGTTTAGCCATTCTTCCAAATGGAGACTATGTGGCTTCTCATGATTTTTTTGGACCTGAATCCAATGAACATGTGAGAGCAACTTCTAAAATTTATACTTCTAAAAATAAAGGTAAAACATGGAGCGAGATAGCTGAGATTGATGGGGCATTTTGGTCTAAGCTTTTCGTTAATCAAGGAAATCTTTGGTTTTTAGGTACTGACAGACATCATGGGAATACACTTGTCAGGCTTTCAGAAGATGGAGGAAACACCTGGACCAACCCTATCAATGCGACAAATGGATTAATCTTAGAAGGGGAATATCATTGCGCACCAATGGCTATTCTTACCTATAATGGTAGGATTTGGAGAGGTATGGAAAGTGCTATGGGACCAATTAAAAAGTGGGGTAAGCGCTATGGAGCGTTTATGCTTTCTGCTCCAATTGACGCGGACTTACTAAAAGCTGATAGTTGGACTAGCAGCAATATTCTTTACTATGATTCAACTTACCTTGATGGAAATTTTGGCGGCTGGCTTGAAGGCAACGCAGTGGTAGATAAGAAGGGACAAATGTGGGATATCCTTAGAGTGGATGATCGCTCTACATTAGACGAAAAAGCAGCATTTGTTAAGATTAGTGCAGACGGTAAAAATGCTTCTTTTGATATCAAAACTGGCTTTAAGGATTTTCCGGGTGGCAGCAAAAAATTCATCATCAAATACGATGAGCCTTCTGGACTGTATTGGACTTTAGCTAATGTAATCCCTGAAGAGATAAAAAAGGATAATGAAGGAACAAATCCTGCCAAGATCAGAAATACCCTAGCATTATTTTCTTCGCCAGATTTAGTGCAATGGGATCAAAGGAAAGTGATTTTACAGCATTCAGATGTTACCAAACATGGTTTTCAATATGTTGATTGGATGGTCAAAGGGAAGGATATCATATTTCTATCTAGGACGGCCTACGATGACGGTGTTGGCGGGGCTAACAATAATCATGATGCTAATTTCCTAACCTTTCATAAGATCAAGAAATTTAGAAAAACGCTAAAATAAGTACTAAATCTTAAAGAATAGTTCTGGGATATCCTAGGACTATTTTTTTTGTCTTTATTATAATAACCATGGATTTTAGAGGCTTTTTAATACGCAAGCGATGGTTATCAAACCTAAAGTAGCCGTGATTTGATGCAATTAACCCACTAAAAAATTTACCAATGAAGAAATTTACATTACTATTTTTTAGCCTTTCGATTTGTTATTGTTTGAATGCACAACAATTCGATGATTCAAAAGTCCCGGGGGTTGTTGTGGCATATAGCCCCGCCTCGTCAGGAAAATACATAGGCTCACCCAGTTTAGCCATTCTTCCAAATGGAGACTATGTGGCTTCTCATGATTTTTTTGGACCTGAATCCAATGAATATGTGAGCGCGATTTCTAAAATTTACACTTCAAAAAATAAAGGTAAAACATGGAGCGAGATAGCTGAGATTGATGGGGCATTTTGGTCTAAGCTTTTTGTCAATCAAGGAAAACTTTGGTTTTTAGGCACCGACAGACATAATGGAAATACGGTTATCAGGCTTTCAGAAGATGGAGGGAGCACCTGGACCAACCCCAGCAACTCGGCAAACGGATTACTCTTAGAAGGAGAAGAATATCATTGTGCACCTACGGCAGTACTAACGTATAATGGTAGGATTTGGAGAGGTATGGAAAGTGCTCTGGGACCAATTAATAAGTGGGGTAAGCGCTTTGGAGCATTTATGCTTTCTGCCCCAATTGATGCGGACTTATTAAAAGCGGATAGTTGGACTAGCAGCGACATACTCTACCATGATTCAACTTTACTTAATGGGAACTTTGGAGGTTGGGTTGAAGGTAACGCAGTAGTAGATAAGAAAGGGCAAATGTGGGACATTCTTAGAGTGCATGATCCCTCAACATTGGAGGAAAAAGCAGCATTTGTTAAGATTAGTGCTGATGGTAAAAATGCTTCTTTTGATCCCAAAACAGGCTTTAAGGATTTTCCGGGTGGCAGCAAAAAATTTACCATCCATTACGATGTGCCTTCCGGACTGTATTGGACTTTAACTAATGTAATCCCCGAAGAGGTAAAAAAGGATAATGAAGGAACAAATCCTGCCAAGATCAGAAATACCCTGGCATTATTTTCTTCTCCTGATCTAGTGCAATGGGATGAAAGAAAAGTGATTTTGCAACATCCAGATGTTGCAAAGCATGGTTTTCAATATGTTGATTGGATGGTAAAAGGAAAGGATATCATATTTCTATCTAGGACAGCCTACGATGATGGCGTCGGCGGAGCTAGGGATAATCACGATGCTAATTTCCTGACTTTTCATAAGATCAAGAAATTTAGAAAAACATTAAATTAAGTACTAAAACTTAGAAAATAGCCCTGGGATACCCTAGGGCTATTTTTTTGTCTTGATTACGGTCATCATGGATTTTAGAGGCTTTTTACCTATTTTTCTTCCAAAGGTCAATCGGTTAGACTAATGTCATTATACTTCCACGAAGAAAAGCCTCCAAAACCCATGAAAACCTATAGGTTTCCATTTCGCACTTTTCATGAAATAACAAGGACATCTTGATACTTTGCTCGATAAGATTAAATTTGAAAAGCAATTGCACTCATTGGGTGCGGTCTTTTGTTAAACATGTGAAAATTGGATTTAGAAACAGCAGCATGGGGTTATACCCCAATTATATTAACAACTACTGAATAAATTATTTCAATTTGGATTTTGAGAGAACGTTTCAAATTGAACAATATAATCTTGACATCATTAATCGCCATTCTCAATGGCTTTTCTTTCTATTTACTTGTTCAAATGATCAAGGGCGCTTGGCCAACTTTTTTGCCATATTTAGGAATTGGAATTTCAACAATATTGTTTTTCCTTCAATTTGGACTTTTCAAAAAAGAAATGAATCGTCGCAAGAATTAGCGTAGCGGTTTTTATGATTTCACTTCAAAATCAAAATAATATCTTCTTCCTTTTGATTTCTGACCACACGGATATTTAATTTTCCTTTCCAGTTGTTTCCCTGATAGGCGATCATCAAATCCGCTACATTTTTCACGACACTTCCTGCGCTTTGAATAATTACATCTCCAGCCTGCAGTCCTCCTTTTTTGGCTAAGCTTCCATCGGAAACTTTCAATACCAATACTCCGCTGACATCGCTCAATCCTGCGGCAGAACGCTCGCCCATGGTTTCTATATCCTTTATATCCGCTCCCAGCCATTTTATGGATTTATTGCCTGAAAAATCCATGGCATACATCATCAGTGGTGGAATATCCGGTGTTTTGGCAATTTTTTTCAAAGATGGTTTTTGCACACCAAATTGTTGCATCGAAAAGTTCCTAAACCCTAATTTCAAAGCTGGAGAATTTCCCTGAACACGAAAATCCGCATATACAGGATCTACAAACTTCGCATCACCAAATAAGCTGTGTTCATCCGTGCCATTTTGTTGCGCCTTTTCCAGAGCTTCCTTGTTCGGAAACAGGTTGTAATCCACTTCCTTGCCCCACCCTTGCAAACGAATATCCTGATGGCCTGTCATGACGATATTCCTTCTGAATACATCGCCACTATTCTTGAACCACACATGCGGGTGAAACCCATTGTTTACCATAATGTTATTTTCGACAGTCCTATAAAAACCCTCCCTCAGTTTGATGCCTCCGTTCAGGCACAGATTGTTATATAAGTGGTAGTTTGATGAGCCATCATCCAAATCTATGTCCCAACCATGATCGCAGCGCATCCTATTATTCCTAATCACTGTCGTGTGGATCGCATCCCAATATGGCATTTCAGGATTATCCGTAGTGATCTGATCCATCGTCTTTCTATTGGGATGCCAAAAACGGTCCCTACCCCATGAATTGAACGCCCCATGATCAGAAGATTGCAGCACTGTATTGAACACATCGTTGAACTCAATGACGTGTCCGCCCCAAGTTCCTTCGCTGACATTGATTCCCGCACGGGGAACATCATAAATCGAATTGTGGCGCACGGTAATGTCCATTGCCATGGAAATCTCCACCCCGGCAGTTTGTATTTCAGTTTGTCCAGTATTGTGAATCAAGTTATCATCCACTAGGCACTCTGATGGATATTCATGGGTTTTAGGGCCTTTTTCAGTGTCAATATCCTGCAAAGGCACAAACTCTTTATAATTAAAAGAAGGTGACCGCACCGCAGACGGCAATCCGACAAAACAAATTGCACTTGCCCCAATCCCATAAATGTGATTTCCTCTTACGGTCATGTTTCGGTTGTAACCGGAAAAGAAAATGGCATTTCCGCCAAGGTTTGTCAATTCGCAATCAGTGATGCTACAATTCTCGGCATTTTCAAACCGAATGGCCCCGGCACTATGAATCATCCAATCACTTCGCAACAAAGGTTCGTATTCCTTCATGAAGGTACGGTTGGTCTGTTCCATCTTGATACCCTTAAAATTGATCTGCTTAGCAGGATTGTCGTCAGTTCCTTTTATGAAAAATAATTGATCCAACATAGTGACCTCCACGGTCGAATTGTTCAAATCCATATTGTCAAATGGATAGAAGTAAAGCGTAGATTTTTTAGAGTCAAAATACCACTCACCGGATTCGTCCAATTCTTCGAATACATTTTCTACCATCCGGTATTTCTCGTGCATCGGTGACGGACGATTGTTTTGATGGCCACCCTTCAGCACTGGATTTCCGTCTTGATCGACAGATTCAACTTCATAGTAGAAATCACCCCACTCGCCCTTGTGCATTGCATGTACAATCGCGCCCTCAGGGTGTTCCCATTGACTTACCCTTTTGGGTGAAATGGCATCGGCAGCATAACCGTTAAAATGGCTTGCTGCACTATCGATGTTTGGATACCGCGCTAAATGCTGTTGTTTTCCATGAACATAAAGTTGTGCGTAAGGAGAAATATCAACCTTGGTTTTCAGCTTCGTGACCCCACCCTGATACACTTTCCATTTACCCGTCAATACTTGAGAACCTTTGACGGTAACTGTTCCGGGCTCATAGGCCTCAAAAGTAACCGGGCCCAATTCTGGGCCCAGTTTAATTGTTTTTTCTAGATAGTAAGTTCCTGGAAGTAATGAGATTCTAGAGGTATTTTCAGAAGTCTTAATTTGCTTTTGCAATTGCTCCAATGCCGATTCAATGCTTTTTTTCGGTGCATCCTTTGTCCGTCCATCGTACTTGTCGTTACCGCTGGGACTTACAAAAACCTGTTGGGATTTACTTGTAAAAGCATTAAAAAAGAACAGTAACAGAACTACATAAAACAGCCTACTCACCACCAATCTATTAAAGTTCCTTGATCCTGATATTCCTAAAATACACTATAGATCCATGCCCCAAGTATCCGATATGACCTTTTTTCCTTTTCAACCCCGGATGATCTTTATGGTCTGCGGTACCATTTTTACTAGCCTCTATCATATTTCCATCAAGGATAACCGTTCCGTTCAAAATTACCTTTACATGATCACCCTTCACTATTACTTCCTGTGAATTCCATTCTCCGACCGGTTTCAAATATCCTCTCTTTGCAGCAATTATGCCGTAGGCCGAACCATGGTATTGGTAAGGCTGAAGGTCTTTATAAATGTCTGCTGTGTTATCTAGGATCTGCAATTCCGTGCCAACATATGCGGCATCACCTTCGAGCGGAGCGCGAATGCCCAACCCATTGTTTGCTCCAGGAGTCAATTTAAATTCAAACCTGTAGTTAAAATCTGCATACTCCTTGGCGGTAAATAAATTGCCATGGCCACCTTTTTCAGGGTAAATCACAAGCTGACCATCCTCAATGACATAAGCAATCTTGTTTCCAACCCAATGATCTAAGTTATCGCCTTGAAAAAGCGGTGTAAATCCATCAGCAATTTCTTCTTCCGTTATTTTATTTTCACCTGATTGGGAGAGGTCTTTAATATAAATATCCCGAAAACCCAGTTCATTTCCATGAGCTTGCAATTCTATTTGCTCTACAGGAAAGATTGGCTGAGTACGATCCCAATAATTCTCCAACACCACATTGTCCACCACCAATTGACCGTTGAGATAAACAGTAACCTTGTCTCCAATCATCGTGATGTGAAATGTGTTCCAATCGTCTATCGGGTTGTCGGCTACAACGAGGGGAATCCGCTCATGCTTTTGATTATTGTATAGTCCGCCTGAACCAACTTGCGCACCAACATCAACCCTAGAAGTATCCCAAACCTGCACCTGTGGCGTACCACGCAAGTAAATTCCACTATCACCATTTTTGGATATTCTCCAATCTACCAGCATTTCGAAGTCGCCATATTTTTTGTCTGTACACAAATTATGTCCTTTTCCATTGAACCAAAGTACGCCATCTTTCACACTCCAAAATTCCGTCATTTCTTCATCTGCCTTGGCCTGCTTCTTGGCCAATTCCTTTTCGCTCATTTTGGCTCTTGCTATTGGATTTTCCACCAGCCCTTTCCATCCTGACAAATCTTTTCCATTAAAAACAGAAACAAAGCCGGCTTCTTCCGGCATCTCATTCAGGTATTTTTGAATATTGGCAATATCATAATCACTTTCACCACCTTCAATTATATCAATTACATTTTCCAAAGATTGCCTCACAATAGCTCCAGTCAACCCTTCATGCCCATTTCCCGGTAAGGCGATTCTCATCACAGATCTCGCAGCATCTTGCTTCAAAGCATTGTCATCCAAATAATTCTTAACAAATGTCAATGCGGTAAATGTATGTATCTGCCCAATGGATTGTATGGCTTTCCTCTCTACCTCTTCAGATGCCGCAGTACCCATTATCTTTCGGATCAACAAAAGCTTTTGTGCATCTGGAGCATCCGAATTATTTACCTGTTGCAAAAACGCCATAGCGGCCTGATTGCCCATTCCCATATCGTTTTCTGAAATATCATACAATGTCGAAGTCGCTTCAAGACCTTTCCAATTGGTAAGGGCAGTGAATGCGGATTTTTTTAATTTAGCATTGCCTGAATTGAAATTTTCGTTAACAACATCCAAAGCTTCTGTACCTCCCAATTCTGGCAAAATCTCCAGGAACAAGGCAGTCTTGTCGACATTCAGGCTTTGAGAACCTTGCAAAAAGCTCTTTTTTTCCATGGGTGTTTCCAAGCGCATTGCAACCGCCAGTAGTGCATTTTGAATGGCTTTTAATTCCTCCGTATCCGAGGTAGATTGAAAAAGACTAAACAATTTTTGCTGGTCAGATTTTTCCGAAACAGACGCCAATGCATTTAATGCGGCGAGTCTAACCTTAGCATCGGAATTAGTTGTTTCCGCGTAAATCACTTCTTTGAAATCCGTTGCTCTTTTTTCAGCCAAGATTTCCATCAAGGCAATTTTTGCTTCACCGTTATTTTGAGGAATGGCTTTGGCAACTTCAGCAGCTACCCTGTCTGATTTTAGCCATAGCATGGTTTCTTTTAGAGATTCCAAAACTTTGCTATCCGCTGTTTGAAATTTGCCTATGAAAATATCGACAGCACCTTCTGGGTTCAACTTAGCCAATGCTCCAATTGCAGCGACTTGTATCGCCGACTCATTGCTATTCATGGAATTAAAGGCCATTGCAGATGCCGCAACATCGCCACGGTTGCCAAGCATCGTGATGATCTCAGCCTGCACGTTTGCCGGGTAATCTTTCATAATACCCAACCAGAATGATGTTGGCTCGTCGCCCAATTTTTCAGCACCTAAATGCAAAGCCGCTCCCCTCACTTTTATATCTTCGGAAGTAAGTGCCTTTTTCAGGTATTTTTGTGCGTGTTTGCTGTGGTTGCTCACCAACAAACTCAATGCATCTGCACTAGTATGTCCAGTAGATTTGCCTATTAATTTCTTGCAGATTTTTTCACTTTTTGCTAATTCACCTTTTTCAGCCAACCGACTGGCATAAAGTAAATAGCTTGCATTGGCACGTGTAGGTTCAAAATCAAAATTAGCAGTTTCTGCGGCAGATTCCAGTATTTTCCCATGTTTCAATGTTGGTAAATTTGCCAGATAGAACAAACTGACTTTTGTTAAATCTGGGTTTGAGGAATTTGTCAAACCAGCAATTTCTCCTTCAGCAGAAGCCACTTTAAGTACACCCAAAGCTTTCACAACAGTGATCTGATTTTTCCCTGATAAATTGGAAAGTGAAGCGGATAAAGCTTCTCCAGCCTTCGCAGAACCAATAGCAGTAAGTGCTTGAGTTGCCGGTTCGCACAAGCGATTATCCGACAGATAGGTACTCAACTGATCTACTGCTTCATCCTTACTTACCAATTGAATTTGCTGGATCAAGAAAGCTGATATCTCCTTATTTTGTTGGCCTTGCAAAGCTGCTAAATATGCATTGGAAACCATCAGCCTGTCAGAACTGCTACTTGATGAAGTGATGTATTTGGACAGATTCCCTAGCGCAAATCTTACTTTCACATCCCCGCCCTTTTCTGGAGGGGTAAGCATGTCTGCATATTTTAAGATTCCTTTTTCGCCCAAACTAACCAGCTCTCCCATTTGTTTGTTGAGTATCTCCAAATTGGAAGCTGGCATTTCAGTAAGTATATCAGCGATTCTGGTTTCAAAAGTTTTGCCCTGTGCCAGCACAATATTTTGTGCCAGTACCAGAACTATGATTATTGATGTTAATTTTCTCATTGAATTATTCTTTGCTTTAAATATTTTTCTGTGGTGATAATTATTGACTTCGAAACTTAAATAGTCCACGGCCCACGCATCGGTTGATCAATCAGCCTGTTGGCTCCTTCATCATCAATAAATTGCTGCTTTACAGGATCGTATTTAAGTGATCTTCCCAATCTCAGGGCAATTTTACCCAGGTTGATAATGGTACAAGATCTGTGTCCATTTTCTTCATTTAATGCAAATTTCTTCCTTGTTTTCACCGAATCGATAAAATCAGTTTGCTGAGGTTCAGGATCTGGAAGTGAAGCAAGTTTCTTTTCCAAGTTTGGAATATCAGATCGCATTCTTTTATAAAGCCTCCCTTTAGGGCCTTCCAGAAAGGCAGCGTCTTTATCTTTATTTTCACCATCTAAAATAATCTGGCAACCGTCTTCATAGGTATAAGTGATCCTGCGCCAAGAACCAACAGCATCATAGTGTTGTTGTCCTGTATCTACTTCCACACTTACAGGGCTCGTATTGTCTTTACCCAAAATATACTGAACCGGGTCTAGGTAGTGCTGCCCCATATCTCCCAGTCCGCCACCATCATAGTCCCAATAACCGCGAAACTTGGCATGGACTCTTTCTACATTATAAGGCTTATATGGCGCAGGCCCAAGCCACATATCGTAGTCCAACTCACTAGGCACTTTCTGTGGCTTTAAATCAGGATTTCCTGACCAATAAAATTTCCAATTAAACCCTGTGATACCACTCACTGTAGCTTTGATTGGCCAGCCAAGCATATCATTTTCAACAACTTTTTTAATAGGTTTCACAGGAGTACCAAATCCATAAAATGTACTATCAAACCTAAACCATGTATTTAACCTAAACATCCTACCTTGACGCTGAACAGTATCTACCAACTTGATACCCTCTCCGATGGTCCGTGTCATGGGTTTTTCACACCATATATCTTTCCCTGCCTTGGCGGCATCTGAAGCGATAATACCATGCCAATGTGGTGGTGTAGCAATGTGCACGATATCAATATCAGGCCGTTGCAAAACTTCCCGGTAGTCACTGTATGAATCTACTTCATTACCTACCTGATCCAAAGCCAGCTTAATATGACTTTTATCTACATCACATACAGCAAGGAGTTTAGTGCCACCATATTCGAAATGGTTGCGACCCATACCGCCTACGCCAATGATGGCTTTTGTAAGTTGCTCACTCGGAGCAGTAAATCCAGTACCACCAAGCACGTGACGGGGGACGATATAAAACGCTCCGGCTGTAGCAAGTGATTTTTTAATAAAATCCCTCCTATTATTACTCTTCATTTCAGTCAATTTTATGATTTTCACTAGGTTTAATTTGCAATATATGGCTTATCTTTTATCGATCTTAAGTACAATAGGCATAATTGTTTTCCAAAGACAAATCAGGAATGTAATTATTCTATCGCATGGATTTTCATAGTAGTTCGTACAAACACAAACCAGATAAACCCTGACATCTCAAAATTGAATAATATTGAAATAAATTCAAAGACAATCAAGGTAATGTTATCGAACACACATGATAATCTAGCCTACCACAAGATCAAAAAGCCTTCTAAAATCCATAGAATCATAAAAGCCTCGAAAATCTATAAATGGCAACTTTCTATTAATTGTCCAAGTTCCTTTTTAATAGCTTCTTCGCACAGCAAGGTGATTTCTTCTGCGCTTCTGTTTCCTCTTTCGATCGGATCAAGAACAGCATAAGTCAATTGCTTACCCAAACCCATGGGAAATCGCTGCATTTGATAATTTCCATCGATAGCAAATGGTATGACAGCTGCAGATGGGGCAGTTTTGAGCAAGGTCCCCAAACCTCCGACTTTAAAAGTCCTCACCTTTCCATCCTTGCTTCTGGTACCTTCTGGAAAAATACAAGCCGCATAGTTGTTAGCCTCAACCAACCTTCCTAGCGTAATGATTTCTTTGATGGCCTGCGACCTGTTTTTGCGATCTATCAAGGCCGAGCCACCTTTGCGAAGGTTGTAGGAAATACTCGGAATACCCTTACCAAGTTCAATTTTAGAAATAAACTTCGGATAATATTTTCTAAATACCCAAACCACCGGTGGAATATCATATTGGCTTTGATGGTTAGAAACTATAATCAAAGGGCGGTTTGCCGGCAACTTCTCAACGCCCTTGAACCGGATACGCGCGCCAAGTAGATGTAAACACCTCATGATGGATAGATTCAAAAGTATTACGACCCTCCTCTGAACACGATCTCCCCAAATATTCCATGTAATCACCTGAATGGGGTGAAAAACACCAAGCAGTAAACCGAATAGGAAAATATAAATCGGGGTTAATATGTAAGCCAATATTTTCTTCATTTCGCCTGCAATATTATGAAAATAATAGAAATTTAATCCATCATGCCCCCGATATCGAGCCCCTAAAAGCAAATCATTAATTAACTTTTCCAAAGATGATTATTTGGCAAGGTTCCTAATGAGTTTAAAATTGATTTCATATTATTGCAATTACTTTCAAAGATGACTTTGATAGAATTGTTGATTTAAAAAATATGACGATGAATAATAAAGTAAGGGTTATGGTAGTTGGCTGTGGCAATATGGGTTCTTCCCATGCAAGAGCATACCACAAATTGGAAAATTTTGAATTGGTTGGCCTAGTCGATCAAAACCAAGAAAATAGGGAACGGCTATCTGATGAATTTGGTGGTGTTGATCAATACGATGATTTTGATACAGCTTTGGCCGTAGCCAAACCAGATGCCGTAGCAGTTTGTACCTATCCTGGTACTCATGCCGAATTGACTATAAAATCCTTGAAAGCAGGTGCCCATGTATTTTGTGAAAAACCCCTAGCGCCAAATATCAAAGACGCGGAGCAAATGGTGGCTGCTGCCGAAAAATATGGCAAGAAACTGGTAATAGGATATATTTTGCGTGTTCATCCTTCATGGAAAAAATTCATTGAGATTTCACATGGACTCGGAAAACCTTTGGTTATGCGCATGAATCTGAACCAACAGAGCAGCGGAAAAACCTGGCAAACCCATCGCAAGATTCTAGAAAGCATGTCCCCTATCGTGGACTGCGGCGTACACTATATCGATGTCATGTGTCAAATGACCCGTTCAAAGCCCATCTCTGTAAGCACGATCGGCGCACATCTTACCGACCAGATCGACAAGGATATGTACAATTATGGTCAGTTACAGGTTCGTTTTGAAGATGGCTCAGTGGGCTGGTACGAAGTGGGCTGGGGCCCAATGATGAGTGAAGTCGCCTTTTTCGTAAAGGATGTAATCGGTCCAAAAGGCTGTGTAAATATCATGGATGCAGAAAAAGGAGAGAAAGGATCAGATGATATCGACTCACATACAAAAACAAATCGGTTAAAAATTCACTATTCCGAACGGGATGAAAATGATGAATTTACCAAGCCTGACGAAATCGTCAATACAGAGGACGAGCCGGACCATCAAGGACTATGCGATTTGGAGCAGGAATTTTTCTACAATTCCATAGCCAATGATGCCGACCTTACCAATCACTTAGAAGATGCGGTGAACAGCCTAAAAATTGTTTTGGCAGCTGACGAAGCATACCGAACTGGAGAAACAGTAAAGCTTTAAAAATAAATACAGTTCATACTTTTTTAGCAAAATGAAACAAGGGCTAGCGCTTTTTGACTTTGATGGCACCATCACTAGCAAGGACTCCTTACTGGAATTTATAAAATTTGCATCTGGCCCTGCAAGGTTCATTACGACGATAGCTATTTTTTCTCCGATAATTATTTATTATGCTTTTATAAAAAAAGACGGGGAATTTGCCAAGAAAAAAGTATTGTCGTTTTTGTATAAAGGAAAATCAGAAACAGAATTGAGGCAATTGGGTAATTCCTTTGCTAAGAAAATCCTCCCAACCATGCTTTTTCCCAAAGCCATGGCCGAGATACAAAAGCACATAAAGGCCGGCAGAAAGGTCGTGGTTGTCTCAGCATCATTGGAAATATGGCTAAAACCATGGACAGACAGCCTGGGGATAGAATTGTTATGTACCAAAATGCAGTTTGAAAATGGTAAATTCTCAGGTCAATTTGCCACCGCCAACTGCAACGGTGAAGAAAAGGCAAACCGGGTCAAGGCTTCAATGGATTTAAAAGACTATTCGCCAATTTATGCCTACGGCAATAGCAGTGGGGATGATGCCTTGCTTGCCTTGGCAGACTATCCGCATTACAGGCTTTTCTAAGAAGGCTAAAAAGCATCTAAAACCCATGACATATTTAATATCAAATTTTATAAAGTTCTATTGGCAGAGCTGTTAAATGTAGATTGAGTTTGTTATTTTACGATCAATATATTATTACCTTCTAACAGACTATTTTCAAGTGACCAATTGCCCCAAAATTATTTTGAAAGCACTTTTTATCGTCCTTTTCTTTTCAGTCCAATTATATGCGCAACAGTGGAACCAAAACTATTATGTCAAGCATTTTGGTGCTGAAGAGGGGCTATCCCACACTACTATAAATTGTTTTCATCAAGATGCAAGAGGATACATGTGGATCGGCACCATTGATGGATTGAACAGGTTTGACGGGAAGAACATGAAAGTGTATCAGGCGAATTCATCCGACTCCAATGCCATCGTAAACGGTCGGATCAATGTGATCATCGAACACCAACAAAAACTTTGGATTGGTACATCTGAGGGTATCAGCATGTTTGATTACTCGATCAATCGATTTCAAACTTATCAAAGTCCCGATGGCTTCAACAGGGTAAAAGACCTAGTATATGATTCGCTTAACAATAGAATCTGGATGGCTGCCTCAGATGGTGGACTGAAGTATCTAGACATGGATTCTGATAGCATTGAAAGCTTAGAAAGTGAAATAATACGAGATGCTGTACCAAATAAATTGGTGTTGATCAATGGCACGTTATACATAGGAACCATCCATCATGGCGTGTACAAAATGGATATAAATACCATGAAAATCCATGAATTTTTCAATTCCAATTCTGACAAATTCCATCTCATTAGCGATAAAATATTGGTATTGAAACAATATGATAATGGTCTTTTCATTGGAACAGAAGGTGGTGGTTTTGCAGTACATCATTTCGCCGACTCCACCACCACTTATCGCACTAAAGACAGAAATAATGAGTCAAAATTTGTGGTGACCTCTTTGGCAAAATACAGTGATCATACCATTATTGTAGGCTCATTGAATGGTGCATATGTTTACAACGAAGATTTTGAGATGATTCATTATGAGCGCCACATAAGTGACACCGGCCCTTCTTTGAGTGCCAACGTCCTTAGAGCACTATATCTCGACAAAAACCAAGACCTTTGGGTAGGCACACGACAAAAGGGGGTCGATTTTCTAGGCAGAGAAAGCTTAGATTTTAACCTTATCAATGCTCAAAATAGCAACTTATCAGGAAACAACATCACTGCCTTTGCCCGGGACGAAAAAGAAGGAATCTGGATCGGCACCCTGGAAAATGGTTTAAATTATTATAGAAATGGGAAATTCACAATTTATAAACCTGAAGACAAGTCCCACTACATTAATAGCAATACCATCAATGATGTTTACACAGATAAAAAAGGAGATGTATGGGCATCTACCCTTGAAGGTGGGTTATCAGTATTGAAAAATGGAAAATTCAAATCCATAGATGATAATGGCCGAATCACCCCTAAAGAAATCCTCCAAATGTCTGAAGATAATAAGGGCAATTTATGGTTGGCGACTACCAAAGGGCTTGATAGCTACAACGTGCAAACGGGCACGATCACGCACCACTTTCTGGACAAAGAAAATAAGATAATCAACAAACGTCGAAATATTAGAAGTGTATTTGCTGGCACTTCAGGTAATATTTATATTGGTACAAGCCTCGGGCTGTATGTCTACCATGAAGATAGTGCTGAGGTGCAATTTTATAACCATGACATTAAAGACAGCACTTCTCTCAGCAACAATGTGGTTATTAAAATATACGAAGACTCGAAAAATAGAATTTGGCTTGGTACGCTTGGTGGTGGCCTGATCTATTTTAATGAGCAAGAAGGGACATTCAAGAACTATAACATGCTCCATGGATTTCCAGACAATTCTGTCAAAAGTATTGAAGAAGATGCTGATCTCAACTTATGGATAAGCACCAACAATGGCTTGGTGCGTTTCAATCCCGACACTAAAGAGACACTCATTTTTGGTGAATCTTATGGCTTGCAAAACCTACAATTCAACATCAACGCTTCTGCCATGTGTGAAGATGGAAACCTGGTTTTTGGTGGGATTGGCGGGTTCAACGTGTTTGATTCAGAAGGAATAAACATGAGACGAACGAAACTTCAGGTAGTTCTGACAGGATTGCAATTGTTTGGCCACGACGTGCAGGCCATGGATAAATCGGGCATTTTGACCAAAGATATCAGCCTGACAGATGAACTGGTGATTCCATACGATAATGCTCGACATTTTTCTTTTAGCTTTATCACCATGCGATTTTCTAATCCCAACCATATACAATATGCATATAAATTAATGGGTTTTGAAAATGCCTGGAATTACATAGGAGAAGTCAACAACGTTTCATTCACCAATCTGGAACCGAAAAAATACACGCTGCAAATTATGGCCAGCGACGATGGGAGATGGAACAACCCGATCAAAACCATAGAAATATCCATCCCCCCGCCGTGGTATATGCAGCTCGTTTTCAGACTGCTTATTATGGCACTGATCATGGCGATGATCGGGGCGGTATTTATCTATCGCGGATATGCCCATAAAAAACAGGAGCAAATATTAAAAGCCATGGTAGAAGAGAAGAATCGTGAAATCACCATACAAAATAAAGAACTACGCTCTGTCAATGAAAATCTTCATGCCCAAAACCTAGCTGTGCTTGAACAAAAAGAAGTGATAGACAGTCAAAATAAGATATTGACCACTTTCAGCAATGAACTGAAAACCAGCAATGATTCTTTGGAAAAAAGAGTGGAACTGAGAACCAAGGAGCTTCATGACACAAACAATAAGCTGAACAAGACTGTGAAGGAGCTGGATAGGTTTGTCTATAGCGCTTCCCATGATCTGAGTGCACCACTCAAATCAATATTGGGATTAGTAAACATTGCCAAAATAGACAACACCAATGATAATCTAAAAATACATCTGGAATACATTGAAAACAGCATCAAAAAGCAGGAAGAAGTCATCAAAAGTCTAATACAATACTCTAGAAATACGCGGCAAGAAGTGGAACTGGTATCCCTTAGTCTGAATGACCTTGTAGATGATACGATTAAAGAATTGAAATATATGCCGGGTGCTGAGCACTTGCACTATATGGTAGAACTCGAATCAGACATAACGATCAGCACAGACACACAGCGGATCAAAATGATCTTGAACAACCTAATCAGCAATGCCATAAAATATAGAAACCCAGAAAGTGCATCCCCTTATATGAAGATAAGTTATGCCCGCACGGAACACAGCTGGCTTCTAAAAATTGAAGACAATGGACTGGGTATCGCAAGCGACCAACATCAGAAAATCTTTGAGATGTTTCACAGGGCTACGGCAACCTCAGACGGCTCTGGGCTGGGATTGTTTATTGTGAAGGAGGCAGTGGAGCGCCTAAACGGTACAATGGTTTTGGAATCGCGCCTACGTCAAGGATCTACATTCACTATTTCATTTCCATTTGTTTGATAAATTTGCCGCACATAAAATAACATTAAAATGAAAAAAGGGATTCTATTGATTTCATTTTTTACAATGCTATTTGGTTGTCAATCCAACAAACAAAAAGATCATGAGGCCCCTTCTGCCAAGCACATAAAACCCTTCAATGAGGATTTGCCTACAATCGGATTATTGATGTATGATGGGGTGCTGACCACTGAAGTCACAACAGCATCGGATGTCTTTGCCAAACCAACTGAAGAAGGTAAACAACTTTTCAATGTCATCACGATAGCTGAAACTGCGGCCGCTATCGTTACCGAAGAAGGGCTGAAAATCGTGCCTGACTATGCTTTTGAAAATTGCCCAAAATTGGACATAATGTTCGTGCCTAGCGCATATGACATGTGGGCACAGGTTCACAATGATAAAATTGTTTCTTTTATAAAAGAAAAGAACAAAGAAACTGAATATACCGTCAGCAACTGTGCTGGAGCACAACTGATCGGGGCATCCGGAATCGCTGATGGAAAGAAAATAGTCACGTGGGTCGGTGGTGGAAAGCAATTGCAAAAGGATTACCCAAACCTCAAAGTTCAGAATGATTCCTTGGTTAGTTATGTAAAAGACGGCAAGTTCGTTTCATCAAATGGCAATTTAGCCAGCTATATATCTTCACTCGAGTTGCTTGAAAAAATGACTAGCCCCGAGCATAGAAAGTTTGTAGAATCCTATCTATATCTTGACAGATTAAAGCGATGGGGAGAATAAATTTAGCTTGTCGATACGGAGTGAGGATGAAGCTGGTTTTTCATATACTTTCATTTGTATAAAAAAATATATTTTTAAATGGCCTAATCCATTATTTAAATTGTATTCTTACCTAAATGTATCTTATTTTTGAAAAAGGATTTCATGGATTATACATGCTTTTATTCCTTTGCTTTTTAATAAATGATAACTAAACCAATTTAACAAAATATAAATATGAAAAAACTTCCTGGCGGCTTATGGCCCGTAATGATAACCCCCTTTACCGTAAACAACGAAATCGATCATGATGGGGTGCGTAAGGTAACGGATATGTACCTCGCATCGGGTGCCAATGGCATGTTTGCCAATTGCCTTTCAAGCGAAATGTATCAATTGACCAAGGACGAGCGGTTGGCACTTACCAAAACGGTGGTAGATCACTGCAAGGGTAAAGTACCTGTAGTTGCTACCGGAAGTTTCTACAATAACAGTAAAGACAATGCAGATTTCATCAAGGAGATTTATGACATCGGAGTAGATGCTGTCATCCTGATCAGTAGCATTTTGGTTACACCTGAAGAAAGTGATGACATCTTGAAAAGAAGGATTGAAGAAATCCTGCAGCAAACAGGTGAAATTCCATTGGGTCTGTATGAATGCCCCGTACCCTACAAGCGCGTGATCAACCCGGACATGATGGAGTGGCTAGCCAATACAGGAAGGTTTTGGTATCACAAAGACACAACCTGCGATGCTGGAGCTATCAAACCAAAAATCGACAAGATCGCCGGCTCCAATTTCCAATTATATAATGCCGACACTCCATCAGCTTTGCAGTCATTGAAAGACGGTGCCATGGGAATTTCCCCTATTTCTGGCAATTTCTACCCGGAACTGTATGGACATTATCTTAAGCTATTTGCTGCAAAAGATTGGGAGAACCTGGAAAGACTTCATGCCAAACTATCTGTCATGGACAAGGTAACGCACGAATTCTATCCATGGTCTCCAAAGGTATTCTTAGAAATGAGGGGTCTCGACATTTGCACCAACACCAGGATTCCTATGGGCACAATGATAGAGAAGGATAGAAATATTTTAAATGCCCTGTACCAGATGTTTTTGCAAATCATGGATGAATTCAATATCAAGCCGGTAATCTAAACCGGCTTTTCTTATATTATTACAACCCAAAATTATTAAGCGTGAAACTACTTGATCTAATTGTCTTCTTTGTATACATGATAGGTGTGACGGCCTTTGGAATGTCTTTTTATAGAAAAAATAAATCCTCTGCTGCCTTTACCCTTGGCAACAGTAGCATTCCCGGCTGGGTAGTTACCATGTCCATCTTTGCGACATTTGTAAGTAGTATTAGCTTCTTGGCCTTACCTGGAAATGCCTTTCAAGGTAATTGGAATGCTTTTGTTTTTAGCCTTTCCATTCCAATAGCATCTATCATGGCGGTCAAATTTTTTGTTCCGCTATACCGAAAAGCCAACAGCCCATCTGCGTATGCTTATCTTGAAACCAGATTTGGGCCATGGGCCAGAGTGTATGCCTCGGCATGTTATCTGCTTACGCAGATCATGCGCATGGGTACGATCTTGTATTTGCTGGCCTTGCCTGTCAATGCCATGTTTGGTTGGAATATCATCGTGATCATTGTTGTGACAGGATTGGTTGTGATGGCCTATTCATTGATGGGTGGTATTCAAGCCGTGGTATGGACAGATGCCATACAGGGAATTATAATGATCGCTGGAGCAGTCCTTTGTGTGGTCTATATACTTTTTGCCATGCCGGAAGGTCCCGGACAAATGTTTGAAATCGCTAATGAACATAATAAATTTAGCTTGGGCAGTTTTAGCCTTAGTTTAAAGGAATCGACATTCTGGGTCGTTTTGATCTATGGTATTTTCATCAATTTGAATAATTATGGAATTGATCAAAACTATGTGCAGCGATACATGGCTTCCAAATCTGATCGGGAAGCAAAACGCTCTGCCCTGTTCGGTGGCTTGTTGTACATTCCTGTGTCACTTGTTTTCTTTCTAATTGGTACGGCTCTTTTCTCTTATTACACAGCTGTTCCTGATGCGCTTCCTGCTGAATATGCGGATGCCAGCCAAAGTGATAGAGTATTTCCCTTTTTTATTGTGAATAATTTACCTGTCGGATTTACAGGACTGCTAATTGCATCTATTTTTGCTGCGGGGATGAGTACCATTTCTACAAGCATCAATAGTGGGTCGACAGTTGTTCTCACTGATTATTATAAAAAATATGTAAAGAAGGAAGTCTCGGACAAGCAATCTATGAAGGTGCTTTACATTTCATCATTGGTATTTAGCATTATTGGCATTATCATCGGCGTAGCCATGATCAATGTGCAAAGTGCGCTGGATGCCTGGTGGAAACTCGCATCTGTATTTAGCGGGGGTATGCTGGGATTATTCCTATTGGGTGCATTCGTAAAGGTCGTGAACATAAAAGGGGCCATCATCGGAGTGATCCTCGGGTTGATCGCCATCCTCTGGCTAAGTGTTTCACCGATGATCTTTACAGAAGAGCCTATGCTAAGTTTTGCTAGCCCATTTCACACTTACCTTACGATTGTGATCGGTACACTGATTATCTTCTTTACAGGATTTATAGCTACGATTTGGAATAAGGATGTGAGCCTGAAAAAATAGTCATCAATAATATGCTGCTGGGTCACCCGCACTTACCAAGGAGTGACCTGGCATCATTACCAGCCTTGGAAAATGATGCTTTTTTTCGTGGAAAATTATGTTTTTTTTGCAACAGATAGAACTGAAACTGTGCAAATAAATGTAACAATAATTTGCTTTTTTCAGGTCTAGTCGTCTATAGAGCATATTCACATGCCCAAAAAGCCTTCAAAATCCATGACTGATCAAATGATCAATCTTACGCCACCTAACTGCTCTATTTTATAAGGAAAACGATCGCCGGGAGAGGCTATGAACATGAAATTTACCGGAATCTTCCATTTTTTAGACAACTTGTTGATCAATTCCGGGCCAAAGCTATCTTCCAACTGGACAAATTCAATCTTTATTTTTGGATATTCCCTATCCAATACATCCAAGTCAGCCAAAAACTGATCCGAGGCTTTGTCTCCATCTTCAAATGCCGCAACAATTTTCAGCTTTTTTGTATGCTCGTTGTTTTGGATATAAAGCATTACCTTATTCAAGGTTTCGACATCATCGTTTTTAGTGAAATACACGAATTGCTGCGAATTGATTTTATCAACCATGTGTAAAATCCCGACGTTTGATTTTTTTAAAACAGATTCAATTGGAGACAGAAAATATTTAATAATCTTGAGCAATAGTTTAAGCAGCAATGTCCTATTGAGCATAATCATCACCACGAGAATTGTCGGAAAAAAATACTCAAAGAAGACACCAAGATATGCTGGGTTTAAAATGGCATTGCCCACTATCGCTATAATAACAGCAGAAATCGCAATCAATAATGATAGCCATGAAGACTTTTCCGGCCTTGGCAAATTTTCCCTTCTTAATTTTAGAAGAATATTACCTATGCCAAATAATACCATGACTGATAAAAACGCAATGGTATACACGCCGGCCAAAGCACTCAATTTTCCATTCGTAATCAATAATATCGACACGCACAGTAAAAAGAAAGCAATGGCTATTCGGTAAGAACTTCCCCGCTTATTCTTTTTTAATAAAAAAGGTGGCAGCACCCGATCCAAAGTCATTCGCTCAACCAATCCGGTTACGCCGACATATGATGTCAAAACAGCTCCACTCAATACTAATGCTGCATCGATAGAAACTAAAAAAGACAACCATGAACCTCCTGACACCCCTCCCATGAAAGATAAAAGAGCCTCCTGATTATGCTCAATATCAGAAATAGGAATGATGGCTAATGCCAAAAATGCCATTAGCGGATTGAATACCGTGACTACAATCCACATATTTCTAAGAGTTTTTGGGAAAACCCCTTTTTTCTGTTCTTCAACAAAATTTGCTGAACTTTCAAAACCACTGATTCCGAGCATTGCCGCAGAAAATCCGAAAAATATGGCGGTCATTATACTCCCTTCTTTCAGAGGAATATTTGAGTTGGCAGTGAAAACATCAAATCCATGATTAATCAAATAAAGTCCACAAAAAAGGGATAATGTTACCAGCGATACGAGATGAAATATAAATATAATAATGGCGACTTTTGAGGACTCTCCTATTCCAATAATGCTCAGAATCATGAATATCCCAAGCAATACTATTGTCGATATGATTATCGGCAACCCTTCGAACAATATGTGGGCATAGTGCATGGCTTCATTGGCTGAAATAACAGCTGTTGCCATATAAGAAAGCAACGTTAACGTGGCAGCAAGGGAGGCTAGAGTTTTACTAGTCGTGTTAAGCAAAGCATTGTACGCTCCCCCATTCAAAGGCAGGGCTCCAACTACTTCTCCATAAATTTTTCGAAAGAGAAAAAGCACAACTCCTACCATAAGAAGGGCTATCCAGGCATATTGTCCTGAATAAATAATAGCAAGCGCAGATACGTACAAACAGGACGAACTAATGTCATTTCCCGATATTGCGGTAGAAGCAAGTTCGCTAAGCTTCTTTGATTGGGTTGGTTTCATTCTATTTTAAATCCCCATCAGGTCGTTGATTTTTTGGCGTCATGGATTGTATCAGCATAGATATAAAAACCACGGTCATACATCCTATTATGTTAAAATTAAGATAGGCAATTTCTGTAAAGAAATAACAGTAGATCACTAATATTTGCCCAAGAATTCCCGCGATGAATACCGCTGTACCTTTAACAAATTTCACGTAAAATGACACAACAAACAGGCCGAGGATCGTGCCATAAAACAATGACCCCAAAATATTGACTGCCTGGATTAGATTCTCCAACTGGGAGGCAAACGTGGCAAATCCCACAGCCAATATGCCCCAAAACAACGTAAATAATTTAGACGCGATCAAGTAGTTTCGCTCAGAACCATGTCGTGCAAAATTCCTTTTGTAAAAATCTATGGTTGTGGTAGAGCCTAAGGCATTTAATTCGCCACTGGTAGATGACATGGCCGCAGAGAAGATTACAGCCAATAAAAGCCCCACAATTCCATGAGGCATATATTTCATTACAAATGATAGAAATATATAATCTCTGTCTTCAGTTTCTGCCAATGGATCCGCTTTGGAAATCAAAACAGTAGCTTCCTCTTCAAGTCCCTTCATTTCCTGCTCCAGTGCTTTCACTTCCCCGGTTAGCTCATCGATCTGCTGTTCATTTTCTGAGTGGAATGCAGAAATCAACTCATCAATCTTATCTCTTTTCTTTATAAATACATCTTTATGTTGATCTTCCACAGAACGAAAAGCTTCTGAATATTCGGTAGTATAAACTTTGTCTTTTACAACTTCATTGAAGAATACCGGAGGCAAATTGAATTGATAGAACAGAAATACCAATACCCCAATAAATAAGATCACGAACTGTAATGGGATTTTCAGAATGCCATTAAACAATAATCCTAATCTGCTTTCTGCTATAGATTTTCCGGTAAGGTATCGCTGCACCTGACTTTGATCAGTTCCAAAATAGGCCATCGCAAGAAAGAATCCGCCAATCAGTCCTGACCAAATATTGTAACGATCATTCATGTCAAAATCAAAAGTGACCACGTTCAATTTATCCATTTTCCCGGCCACCTTAAGCGCATCTACCAGCCCTACATGTTCTGGTAAGTAAGACAACACCATAATACCAGCAAGTATAATACCTCCCATCATCACGGCCATTTGATGCTTTTGGGTTTGACTTACTGCTTTAGTTCCACCAGAAACTGTGTAAATGATCACTAATGTGCCAATGAAGATATTGGTAAAAGTGAGATTCCACCCGAGAAGAGATGTCAAAACAATGGAAGGAGCATATATCGTGATCCCTGCGGCAAGCCCTCGCTGTACCAAAAATAAGAATGCACCGAGAATCCTTGTTTTCAAGTCAAAACGGGTTTCCAGGTATTCGTAGGCTGTAAATACTTTAAGCTTATGGAAAATAGGTACAAACGTAAATGACACCACCACCATGGCTATCGGCAATCCAAAATAAAACTGGATAAAACGCATGCCATCGTCAAATGCCTGCCCAGGAGTGCTAAGGAAAGTGATCGCACTTGCCTGAGTGGCCATGATCGACAAACCAATGGTCCACCACTTCATTTTTTTATCGCCAAGTAGATACCCTTCGATATTTTGGCTACCACGGGTTTTCCAAACACCATACCCTACAATCGTGGCAAGCGTACCTAATAAAATAAACCAATCTAACGTACTCATGAAAAATAGCTGGTAAAAAGATAAAAAAGCAAGATCATAAAGGCGAGATTCCCCAGAACTACAAGATATATTTTAGTCCAACTGCCCAATATTGGCGGTCGCTCTTCTTTGTCAATTGGTTTCGTCATAATTCTTAGATATCGTGTAAGTGTTCCCGATCATTATGGGTTTTTATCTGCCATACCCCATCTTGATAATGCAAAATATACAAACTCAAGTTGTCATGATCAAATATATCCATTTCTTTCATGGATTTTCCTGTGATCCAGGCCAACAATATCTTAAGAGCTCTACCATGCATGCACACCAAAACTAAATCTTCCGGCTGGCTGACAATATATTCCAATGCTTCTTTCTGCCTTTTTCGAACATCCAACGGATTTTCACCACCTTTTAGCCGGGAATCCAATTCGCCATGTTTCCAAGCATTGATGATATTCTTATATTTCTTATTGTTTTCACCATTGGCAAAAAGTCCTTCAGATTCACCCCAGCATATTTCGTCAAGCCCGGGCAACGCCTCATGTGGCAATCCCAAATCAAGAAATTGTTGCACCGTTTGCACAGTTCTTTGCAACGTTGATGTATAAACTTTTTGAAATGGCATCTCTTTGTAAGCATCAAAAAATGCAGCGGCCTGTCTAAGCCCTTTTTTGCTGAGATTTGATTTGACATTCCTTCCCTGGACTATCCCGCGATGGTTGTGACCTGTCTGGCCGTGACGTATTAAATAAATTTTTTTACCCTCCAATTTTACATATATTTGGCCGCAAAGAAATAGCAAATAGACAAGTAATGCAAACGGTTATATTTGATAAAAATATCCAGCCTTCCGAACTTCAAAGAGTTAGCGAGCATACCCTGGTAGATCATTTGGGTATTGAATTCCTAGAAATTGGAGATAATTATATCACTGCCAAAATGCCTGTGGATCATCGGACCGTACAGCCAATGGGTTTACTACACGGGGGAGCATCTGTGGTACTTGCCGAGACCCTTGGAAGTGTGGCTTCAAGTATTATAGCTGATAGAAATAAGTCATATGGCGTAGGGCTGGAAATCAATGCAAATCACCTCAAATCAGCTAGAGATGGATTTGTGACAGGTAAAGTTACACCGATTCATATAGGTAGAAAAACCCATGTCTGGGATATAAAAATTTACAACAACAATAATGATCTCATATGTGTTAGCAGACTGACGGTAGCTATTCTTGATATAAAAAAATAATCAATGCGTGAATTGCAAACTCTCCACATTGAAAAAAGGAAGCAGACGAAAGATTAAAGCAGTTGATGGGACAACCACAAACAGAACCAATTAAGACATCAGTAGATTTACTTCTGCGTGATGTATCTATAGAGCAATTATTTGTCATAGGAAAATCCAGAGGATTTGCCTGTGCATTGTATCGATTACCGAATCAGCATACCAAACATCTTCTAATCGATACCTCATCAGGAAAAAATCTTAACCACTTGCATCTGGACGAGATGGGAAAGGGCTTTATATTTCATCCGTTTACCACCGAACAGCATCAGGTCAAATTCATTCAAAAAGATCTTCATTTTACAGAAGATACCATTACCGGGAAAACTAAATTAGCATATACAACCCTTACCGATGATGAGCTTGCGGGCCTATTAGGGTCAAAACATGATATTAAAGCCTCCATTTTCCATGAAACATCTATCCGTGTAAATGGTCTTGACGACAAGGATGAGTTTATTCATTTGGTGAATAAGGCACTTGACTTTTTGAAAAACGATGCTTTTCAAAAAGTAGTAGTCGCAAGAAATAAAATAATTGAATTGCCTGAGCAATTTGATGTCAGCGAAATGTTTTTGTCGCTGGTAGATCAATATCCTAATGCTTTTGTTTATCTGACACATTTGCCCGATACTGGCTCTTGGCTTGGCGCCACTCCAGAAACGTTGATCAACATAGATAAAAACAGAAAGTTTCAAACCGTTGCCCTCGCCGCGACACAATCATATCGAGACGATATGGATTTAGAAGATACGTCTTGGTCTCCAAAAGATATTGAAGAACAAGCCATGGTTTGTAGATACATTGTCAATTGTTTTAAGAAGATACGGCTTCGTGAATTTGACGAAATTGGCCCTCGTACCTATCTAAGTGGCAACCTTGTCCATTTGAAAACAGATTATAAAGTTGACATAGATGAAGTGGATTTCCCGCAATTGGGCCAGCAAATGTTGGAATTGCTACATCCTACCAGTGCCGTTTGTGGAATGCCAAAAGAACCTTCTAAGCAATTTATCATGGAAAATGAAGGCTTTGATAGGTCATATTTCTCCGGATTTCTCGGCCCGGTTCATGTAGGCAAGGAGACCAATATTTTTGTAAACCTGCGATGCATGAAGTTATTGCCAAAACAAGCAATTTTATATGCCGGTGCAGGCATCATCGCCAATTCCATTCCAGAAAAAGAATGGAAAGAAACCGAGATAAAAATGCAAACACTGTTAAAAGTTTTCGGAAAATTGTATGGGTAGCCAAAAAAAATGCAACATCCCTTAGTTGCCCATTTTAAGGCTATCTGCAATTCTTTCTAAGTGCCTTGTCCGCACCTTCAGCTTTAAGTTCGACAGCTTTATTTAAGTCAATACAAGCAGCTTTTTTTTGTTTTAAAAGCAGTTTAAGTGCTCCACGGTACAGGTATGCCTCTCCAAAATTTGGCGTCAAGTTAATTGCAGTGTTGTAGTTATTCATAGCATCCCTGGTCATCCCTTGTCGATGATTAGCCCTCCCAATCAGGTAAAAAGCCATGGCATTATCGGGGTTTTTCTCCAGCACTTTCTGCGCATAAAAAATAGTTGATTTAAAATCATCTTTCCCATAAAATACTTGACCAAGACTGAGCAAAGCATTCTCATTATTACCATCCAACTCGATTACTGTATTAAAATCTTCCAAGGCTTTATCTTGCTTGCCCAGTTCCTGATAGCAGCGACCTCGATTATAAATCGTCTTGACATGGCGAGGTTTTAGTTCCAAATATTCGTTGTAAGCCTCGATGGCTTTTTCATACTTTCCTGTTTCAAAATATTCGTCACCCAAAAGGGAGTTTTCGTTTTGACAAGAAACGACTGCGATCAGCATAATGATGACCAAATAAAATTTAAACCTCATGATAAATGGAATATTTGGAAAAGTTCACGTTAACATCCAAGCGTTTTGTTTTGCAAAAGTATGGATTAATAACGTGAAAACCCGCTATAGAATGTGCTTAGAAAGAACAAAAGCAACTAAAAAATTACATCATTTTTATTTCATCGGATAGGAAATATCATCCAAAACCCATCAATATGATAGGTTTTGGATAAATCAATAGGCCTTGTATTACTAGACTGAAACGTTATTTTCCCTCAGCGCATCATTGAGAGATGTCTTGCGGTTGGTACTTTCTTTTCGTTGTCCTATGATCAGGGCGCAATTTACATTGTAATCACCGGCAGGGAATTTCTTAGTAAATGAACCAGGAACAACTACCGATCTCTCAGGAACATATCCCCGGTATTCCACAGGCTCCTCTCCTGTCACATCAATTATTTTACTACTCGAGGTGAGCGTCACATTTGCTCCCAAAACAGCCTCTTTGCCAATTCTGACTCCTTCTACCAAAATACACCTTGATCCGATAAATGCTCCATCCTCTATGATCACAGGTGCTGCTTGGATTGGCTCCAATACCCCACCAATACCAACGCCACCACTTAGATGCACATCCTTACCGATTTGGGCACAACTACCTACCGTAGCCCATGTATCTACCATCGTACCGGCATCTACATAAGCTCCAATGTTCACATATGAAGGCATCATCACAACTCCTTTGGAAATATACGCCCCATATCTTGCTACTGCAGGCGGAACCACTCGAATTCCTTTTTTTGCATATCCAGTTTTCAATTTCATTTTGTCGTGAAATTCAAACGGACCAACTTCAATCAATTGCATATTTTGAATTGGAAAATAAAGAATTACTGCTTTCTTCACCCACTCGTTTACCTGCCAATCATTGCCTACCGGTTCAGCTACCCGAATCGTTCCTTGATCCAAATCTTCAATGATTGTTTTTATAGCTATTTTAGTTTCCTTATCGTTGAGCAATTCACGATTATCCCAAGCCTTTTCGATTAATTCTTTTAGTTCCATTAAACTAATTTTAGTTTTGATATTCTAATTGATTGATACATGACAAAAAAAGTCATTGCCATAATTTCGGTTTTAAAGCCAATTGACGATACACGCAATTTCGAGAAGATTGCAGTACCGTTGAGCAATACAAATAAATATGAGATTAATATCATAGGGTTTTCCTCAAAAGTTATCCCAACCCATCCAAATATTACCACATATCCAATATTTAATTTCAAAAGAAACAGCCTGAAAAGACTTGCAGCATCATTTAAAATATGGAAATTATTACTTAAACTAAAACCTGAACTAATAATAGTTAACACTATTGAATTACTGATTATTAGCATTGCAAACAAAATAATATTTGGTGCGAAAATAATTTATGATATCCAGGAAAATTACTATCGAAATATCCTTTATGCGGGTTCATATCCCACGCTGATTAAATTACCATTGGCACTTGCTGTACGTGCTTTGGAAATAGCCTCAACTCCATTCATCTCAAAGTTCTTCCTTGCCGAAAAAGTATATTTAAAACAGTTGATTTATCTTCCTAAGTCAAAAACCATAATCATGGAAAATAAGGCCATTATCCCCGATTTTGTACACCAATCCCAGCCAAACATTAATAAAAAAATAGTCTTTGTTTATACAGGAACCATCGCAAAGCACTACGGCATCTTTGAGGCAATTGAGTTCATTAAAGCATTAAAAATCCATGAAGCAGCCATTGAACTAAGAATCGTTGGATATGCAGCCGACAATAAAGTATACCGACAATTGCTTAGTTCCATTCAAAAATATGACTATATCAAATTAATATGTGGAGATACTTTAGTACCACACAATCAAATACTTATAGAAATAGAACAAGCTGATTTTTGCTTGTTGCCATATCAAGAAAATAAGAGTACAGCAGGCCGAATCCCTACAAAACTATACGAATGTCTAGCCATGGAAAAACCAATGATTATTACTCAAAACCCAGCGTGGAACCATCTAATCAGTGCTAATAATGCAGGAATTACGCATGATTTTCAAGGCGATTGCCAGTTAATTTTGCCGCTATTGACGCAAGTATTTTATGGCAGACAACAAGCTGATAAATATCTGTGGAATACTTCTTCGAATGAATTGTTAGAAATCGTTAATGAGGTTGTTTTTTAAATTTAGCATTAGCTAAATTTATTATTAGACATCGCTAATATGCCAAAATTCATGAAAAACGAATATTTACTAATGTTTATTATTTATGAAATATACTTTTAGATTAGCCTAAAAAATGTATTTTTGATAAAAAAAATAGCATATGTCCACACTAAGTCTTGCTGAAGAAAATTATTTAAAAGCAATTTATCACCTGTCTGCATCCAGCAAGAAACAGGTCAGCACCAATGCCATTGCCGAGAGGCTTACCACCAAGCCTGCTTCCGTTAGCGACATGATCCGAAAGCTGTCGGAGAAAAAGGTCATTACTTATGTAAAATATCAGGGAGTTAACATTACAGACGAAGGAAAAAAATATGCCCTCAATGTGATCCGAAAGCACCGACTTTGGGAAGTATTTTTGGTTGACAAGCTGAAATTTAATTGGGACGAGGTCCATGAAATTGCGGAACAATTGGAGCACATCCACTCCCCCCTGCTCATCTCTCGCTTGGATGAGTTTTTGGATTTTCCGAAATTTGATCCTCATGGCGACCCCATTCCAAATGAAGATGGAGTCATTTCTACCAGACCTCGAATGGTACTTTCCGGTCTTTCTTCAGGGACATCCTGCCTTCTGGTTTCAATGAAGGACACCGGCGTGGTCTTTCTTAATTATCTAGATAAAATTGGCTTGAAAATCGGCACCAAACTAAAGATCACGGAAGTATATGAGTTTGATGGATCCATGGAAGTAGAAGCGGATCAGGAAAACAGTATGACCATATCCAAACAGGTTGCTGACAACCTCTTGGTAGTGTCGGAGTAAAAACCATATGAAAGAGAAAAGAGATTGCTCTTGAGAAAATTTCGTTCCTACTAAGCATTCTTAAATGTATAATCAAATGGAAAAACATACTTCGGGTAAATCATTTTCTTATTTTTTGCGTTCTTTGTGAAAGACTTATTTTATCAAAATTTCCATTTTGAAATTTATTTATAACAACATACAAATGAAACATACATTAATAATAGTGTTCATTTTCATGACATTTCTTCATATCGAATCCTCTGCACAGGAAGCAAAGGTAAAGTGGTACACCATAGAAGAAGCTGAGGCCCTGACCAAAAAAGCGCCTCGAAAGATATACATCGACATGTATACCGACTGGTGTGGCTGGTGCAAAACCATGGATAAAAAGACGTTTACTGATGAAAGAATAATCGAGCACCTTAACACCAATTTCTATGCTGTTAAATTCAATGCTGAGAGCAAAGATTCTGTAGTCTTCAAAAACACTACTTTCAAGTTTGTCGCTCAAGGTTCCAGAGGGTATAATGAATTGGCTGCGGCTTTAATGCAAGGTAAAATGAGTTATCCTACTTCTGTTTTTCTGGATGAGGAGTTGAACCTGATATCTCCTCTCCCAGGTTATCATCCTCCTGACAAGTTAGACCCCGTATTAGATTTTATTGGCAATAGCCATTATGAAACAACAAGCTACGAACAATTTCTTTCCAATAAAGGAAACCTTAATAATTGAAAAAAAAAGAATCAAATGACTTTGAGGAAACTATCGTGGCCCTTGCTACTCCTCAAGGCATAGGAGCCATAGGAACTATTCGGATTTCGGGCAATTCTGCGATCGATGTTGCAAACAGTGTTTTCAAAGGAAAGGATCTCCGCAAACAAGAATCTCATACCATTCATTTTGGAAAAATAGTAGATCAGGATATCATCATTGATGAAGTATTGGTATCGGTTTTCATTGCACCAAAATCCTTTACGCGCGAAAATGTCATCGAAATATCATCGCATGGTTCTCCATATATTCTACAAAAAATCATCCAATTGCTAATAAAGCAGGGCACACGATTTGCCAAGCCGGGAGAGTTTACGAAGCGAGCATTCCTCAATGGACAATTCGATCTTGCTCAAGCCGAAGCCGTGGCAGACCTGATCAATTCCGATTCGAATGCCGCACACATGGCAGCCATGAACCAGATGCGAGGTGGGTTCTCAAAAAAAATAAAAGCATTGCGCGATGAATTGATCCACTTTGCTTCCATGATTGAGCTCGAACTGGATTTTGCAGAAGAAGATGTAGAGTTTGCTAATCGCGATCAATTGGTGGAACTGATCCTTTCAATTCAAAAAGAAATAAGCAAGCTGATCGAGAGTTTTCGCATAGGAAATGTGATAAAAAATGGTGTGCCAACAGTCATCGCCGGCAAGCCAAACTCCGGCAAGTCCACGCTACTCAATGTTTTATTAGAAGAAGAAAAGGCCATTGTCTCTGACATTCCTGGAACGACTCGCGACCTTATCGAAGACGAAATCCACATTGAGGGAATTAGCTTTAGATTCATTGACACAGCAGGAATCCGCGAGGCAAAGGACAAAATTGAAGCTATTGGAATAGAGCGGACTCACTCTAAAATGAAAACAGCTTCGGTAATCCTGTACATCATCGACTTGGCAGAGGAGAACACCCTTGACATAAGAGAAGCAGAACAGAAGTTAAAAAGCCTCAAAATTCCATGGATTTTGATTGGCAATAAAACGGACAAATTAAGCGAATCTGCTCTTAGCAAACTCAAAAAGGAATTTCCAGATATGATCTTTATCTCCGCTGCCGGAGAAGTCAATATTGATATTTTAAAGAAATCCCTTCTCAACTTAATAAAGGCAGATAGTTTTAAGACTGGAGATACGATCGTTACCAATATCCGTCATATAGAAAGCCTAACAAATACCCAAACTGCATTGGACGATGTGCTAAAAGGAATTGACAGAAAAGTCACAGGTGATTTTCTGGCCATGGATATTAGGCAGTCTTTATACCATCTGGGTGAGATCACAGGTCAGATCACTACAGATGACCTCTTAGAAAACATTTTCTCCAAGTTCTGTATCGGGAAGTAATTACACTTAATTGGATAAACATCTCTTTTCTAGACGAGACGTTTAAATATATTCTTATATTTTTCGCTAATCTACCCTATCTTTTATTGATGAAAACTATCCCTTAACCTATACTCATAGTTGATACAAGGTTTAGATAAAATCATATAGCCCTTAGGTACTATACTGGCTTAGGATGAAGAACATAAAAGAAGGCTCTCGATTGCAACATAAAATGTGTTTAGTAGACTGTCTTTTCCTTTCATCCCCATTCAAAATACAGTAGTTAAGCAAAATTTAAAATTGTGCTTTCTTATTTCAAACATGATGATGAGAGCCTCAGCCTAAGTCCAAGTAACTCAATCTGAGGCTCTCACACCACCGTAGGTACGGTTCTCGTATACGTGGGTTTGTAATACATAGGCTCACCCCTCTTTACACAGGAATATTGCTAAATGTTATAAAACGTGAGGTATGCCGTGAAGTAATTGACTCCTCACAAATACTTGAAAGTGCCATGTAAATTGGATACTTTTAACTGATCATAAAATTTAGGGGGTATGCGCTATATTTGCGGATTAGCTCTGAATGAAGAAAAGCAAACTACGGTTCACAAGAATTATTTCTAAATCACCAAACAATATGAATTCCATACAAACTGAATCTGTAGGAAGTATCCCTCGTCCTCGCAAATTACAAAACGCTATTACCGCCTTTTCTCAAGGAAATCTTTCATCCGAAAAACTAAATGGACTCTTTGACCACGTGGTTGAAGAAACAATTAAAGGTTTGGGAGCTATTGGGTCGCCAATTGTAAGCGATGGAGAGCAAACCAAAACAAGCTTTGTAACTTATCCTCAAGATGGATTACCGGATTACACCCAAGAGCAATTTATTAATGACCTAGTTCAACATTCGGTGGCGGATATAAAAAGCTGCTTTGACAATGGTGCACATCATATACAGGTAGATTTTACGGAAGCTAGATTGGCCATTAAATTAGATCCATCAAAAGGATTGTTACAGCCGTTTATTAATTTAAATAATCAGGTTTTGTCTCACTTTACAGAACAGGAACGACAACGCATTGGTTTTCACACTTGCCCAGGTGGTGATCATGACAGTACACATAGTGCAGATGTTGACTACGCCGACCTAATTCCACTGTTTTTGACCTTAGATGCCGGAAATTTCTATATGCAAATGGCGAGTGAAACAAATCCAGTTAAGTCCTTGAAATTGATTGGTGAAAATATTCGTTCAGATCAAAGAGTTTATATCGGAGTAATTGATATTATCAAAGAAGAAATAGAAACCCCTGAAATGGTTTATGACTGCATAATGACTGCAGCTGAATATATTCCTATCAATCAGTTAGGTACAACCGATGATTGTGGTTGTTCTCCTTTTAGTGATGATATAGCCACAAGTCGTGAAACTGCCTTCGCAAAAATCACCGCCCGGGAAGAAGGAACCAAGATGGCATCTGAAAAGCTAAAAATTGGCTCTTAATAATCATTCATGAATTAATTCAAGTTTGAATTCTAAAAAATGCATTCTAAAATATGAAACAGCTTATAATCATTTTAATCTCAATTATTGCCCTTTCTTGTCAACCTAAAACAGAACCTGAATCCTACAAGGTGCCAGTGTATGCCTGGGTAGGTGGGCCGGGGAAATCTACGGATCAAGAAATCACGGAGCAGTTTACCAAATTAAAAAACCACGGCATTGACGGATTGATGTACAATGGAGGACAAAATCCGGAAACGTACAAGCGTGTTGGTAAAATTGCCAAAGCTGTTGGACTGGAATTTCACACCTGGATACCAACCATGCTCCAAGGTGGTTCTGAGATGAAGCAAGAATGGTACGCCATCAATGGCAAAGGGGAATCCACTTATGACAAGCCTCCATATGTCAACTATTACAAATTCCTGTGTCCAAGCCATGAAGGGGTCTATGAGTTTTTGGCAGGGATGTATGGGGCTGTTGCCGATGTACCGGAAGTAGATGGAATTCATTTGGATTATATCCGGTTTCCTGACGTGATCCTGGCGCGAGGCCTTTGGGACAAATACGGGTTGGTCATGGACAAAGAATATCCAGAATATGACTATTGCTATTGCGATAAATGCACAGGTGATTTCATGGAAAAAACAGGCATTGATATCAAATCTGCAGATGATCCTTCGCAGGTGCAGGAATGGAAGCAATTCCGCTACGATCTGATCACTAAAATCGTAAACCGACTGGCTAAAGTCGTGCATGAAAAGGGCAAGAAAATCAATGCTGCTGTATTTCCGGGGCCTAATTCCATTGCTAAACAAATTGTGCGGCAAGAATGGGACAAGTGGGATCTCGATGCGGTCTATCCTATGAACTATAATGACTTTTACCTGAAAAGCCCTGAGTGGGTAGGTGAGGTCACCAAAGAGGGTGTCGATGCCCTTGATGGAAAAGCAAAACTTTACAGTGGGCTGTTCATCTGCCCCAATCCCGAGAAAAAAATGGCTCAAAAAGACCCTGAAAACCATGGATTACTTCCCGAAGAACTTGAAACGGCTATTCGCGGATCAATGGAAAACGGTGCAACAGGGATCTGCCTGTTCACCCCCGGCAGGATGACCGATGCACACTGGGCCGCATTTGATAAGGCCATTCGAACTAAATACGAAGTCAAGTAGCGTTATATGTCTAAAAAAGTATCATAAATCCATGACGACTTTCACAACAACCCTCCAAGATTTTGACACTAAACTATGGCGACATCATTTTCCTGTTCCAACTGAAATCGCCAATCAATTTATTAATGGCAACAATCGCAGGGAAATCTGCATAATCAATCAACAAATCAGGCTTCAATGTGCCTTGATACCCTATACTGATGGATATTTTATATTGATTAATAAACCTTTGGTTGAACGACATCAACTGAAGGTTGGCATGGAGGTAAATATTTCCATAGAAAAGGACAGTTCTGAGCATGGCCATGAAGTTCCTGAGTCGTTCAGCATGCTTTTGGATCAGGATGAAGCAGGTAAAAAGTATTTTGATCAACTGACACCGGGAAAGAAAAGAAGTCTGATTTTTTTTTGTGGCAAAAGTCAAAAACATCGACAGCCAATTGAACAAAGGGTTGGCAATTATAGACCACCTCAAACAAGAAGAGGGCATACTGGATTTTAAAAAATTGAATGAAGTAATCAAATCTTATAATCAGCGATCAAAACTTAAAAATAATATTTAGATTTGCATAATAAATTGAATTAAGCGCTTCACAACCCTTTAATCTTTTTTGCATTGATCAATTCGGAAATTTTACTTTTATGTTGGACAGCAGCCTCGATTGGGCTGATACATACTGCTCTCGGCCCGGATCATTATTTACCATTTATAATGATGGGGAAAGTGCGAAAATGGTCAATGAGTAGAACAATGTGGATAACTTTCCTATGTGGTATTGGGCACGTAATGAGTTCTGTGGTACTGGGATTGCTTGGTGTTTATCTCGGTGCAGAGGTCATGAAGTTGGAAGCTCTTGAGACCTATCGGGGAACACTTGCCGCATGGCTTTTGATAGGTTTTGGATTCGCTTATTTCGTTTGGGGCATCCATCGTGCGCTGAAAAACAAAACCCACAGCCACTTACATGCTCATGACAACGGAATTGTCCATGATCATCCTCACAAACATACCTCGGATCATGCACATGTTCATGATAAGAAGGTCGGGAAAGAACTCACGCCATGGATTTTATTCACTATTTTTGTACTCGGGCCATGCGAGCCTCTAATACCTTTATTGATGTACCCAGCGGCTAAAAGCAGCATTACAGGCATGTTTTTGGTGGTAGGCATATTCGCCATTGCGACCCTTGCTACCATGATGACCATCGTTTGGTTTTCCTCCTGGGGCATCGGATTTGCCAAACTGGGAAAGCTCGAAAGGTTTACTCACGCCATTGCCGGGGGTACTATCTGCTTTTCAGGATTGGCAATTATGTTTTTGGGATTGTAAGAAGATCAACAAAAGTATTTCCGCTTAGGCCACACCAATTCGTTTATTCATCCAGGCTTCCGATCAACCACTCTATCACTCTACTTCAACATACTGGAGAACAAAATCACTGGTCAATATAAACTTCAAGCCATGTTACAGCTTGTATTTCTTCATTTATATTCGTCACACTTATCAGGTTGTAGCCTTCTTTTACTGAATTTATATCAGCTTTAAACTGCATAACCCTGGCACCAGTCTCAGAAACATTCATAACAATATCCCAGATTTTAGTATTATCGTATTCATAAGCGGGATCTCTTGGTAAATCCTCAATCTGGGAACAATTTTTATTATTCAATTTCACTTTCAGCTTGGCACTTTCAAATCCCTCTTTCGAGTCCAATCCAACTCGAATCACGAATTCTCCTTGTGCTGATTGAGTACCAGTGTATATTTTAAATATCTTTTCTTCTCCTTGAGGCAATGCTGGCGCATCCTTTCTTGATAATATGGTATCAGGATTAGTAAATGTGTAAACATGTTTTCTGGGGGCATTTAGCGAACTTTCAAGATTTCCAGCCTCTCTCAATATCGATAGCTTATCATCCACCACCTCAATTTCACCATCCTCTTTAATAATTTTTTGCTTGTAACTCGGATCGAAATTATTGAAAAGATAAATAGCATCAGCACCACGACTGTATGATGCGACAGTGAAACCACACATAGACTCCGCGCTACTTTTCATGGATTTTAAATACTTATTCTCCGCAATCTTGTAGGCAAAGTCGGCACCCGGTGCAAGAGTATAATCAGGCTCTGGTCCTATTTCACTTTTCCAGAGCTCTACAGGAATATCAAAATTGGTTGGAACATACCAATTTGTTGGCACAAGAACATCCACTAATCCATCCTTGACCCAAGCCGCTCCATCTAGTCCAAAACGCCTTCCAACTGCCGGAGTTGACGGAACACGTACCGCTACTTGGATCGAATGACCACGCTTTGAAGCTACTTGCTCAGTGATTTGTCGAACCTCCTTCATGAATTCATTGATTAAGTTAATGCCTTCAGCCGCTTCATTTTCTTTGAAGATAGTATGTGTCCGCATCCAATCAAGTTCAATACCATCAACATCATACTTCTCAAGTGCCTCCTCAATAAATGCTATATAATAATCTCGAACATCTTTATTAGAATAATCAAACATACCACTGGGAGATAATCGAAGTTCGGGATGATCAAGCCATAGTTGGTTTATCTTAGTCGAATCAGTAAAATAATGGTGGTCATTCATCCTGAAAGAAATCCATGGAGAAATACCTCTTTTCCTTGAATGATTAAGGCTCACATCATATACATCAATGCCCATTTTATAAATCTTCCAATGATTTAATGGCCATCCTGTTATCGCAGAATCTGGATTATCTAGATTCCAAAATGATTCCATTATTTTGCTGTCGTAACAAGCCCGTTGGTAATTAACATTAAAAAGCAAGGTAGATACCTGTGTGTTTGCATATACATCAATGTAGTCTTCAATTGCCCTTATGGCATTTTCTTTACTGATGGTATCAATATCCTCCCACTCAGGTTTCTCAATAATAGCATCTGCTGCAATATTTAGAATCAATCCTTCTATTTTATTATAACCATCTTGTTTTTCTAAATAGTTATCACACGACACAAAAACAATCAAAAAAAAACAAAACACAAGAGTGTATAACTTATAAATTGAATGTGAAATTTTTACTTGCATAATTTATTAGTCTAGATCTGCTACATAACATCTATCAATGATCAATTTTATAGTTTTCAATTCAGATAAAACGAAAGTTAGTGGGTATAAATCAATTGCCAATTGTTGTTTAACTAACTGTCCGCTTTTTTGTAGTATGCCTGGTTCATTCTAAATATTTGTCAAATTCTACAACTAATACTTCAAGGCCTTCTTTATAGCCTTCTGAACCAGAGGTTCCATCACTTTAAAACCTTCTAGTGTTGGATGAACTCCATCTTTGCTATACTCCTTTTTCAATCCCTTCTGATCATTCACCATGGGCGAATAATAATCCAGATAAACAATGTCATGTTTTTCAGCGTAAGCTTTAATCAATTTGTTCAATTCAATGATTTTATCAGCCGGATAGATAGCAGGCCTCCACGAGTAGCGGTCAGCAGGCAGGGCTGAAGAGAGCACTACTTTGATGCCATTAGCCTGCGCCAATTCTACCATAGAAAAAATATTTCCAGCTGTGTTTTCGAGGGTCACCGGGCCATTGTTGGCGGCAATGTCATTAGTCCCAGCTAATATCACCACGGCTTTAGGTTTCAGATCAATCACATCTGGCCTGAATCGAATCAGCATTTGAGCAGTGGTCTGACCACTGATTCCCCTTCCGATATAGGCGTTAGAACTAAAAAAATCAGGATCATTCCTAACCCATCCTTGTGTGATGGAATTGCCCATAAAAACAACTCGGTCTTCATTGGCAGAGGGCAACCCAACTTCAGCATTGGCTTTGTCATACCTGTGCAGATTTGCCCAGTCTTCTGATGGAATGGTTTCAATTTTTATGACGGTGGCGCTACTGTCGGGGGCCTCTTCGGGAAGAAGGATAATGTCGCCAGAGTCAGATGTCATGATTTCAAGTTCTTTGTCAGGTTCTACCAAAAGATACGCCTTAGTCACCTTTACATCATTGCTAATCTGTATGCGGGAATCCTCTGGCCAATCAAATATATGAGCATAAAGCAATCCCTGTTTGGAAGTGAACCTGCCCCAATCTGGTCGATCGTAGGGACTGGCCTTTGCTCCATAGATGGATTCACCATTGGCTTTTGTCCATTCTCCAATGGCGCGCAGGCGTTCCACACTTTCGGGTGGAAACAAACCTTCAGCGTCTGGCCCGACATTCAGTAAAAAATTACCACCCTTCGAAACAATATCTACCAAATTTTGAATCAACACTTTGCTACTCTTCCAATTGTGGTCTGATGGCTTGTAGCCCCAGGAACCATTCATCGTCATACAAGATTCCCAATCGCTGTCAATCCCTGTTGCGGGAATCTCTTGTTCCGGAGTTCCAAAATCCCCAGCAAAATCCCCCTCTTTATCCATGCCTTCCATGCCCATGCGACCCTTGTCCACACGGTTGTTCACAATGGTATTGGGCTGAAGATCCATGATATAATCATACATTTCCTTTCCCATTTCAGTGGTATAATCAGGAATCCAATCACCATCGAACCATACGACACCGATATCACCGTAGTTTGTGAGCAATTCAGCAATCTGAGGTTTCAAATAGTTTTCAAAGTATTGAGGAAACTCAGGATTGAAAACTGACTGATCCTTCTGCCCCGCATTATAATTTGGGTATAATGGCGCCTGTGCCTGTGGGTGATGCCAATCTACGATAGAGTGATAAAAACAAAACTTAATACCTTCCTTTTTGCAAGCTTCAGCCAGTTCCTTCACAATATCTCGCTTAAAAGGCGTGGCATCCATAATGTCGTAATCTGTTACTTTAGAATCCCACAAACAAAAGCCATCATGGTGTTTTGAAGTGAGCACTATATATTTCATGCCGGCATCTTTGGCCATGGCAACCCAATCGTCAGCATTAAATTTCTCAGGGTTGAACTGGGCCACAACTTCGTTTTCATAATCTTCTACAGTATAATCCAGCTTGTCCATGACCCATTCGGCCCCTCCTCTACAAATTTCTCCATTACGCTCACCACCCGGGATTGCGTATGCGCCCCAATGGATAAACATCCCGAATTTTGCATCCCGCCACCATGCCATTCGCTCGTCTTTGCTTGGTGGGTTTTGGTCTGTATCACTTTGAGCATAAGAAAAATCAAAGCAAATAATGACTACAAAGCAGCATAAAAGTATCTTTTTCATTTCTTTTTAAGTTTTTTGTATAAATTTTAGAATCACTATATCTGGCCGATCTGGTGTACATGTGCCTCACACGGATATAATCTACTTCAGGATCATCATTCACTATTTCAATTTTCATAAACCTTGTATCTTAATTATTCTATGTTGTCAACAAGAAATGGTATTGCTGGCAATCCTTCAATATTGAAAACATTTGTTACGCATCCTGCTTTCCAGGCATACCGAATGCTTAATGGCTGAGGAACACAATTACTTGACACGATGGCCTTGTTGTCTTCCAACCTGGCTTTTGCCGGGTAAAAAACGCCATCGTCCCCTGCAAGTTCAAACCACATTGCTTCACTACCAGTTGCTACTAAACCATTCTTGGCATGATCAAACTCAACTGTAACTTTATCGTTTTCGACAGCACATTTTTTATAAGTTGGCCCCGAATACTCGATATCTTTAAACCCATATGTTTTAGAGAGAGCGATATAAGCTAAGCGCTCTCCAATAGGTCTTTTCAGGTTAGGGTGAACATTTTCAGGATTACCTACATCCATAGTTCCTGCCATCCCTGAGTTTTTAAGTTTTAGTGTACGATATTGTGCTTCGCGTAAATATGGAGCATTAAGGCTTTTGTCTACACCAAATTTCATGGGATAATCATAAGCTGGAATTTGAACAAAATAGAAAGGAAAATCACCTTGCCCCCATGCCATGCGCCACGAAGTAATTAAGTTTGAAAAAAGCGCCTCATATTCATTGGGCCACTCCATGTTCCCTTCACCCTGATACCAAATAACACCTTTTATTCCGTAAGGTATAATAGGCTGAACTTTGTCTTTGTACAAAATACCACGCTGATGGTGATAACGAGGAATTGAATAAACCGAACGTGGAATCGATGGTTCTTCGCCTTTTTTACCGTTTGCTTCCCACTGAGCATATTCCGTATTATATCTAATTGAATCCTTTGTCTTGTAATCACTTAGCCACCCATCCCAACGATCAACGGTCACTTTAAGTTCAGGGTCGTTTTGCATGGTTTCGAGCGGTATCCAAGCTTCAACCGGACTACCACTAACTGAAGCAGAAATCAAACCTATAGGTACATTTAGCTTTTGATAAATATTTAAACCAAAGTAAAAACCAACAGCCGAAAATTGTGATGCAATTTTATAGGTGCTTTCTTCCCATCCTGTACGAGGGTCAGAATATAAACGAATCTGAGAATTGTTAGCGAGCAAAGAATCTTTTTCAACCCCCTTGCTACGGTAGAGCTTAAATGCCATATTTGATTGACCGGAACAAAACCAAACTTCACCTGTTACCACATTCTTTAGAGTAACAGTATTATTACCACTTACAATCGTCAAATCATATGAACCGCTTCCTGCCTTTGGTGTTTTTATATAAGTTTCCCATTCACCTAAATCGTTAGCTGTGGCTTTTGCTATTCCGTTCCAGCTTGCATCAATTTTTACAGAAGCCCCCGCATCAGCAGTTCCCCAGATTTTAACTTTTTGGTTTTGCTGCAACACCATATTATCTGAAAACATTCTGTCAAGCTTAAGCTGAGCATGTAAGTTCGATATTGTCAAAAATGCTATTAGCAGTATCGTTAGTTGTAGTCGAAAATTCATTTACAATATTTTAGGTCTACCATTGTACATAGCTATTTATCTTCCTCATTGTTGGTTAAGAATTCTTTCACAATACCATCTGCGAGTTTTCGGGCTCCTTGCTCATTCAAGTGTACCCTGTCATGCAAATCATCCTCAGAAGTTACATATTTTAGCCCATCCAAAAGGAAGAGATTATCATACTTTTTTTGGAGTCTCTCAACCGTTTCTTTTGTCCAACTTCGTAATGAGTCAATACCATTATCCGGATTCACTTTGCCAACCACGGTTGTGGTAAACGTCTGAGAAATGCAAATTATGTCGGCTTGCGGAAACTTGGAGCATAAGCTACTTACAAGGGATTCGTAGATAGGCATAACATCTATCAGTGGATCTGCTTCATAGGTGACATCATTATACCCCCACAAAATAGAAATAAGGCGTGGGGATACATCCTCAAAATTCCTCAAAGTTTCTGTTGAGATTTCAGAACCACCTGTAGCTATATTAATATAATTGAACCCGAGGCAGTTAGCCACCAGATAAGGATATGTATCAACTGTGCCGGTTTGTCCGACTCCATGAGTTATTGAATTGCCGACAGCAATATAAAGTGGCTTTTCTTCATTTGGTAAATCAAGTAGTATGTACCCCTTGGACAATTCTAAGCCCAAAAATTTCACACCTGAAAAATGAGGAAGATAAACTTCCCATTTGCTGGAATCTTTAGCCGGATTGGCTATCGTAAATTCGAGATCTGAAATGAAGTCAAAGGTCTGGATTCCGTCCTTAAAAACCGTAAACCTTCTCTTTCTGTTCTGACTGTTCTCTAATTTGGCAAATTTCAGCTTAATTAAAGGACTATTGGTTTTGAAACTAAGGCTAATTCCTGGCTGAGTCCTTGCTCTAGTCACTTCAATAGTACCATCGAATCCATTATTAAAGAACTCTTCGGTATAACGATGCAGCTCAGCCTCCTTATCCGTTATTCGAGCATTGAGCACACCATTGAAGTGTATTCTGCCATCATTCGGCTTAATATGTGTACTTATCCCAAAACTGGATTGCTCCTCCTGGCCGAGGACACTACGTGTTAAAAAGCAAAACAAAACGAACAGGCTTGTGACATTCAATACTTTCATAAATCGTTAATTTCTGGCTCTAAATAATGATGCAGGTAACCCTTCTTTATTTTATAACTTGGCTAAGTTTTGCATAACAATTTATGCCTATTCATTTTTTCAATTCAGATTATAATTTCGCAATACTCTCATTTAATCCAGACTTTAAAATCCTTATATCTGGCTGATCTGGTGTACATGTGCCTTAAGCCAATTCTACCTTCTGTTATCGGATCAAAAGCCGTCAAAATCCATGAATATTGCTTTATCTCCCCTGCCCCTTCTACCGAAAGGAAAAGTTCTGAACTCGTTTTAATCCAGGTTATTTTATAAGTCACATTGGGCAGAAACAATCCCGTATTGAAAAACGCCGGAGGAATCTCCGTGTCTTTGAACTTGAGAGATGCCGTGGCAGGATACCTCCTCACACGGATATAATCATTATCAGGATCTTCATTGACTGTAGGAAATGCGGCATAACTAATATGAATTGCTTTCATATAATTATAGTACTTGCTCATTGTTGGCACCTGCCTGAAATCATTCCATTTTGATATGTCTATGTCAAATGAGTCCTTCCCAATCCCCGTAGCTTGGATGTACAAAATATTGACATTGATCGCTTGAGTATCAGTGCGTGTATAATTGTATTCTATCTTCACGTCTCCTGCAAAAGACTCTTTCGTCCATAGCACAGCATGGTGGGCATTATCCCTGTTCACAGGACCGGCACTAAAATTCATTCCTTTTTCAGAATGCTCAATAGTAGCCTTTTGCCCATCCAGGAACCAATTATTCCTCCAGTCTTCAGTGCATGGATCAGAAAACTGAAGTTGCCAATCTGGTGATTCATTTACCTTATTAAAGTTGTCTTGTGCCTCTACTGTCCCGACAATCACCATAAGAAAGAACAACATCCCAATTATAACCTGAGTCTTATTCAATACTTTATTGACTAGAATGTCAATATTTTTCAATCCTCCCTTTTTTAGATACATCATTTTTATTTTAATATTGGTATATATTCAACAGTAATGGATCCCTCCTTGATGGGCTCAGTAAAATCTATCCCTATTCTGTGAGCAGGCCCTCCCTCCCGCAGATGTTCCACAGGTACCAGCTCGTCAATAATTTTAATTTCAGCACCTTTGCCAGAGATTCTAGCTTTGACTTTTTGATTTTCATTAGTCAAAATGACGGTATTATCATCAACAATTTCATATTCATATAAAGTCATAATTGCAACTCCAAAAGCTACAGGTTGGGTAGAAGTAAACTGATCTTCTATGGTGATTATGCCTTCTCCGGATTTGTCATTAACCATAGTTCTGACAAGCGATGTTAATGAAGGAATTTTATATGCTGACTTAATATCAATTTCTACCTTATCACCATCATGAGAAAATTCAGTGGATATTATACGACCAGAAAAGTCTTTTCCATTTGATTGAAGTTTTCTGTCAATCATTGGCACAGGATGCCCCCACGAACTTCGGGCAGGATTGTCAGGAGAAAATGCGCCAGCGATGTATGATGGCGCACCTATATCACCCGTCACAATATCATCTCCCAAAACGATAACATAACTACCCACATCGCTGTGATTGTGGTTTTCAGCATTGTGCCCGGCTTTAATGGCTATTGAAAATGGTGTTTTTTGTTGTCCGCGAGAGATCACAATCCCATAATCATCAAAATAAGTATATTCAGGCAAATGCGATTCACCTCCAATTCCCGCAACATATGCTTCAGCCCCTGACCATCCAACAATTGTCTGAACTGACTCATCAGGAATAAATGTAACGGGTTTTCTTGCGCCATAATATTTTGACGCCATCAGATAAGCAAAATTATTGCTCCCATCATTGACGCGCGTTACTCCGTCTGAAAACGGCGCATAGAGTCCTTGATGTATTTGGAAATTTTCAGGAAAGTTGGCTACCCTATTCAGTTTTTCAGCATTGTTGAAATCAAAAAGGTTAATTTTTCCATTGGTATAATCATCTATAATTTCAGCCAAATACAGATAGTGCCCAAAACCATAATTCCAGTAACCGGTACCCTCAGAGCAATAACCGTCTTCACCAAAACCGGAAAGGTAATATGCCATGCTGTTCAGAGCACATCCAATAGCCGCAATCCGCTCATCTGAGTTTTTCGATGCTACAATTGTTGTAAATACAGTCCCGCTTGTACAAACTGAATTCCAGTTGCTGGTGCTTCTGATCCAATGATTCCCAACTGTATCTTCTCCAAGACATGTTTTAAAATAGGAATCCATAATACGCCACTGAAGCTGAGTCGCAATTTCTGCTCTCAATTCACTCGGCAATTTTTCTTCCAAAAGCGCATCTGCAAGGGCTAAAACCAAGCCGAATTTACGGGCTCCTAAATCAATGGCCACACGCTTTCCTTCGAGTACGCTATTTTCATTATCGTCATGATTGGGGTGCATCCATGATTTCATTTCCATAATTGCCCGACAATACACATCAATCTGCCCAAGAAATCGTCCTTTATCTTCGATACATTCTCCAAGGATATATTTCTCCAATCTGTCCATGGTACGGTAATACCTCGGTTTATAAATCCTCCGATTCCCCTCCTTATTTGCGCGATGATAAATCTCATCCGATATAGGGACTTCCGGCTCCTTGCCCACTTCCGATATGGCCATTTTCAGATAGTCCTGACCAGACTTAGTAGCGCCAATTTTATCCCAATAATCCCGGTTACTCACAGATGGAGCTGGTTGAAATGATTCTGCCGGGACAACAGATTTGAGCATTTTTATTTGCTCAGGAGACGGATAAATATGCTCTCCATCTGAAGCTTCCAGATATGCATTTATGTCAAGCGTCTTCTCTTTTATTTTTACTTCTGCACAACCGAAAATTAGACCAGCTATCACAATAGTTAGAAAAGACAATTTGTAGAACTGAAGTAGTTTCATTTTCATGGCTATAATTGCGGTTTACCTTTCAAGTATTTTAATGAGATTAAAAACAGATCAGTTTCGTGCACTGTCTTTTGATAAAACACTCCATCATATTTGTACTTATTAAAAAATCCATGCCCTGCTCCATCGTACAAAAATAAATCGCAGCGACTACCGACTCCCTCCATTTGAGCTTTATAGTTTTCAGCAATTGATATAGGAATGAGATGATCTTCTTTACCCAAAAATACAATGGTTGGAGGTGCTCCATTTTTGATATTATGAGCAGGTGAAATCTCTCGCCAACGTTCCCCCATGCGTTTATTTTGAAAACCTTCAGGACCATTGTCGAATACGGGATTAAACAATACCAAAGCATTGGCCTTTGAGCTAATACTCAAATCTTCTCCCGGCTCATCCAGTCCTGATAAATTGCCACACGCTGCTGCCAAATGCCCTCCCGCAGACCCTCCAGATACCACAATTTTATGAGGGTTAATATTTAGTGCTTTAGCATGCTGCCGTAAAAAGCGAATTGCTGATTTGGCATCGGCTACCGCTTCGTAGGGTGTTGTTTGATGCCTCGATTTCACACGATAATCAGCCAAAATGGTAATCATTCCTCTTGATGAAAAATACTCAGCATGTGGTTTAAATTGCTCTACTGTTCCGCCATTCCATCCACCACCAAAAAAGAAGATGATCGTTGGGTATTTCTTTGACTTTTTGAAGTTTGTCGGATAACGAAGGATGAGATTGAGTGTATCTCCATCAATGATTTTATAGGTCAATTCAATGGGTTGATTTCGCTCTTTCCCAAGCATTTCCATGCTTATATCCTGAGCATACAATACGGCAGATAAAAAAACAAAGGCAAGAATAAGAGATAGTTTTTTCATTGCTGAACTAATTTTTGGTGTAATTATTTCCAATCTCTTAAGCTCATCCACTTTACTTGTTCCCAATTTTCCTTTACATAAGGTTGAGGCATACCCGGCGTTGATCTTCCATTTGCTATTATATGTGTAATTTTCTCAGTAAGTTTTTTCACAACTTCAGGATGTTCGAAATAAAGATTGGTGGTCTCCTCAGGATCTTCTTCTAAATTATATAATTCAAAAACAGCCTCCCCTTCCTCAGGAATAATAATTATCGGTTTTAAAGAGCCTCCTGAACCTCTAAGCATATTTAATTTCCACTTCCCTTCGCGTATGGCAAAATGACCGGTAAATGAATGATGAATCAAGGGTCTGCCGGAATTGTAGTCTTTGGAATCATCACCTTTTAGCAGCGGATAAAGACTATAACTGTCTTCACCTGCATTATCAGGAATAGAAACACCAATAATATCTGCTATGGTCGCCAGGTAATCTGATTGGCAAACCGGTACATCTACTTTTCTACCGGCTTTAATCAGGTTTGGCCATCTCATAATAAAGGGCACGCGGTGGCCACCCTCATAGATATCTCTTTTGCCGCCTTTAAATTGCATACTACTATAATGTTTAAAAGTATCTCTTTGATATATATAGTTGGTTTCGGCACCATTATCGGATGAAAAGATCACCAAGGTATTTTCTTCCAGACCATTTGCTTTTAATGCATCTAAAACTTGCCCAACCCTGTAATCCGTCTCTTCCATAAAATCACCGTAATTACCACAATCACTGCGCCCCTGAAAATCCGGATGTGTACAATGAGGTAAATGTGGGCTGGTTAAGGGAAAATATAAAAAGAAAGGTTTGCCGTTTTTAGCATCCTTGGCAGATTTGTTAATGTACTCCACAGCCTTTTTGGTTAATGTTTCCAATACCAACTCGTCGTTAAACGAAGGAGCAACTTCAACATATCCTTTGCTCTGTTCTTTTTGATATGGGGGAGTCATTCTGTATGTGCGAGGAGTAACATCGAGCTTCTTTTTGGTAAATAAAACCGGAGGATCCGTTACACGATCATTTTCTAAATAGGTTAAAATTCCATAGTTCATTGAAGCCGGAATCCCAAAAAAGTAGTCAAATCCCCTGTCAGTAGGACCATCCGTAAATGGTTTTGACCAATCTCGACCTTCACCTAACACTCCTTCAAACTCCATTTGAAGATGCCATTTACCCACCATAGCAGTATTGTATCCATGTTCTTTAAGCAAAGAAGCTATGGTCATCCTGTCTTTTTCAATCAAACAAGGCCCATCGGTGCCTAAAACTCCCTTTTTTAACGAGGTGCGCCAACTATATCTACCAGTTAACAGCGTATATCTGGATGGGGTACAAACTGCATCACTGCTGTGTCCATCGGTAAAAATTATTCCATCGTTTGCCAGTCTGTCAATATTTGGAGTTTTAAATTTGGCATCCGGATTAAGTGCGCTCACATCTCCAAAACCCTGATCATCAGTATAAATGATGATGATATTAGGGTGCTTCTCATCCACATAATTGCACGAAAATAAAGTAAACGTCAATAAAAATATTACTATAAAAAATTGCGTAAACTTCATTTTTTCAATCTTATAAGCCACTAAATCTATCATAATCTAATCTTCATCAGACAAACTTATATTGTATTCAGTAGGAAAATCTGCAGGCACATTATAAGTTGTTTCTCCTGTTGCCAGCCATTCTGTTGCCCTAATCATTGTTGTCTGAAATCCAACACACTTATAGCTAACTGGAAAAACATCCCCCTTCCACAAGTGGCCCATGCTGGAATTATATACCCTTCCCTTTCCGTAGGCTACCACCCATTCTACTGGCCAGTTGATGTTTGTTTCCTCGTCCTTTGCATACGATAGTACGGTCAGGTTTTTGGCCGGGCCTCTTGCGAATTTATACAACTCCATGTCTGGTGTTTTCCAGGCATTTGGGAAGTTTTTATTAATTGGATGTTCTGTTAATTTATAAATCACTTCGTCATATCTCGGCCCATGATAGGTTGCCTTCCCTTCACCAACGGGGATCGTAATTAATTCCCCATTTTCAGCTACCTGAACTGCTTTTCCTTCTTCAGGAGTTCTCCAACCTAAGCCTATCATTTCATTGTATTCAGGCCAATGGGCAAATGAATTGTTTGCAGAATGAAGGATGTATAAACCTCCGCCGGAGCTTACATATTGCTCCAACTTTTTCTCCACACCGGCCGGCCACCGAATTTCTTTATTTTGAATATTGTTGCAATTCAGTAATACCACATCAAAATCACCGAATTCAGGATCCCAATCTTTCCATCCATCATCTTCAAGTGTTGAAGGAGAGGTTGATACAGCAACTTGAAATAATCCGCTCGTTTCCAGAATAGACTTAACAACCTTCGTTGTTTGTTTCCAGCCATGGTTGCTAAATCCATCAACAATTAAAACTGATATTTTATCCGATTTTGATGCTGCACTGATATTACCAGTGGATAGAATTAGAGTTAGCACATAAAGGATTGTATTGCGTAAGCTTTTCATATTCTTAGTTGGTTTGATCCCACAAACGATATGGGTCATTGTTTATCGTCATTTGTTCTAACAAAAGAGCTTCCATTTCCACCAGTTTTTTAGCATATTTTGGGTCACTGGCCAGGTTGGTTTCCATCTCTCCGGTTTTATGGTGTTCAGGCAAGTACTCGTTCGGGTTTTCTGCGAGGTTGAAGAGTTGCGTTTCCCTCACGGCTCCGTCCATCATGTCGTACTTTATCAACTTCCAATCTCCCTTCCTCACTGTTCGCATGCCCGGCTTAGTTCCTCCGCAATACACGCCATACTGCACATCCCTAATAGTTTCCTGTTTACTTGTTAAAATTGGCTTGAAACTGACCCCGTTCACGGTGGACGGGATTTCAATTCCTGCAAGATCACAAACCGTCGGTAGGATATCCAACAGGTAAATATTCCCTTCTACTCTTGAGCCGGCTTTAACTCCCGGACCTCGAACAATAAAAGGCACCCGCCAGGTATGTTCGTATAAGTTTTGCTTGCCCATCAATCCATGGCGGCCAATCGCAATACCATGATCAGAAGTATAGATGATATATGTGTTGTCCAACTCACCCATGCTTTCCAGCTTGTCGAGCACTTTGCCCAATTGAATATCGATATTTTCAGCGCAAGCATATTCTCTCCCCAACTCGTTTCTGACAGTTTGCTCATCCCTGTTCTTCAAAACGCCACTCACTTTTTCTTCGTCCCGAAGCCCCGGATGTCCATGGAAAAATGGGTGTTTTGTAAGGTAATTTTCCTGTAAAGGTGGTTGTTTAGGATTGGCCGGAGGAAGGCTACTCGTGTCTGTATGATTTACTGCACCATATTTTGCGAGGAGCTCAGGAGTGCCATCGCGTGTGTCGTGAGGATGAGAGAAACCAAAGTTTATAAAAAACGGATTTTTATCCTGTCCAACTTCTCTTTCATTCAGGTAATCCAATACCTGTTTCCCATGCCAGTCGCTACCACTTTCTTCTGTTCCTCCTCGCTTGGTAGCATCACGCACAACTGTAAATTGCTTATTAGCCGCTGCGTAGGAATTTCCTTTTTTGCAAGTGCGCATGGTACTGTAGCCTGCCCTGTTGAATACGGCTCCAATAGTTTGCAGCTCAATGCTATCCGGACAATCCGGATTTTGAAAAGCCTTCCCAATGGATGGGAGATTCCATAGCATTCGACCAGTCATGATCATATGCCTTGATGGTGTACATACAGCACCAAGCATCGCTCCCATGTGTCTGGCACTTTCGAAAACCATGCCTTCATTGGCAAGTTTGTCAATGTTGGGAGTTTCCAATATTGATTTAGGATCATAAATGTTAATATCAAAGGGGGACTGATCATCTACCAATACAAAGAGAAAGTTTGGCCTCTTTTGTTCCGTTTGGCACTGACTGAAAAGTATTATGACGAGAATTGCTGTAGCGTATTTTTTTATCATTGACCTAATATTTCTATTTATCATTTAATTTCTATTGAGCGCAATTCTCCAATCTCGTACCTCTTATCGCTTTTGTTGTAGGAAATTGTAACAGGAATTTCGTTATGCAACATCAATTTACCATCCTTTTTTTCCAAAATTACATTTCCTATTTCAGTGGTAGAAATGGTATATCCTTCTCCTATTAAAAGTTTACCATTACCCATAAAAAGCACTAAATCCCCATGATTTTCTTTTCCGATCAAGGCATAGGCGGCATCGGATGATATACCTTTATAGCTTGCCAGTTTTCCTTCCGAGGATGAAAATATATAATCTTCACGGCCGGATTTATTTAAAACTTGGATTCCTGCAAAATCCTTATTTCCATTTTCATCGTCAAAGCCCTGAATAGATGCAATGCTTTTTCCTTGTTCTGAAGTGAAAGGTTCGTAAACCGAAATAAACGGATGCTCCCATGCTTCTCCGTGCTGTCGAGCGGCAAAGGTCAAATAAGGTGCTTTATCAACATCGTACGGGATGCCACTTCTACCACGAAAGGCTTTGTTTGATGGCGATTTTATCGAGAACACTTCTCGCCCTTCGGTTCCTTTCATCCAAAGGTTCATAAACACATCATCCTCTCCATCAGGCATATCGATTTTCCATTCTGCCTGGTAATCGTCATCTGTGAGAAGTGATTTTTTATCCCACATATAATCCAGCGCATAAAGATGACCTCCGGCAAAAGCCATTTCTTCACTTGGAGATAGTGCTAAAGGTTTTCCTGAGGCATCCTTCAACTGCATAGTCTGCCCTAAATTATGGTAGAAATAATCATGAAATTTATCCCCTTTTTTCTGCTTTTTCGATCGAAATATATCGACATAATACCCAGTGGTCTCGCCTGTCCGGACAATACTCACCAAACGACTTTGGTCGCTTTGGCTTTCCGGTTCTAAAAAGTAAACATCTGAATAGGTGATGTTTGGATAATATCCTTCTTTTTGTTCAGATTTTGGATATGCTCCCTTCAAATCAAAAGCATGGTAACTCAACATTTCGGTATAGGAGGATATTCCATCAACCATCACCGTATTGTGTGCCGGGAACTGTGAATAATATTCCAGATAAATAGGCTGAAGATAATTGGCCCCTTTGCCAGGATCGGCTCCTTGCACAAAGCCCTTTCCATACAATTCCATGTTGATCCCATTGGCATGCATGTGGTTGCCCAGCGAACCGTTCAATGAAACCATCATGCCATCCTTGCCAGCGCCCATACGCTGCACATGCCAGCTAACATTAGGAGCGTGAAAGGTTTGGGTGATATAATCACTTAATTTTCCAGTCTCGTATTTAGGATTCAACGCCAAAGGTTTACTGGCAAAAAAAGAAGATATATTGGCCCTGGGCCTTCGAAACTCATTTTGTTGTCCGGCATTTGTTTCAAACAAGCGATACATCGAAGTGAATTCTTCTTCTAATTTTTCATTCCCGTTTTTTTGAGCGATGCGCACCATGTCGCTCATTGATTCCGTACTGATCGAACCGTAATAGCTGTCTCCGAAAGCAACGGCCTGGCCGTTGGGAAATAGATATTGTGGAAGCATTTTCACAGCCTTTCCCATCACCGGAGTATAAGGCAAGAGGTTAAAATCGAAAGAATTATCGAAGTCGCGGATAAAGTTTGTAAGGTCGTTTGTTACACCTTGCGAGTAGCCCGGACATTCAGCCCAAACGCCATTGTTTTCGTCATAGCCATAATCCATGAATTTTGTTAGTGACCATTGTCGAGCCGAAGTGATATTCAGGATATAATCTATATAGTATTCCCGGCCTTTTTTGTCTTCATAGTTTTTATTGTCCTGCAAAACCATAGCAGCCTTCAGTATTATTTTTGCCTGATGCAGGTTCCAGTTGTTTTGCGGCACACCGTTTTTAATGATCTGATCCGTCCATCTTTTGATGGTGGTATCGTACGTAGCAATTTTTTCTGGATGGTTGGCCTTAATGTATACATGCAAAAAGTCGTAGAGTTCAGCTATATCGCGGAGCGTTCCTTCGTGTATCACCTGAAAGTGAGTGAAACCAACCAAAGTTTGAATATGGCCATTGAGTAAATCTATCGGCTCACTTCGATATGACATTCCAGTCATGTAGGTATCGAAAACGTCGAAAGAAAATTTGGCGAAATGCTCATCATTTTCGAGCCAATAGATGAAGGCAGCATCTCGCGCCAATCCAAGAATTTCTCTGTTGATATTGGCAATGATATTGCCTGTTTTGGCTTGCTCAACCCATTCAAAAGGTGCTCCCTCTTTGCTGCGGTTAGGTAGATAAAGTCCACGTGGATCATCCATATAAGGAGTTATATCTTCGAGCTTAGGCGTACCATAGTTGGTAGTTGAATTTCGTGATCCCGTAAAGCGAACTGTCGGAACAGGTGCTTCACCATCGGCATGAGAGTAGTCAACTCCATTGACATAGACATTGGTAGCCTTGGTATTCCAGTACATCTGCAAGCGCGATACCATCCATTCAGGGTCGGCAATATGACGCTCAACGTGCTCATCAAGTTGTTTATGAATGCCTTTTAAGACTTCCTTCGCCCAATCTTCATCCTGAATTGTAAGTTCCAGATTACTTTTTTCATCTTGTGTAATGTAGATGCGCGGATATCCTTGCGGAAGATCCGAAGGAAGAGGGATTTTGTTAGTAGTTTGAGCAATAGCCAAACTTTGATATAAAGCAAAAGCTATAATACTGATCAGAATCTTTATCATGTCAAGCGTTTTCATTACCATAATATTTTCACATCCTTGGGCCATTGTGCTACATCGGCATACAGTTGATTTCCCGTAGAAAAGGTACTATTTTCCATGGTCACGCCGCACTTGAGCAATCCCATGTCGATTTTCTTATTAGCAAAGTGACAATTGATCACATACGAATCACCTACCATCCACCACATGGCTCCCCATGTATTATTGACTATTTCACATCGGTTAAGTATCACTTTCTGAGGGGCGTATTTTGGGTCTTCGGTGTAATTGTATTTGTCGTAATAATCCTCACATGGAAACATTCAGTATGAATTAAACAATTGCAAATCATATTTCTAAAAACTACTTAATTATTATTTGTACCGTTTTCTCAACCTTATTGCCAATATTATCACTCACAGTTGCCTCAAGAATATAACTTCCCGAATTCATATTTTTCAATGCGGCATCTTTTTCGGCATCCCATCGATAAGGCGCTTTGCTAATCCGCCCAACCGATTCGCCATTTACCTTGAGACTAACTACTTTAAGGTCGAATGTAGACTCAACTATAATATTCACAGTCAAATCGGTTCCTTTGGGATATTCAGCCCCTTCTTTAATGTTTTCAAAATCAATTTCGATATTAAACTTTTCTATGGTTCTTGCTAATTCAATATCATGTTCAACTTCCCTGGTTAATTCTTTCCAATCCAAATTACCTGATCGGGAGTACCTCCGTGAGATATATTGACTCTCCATTATATTAACATATTTATTCCAATGTACAAAAGCAGTTTTCAAATGTGCTATTGCACGGTCTTGATGTGAGGTTTCAGATGTGAAATTGTATAAAGACAACTCGGTTGCACCCCTGATTTTCTCGCTATAGTAATTGCCAAGATGGGCAAAGGCCATGATGTCATTTTTAGTTTGTAGAAGTTCTGCATTTTCCGCAGTTTCCATTCCATCGATCATTAATAAGGTTTGGTAAGCATACCCCTCTAATTTATTGGCAACATCAAGGGGCGTTGTACTCGATATTTGTTCCTTATTAATTATTTTTTCACTGTAGTCTGCAATGTTTAAAATACCGCTTCCTTCCATGGTATTGCCTCCCATAAATTCTTTCACTGTAATTAAATTTCTGCTTTTACATGCTTCGGGATACCATTGAAAATCCCAATCACGCCAGAAAAATCGGGTAGTTTGAGGTATTATCTTTGATGCCGTCTCCCAGGCTTCGTACATCACTTCTGAAGAAACTTCAGGGAAATGATGCTTGATGTGGTTTTTAAAAACATCTGTTGATAAATCCGGGTTGTACCCCAATCGCCCCCATAGCATAAAATTATACCAATGTTTTTTGTTTTCTGTGCTGCCATTGAATGCAGGGTCGGTGCTGCTATAGACCCTCCCCCAAACATAGCCATCGGATCCCATCAGATAACCGGCAGTCTTTTCTTTATCGAAGCCAAGAATGAAATCGCGGGTATATTCCGGATCGCCCCAACGCAAGTAAAAAATATCGTCGTTGCGCAGGTTCCACCAGCTCTTCGTCCCCTCAGGCATTTCGTCTAACAGAAAATCTTCGAATGGTATGTTTGGACTGGAATATAAATGGGCTCTTGCATATTTAAAGCTGAAATCAAAGGTGTCGGGATAGTCCTTAAAATAGCTCATAATATCGCTACATGAAGAATACCAGTGCCTATGTATAAACCTGATTTTACGATCAGGCTGTTCCTTTTTTGCATCCATTATTCCCAAAGCATAAGTATCCCAAAGCCATTTTTCTCTTTCTTCAAATGTCATGTTGGGCATTTGCTCGCCGGCTGTTACTCCAATACCATCTACGTTTGGATAGGTTAATAAAAATTGTTTTACGGATTTTCTTAGGTATTCTATGGATTTCTCATTTTTACTATCATTGGTAATTCCATATTTGCCTTCGGCGTTGTTCAGGTATATATTCCAGGTGATATAAAAAATATCGATTGACCTGTCAGAGGCATATTGCATCACTTCCTGCCAAAATTCTATTTTTTCTTCGATGGTCATTTTCTTTACAAAATTCCCATATCCATCAATCACATCGTGAACTTCCACATCGCGATAATCATCTAATTTAATCATCGTGGTAAAAGCATTTTTTGTCCAATAAGACAAGGTGTTGTAACGGTTTCGGGCCAAATCGTCAAGGTATTCCTTCCAGAAATCCATATCCCACATGTCTTTTATATTACTTTTTTCCTGATCTCCATTGTAGTTAAAAGTGGGCGCCCTTTGGTCGAGAGGGATGTTATACTTGATGCCTCTTTTTTTAATATAAGGCTCCTGCTCTTCGTTATAAGAAGCATTTAGCGAATTGAAAGTAATATTTTCGGCAAGCTGCAATCCACCGTACATGGCTCCGACAACATCGCCGCCAACAGCCCAATGGGATTTTTGTTTTGTGTTGGTTGTTCGCAAGGCAAAGGCTTGTTCGCCCAACTTATCTAGTTCAATTGTTTGTCCTCCCTCCTTTAACAAAACCTCAATCACAGCATCGTCTGATTTTAGAGCGATAATGATTTTCTTAACTGCATAACAGGCTGATAATTCATCTATTGGTTTCAGCTCAACTTCGAAACTATTTTTTTCCAAAGCTGCTTTAATGTCCGAAGCTGCAAATTCGAATTGCGGAATAGTGTTATTATAAAAAACACCTATACTTTCTGCCTTAATGACATTATTCGCAAGGAATAGAACCGCTATAAGAATTTTAAAAAAATTCATAATAATAGTTTTTAAGATTTACTCTGTCTCTTTTTTAACTTCCCCCATTCTTCCAAATCAAACAAATAGATTCCACAGCCCACCCCTGCATCATCTTTGGCATAAGCCGCCTGAAAAACCATCATTTTTCCATCATCACTTACTACCGGATTAGATCCCTTGTAGCCTTCCAAATCATTGAAAAATGTCAGACGCTCCATGTCCTGACCTGTTCCGTCCAGCTTTATCTTGTAGATGTCAATTTGTTTTATGCCTTTCATACTATGCCTGTCACACTCTATAAGCGTGTACTCTCCATCAGGAAATATTCCTTCCGGTTCTGAATATTGATTGGGTGATTTTGAGAAATTGATCATTTGACCAGTGCTAAGATTATAACCCATCACTTCACTTGTGAAAAGTCCGGCCTCTGTATTTCCGTATTGTGTCCAGGTAAATACTTCTTCTTTTGGTCTGATGAAATTTTGCGGTTCAAGGATTCCGTCATACTTGATTCCATCAACTATGACGGAATCATTATCGATGATTAGCTTCTTATTTTTAATGGATGGTTTTCCATTTTCATATCCGATATTGCCCGAATAAATAACCTGCTGATCTGGAGTCCATACTATTTTCATATCAGTTCGGGAAATGGCCGGGCCTTCATCAATGGCCTCATTGATTTTCTGAGGTGGACCATCTGAGCCTTCAGGAAGTATCTGGATATATAAGTTATGCCGAGAAGGGCCACAGGTAAAAAACAAATCTCCATTAGAAAGCTGATAAACCCTGTAATATCCATGCCCTTCTGGCCTCCAATCCTTTTTGGTAATTTGAGTTGCCTCTTTTGACTTAATATCAACTTTCCAAACCTCACCCCCGGCCCGATCAACATAATAAACAGTTTCACCATCAATGACCACTCTGATCGTTGTCCTTCATCAGTTAACGGGGCAATGTAGTGTGGCAACTGATCAACAGGAAAACATCCTTCTGGCCCATAATGGCTGCCTCCGCAAGCAAATATGCCTGTGATGAATAACAACACCCATGCTACCACTTCAATTTTCATTACCATCCAATTATTATTCCCCTGACAAACGCACTTTAATGATTGTTTTATTCCACTCAATCGTCCAGGCCGGAACCCGGATTTCAATTCGCTTTAGATTTTCTTTCTTAGCATCTAAATAGAGCGGTGGTGGGTCGAGAGAAATGACAGAAACTGTAAACTGCGGATGCGAAAGATTCTCTAGTTTTAAGCTATGTCCATCTTTACTTAATATCGCACCGCCATCAACAATTTCTACATCCGACTGTGTCATCATTTGCCACGTAATCAATTCAGTCTCATCGATGATTTCAATTTCATCTTCTATCAAAAGTGACTTAGGACTGTCCTTTATAAATTTGCGATAAGCACTTTTCAGCTGACCTTCAAAAGTTGGTGTTAAATCGATCGTAGCCTCGGGATGCTCTCCAGCTTTAAAATCAATAATTGATGCCTTGCCTTCAACATTATGTAGTTGGTTGTTGACTGAGATTGAGCTGTGGCCGAAATTGTTTTTGTCCAATAATTTCCACCTGTCGCATTCCTGGCATCTGTGCCATAGATCAAAACCTGTTCTTTCGATCATTCCATAGCTTCTGTAGTTTCCGGGGTCAATGCTCCATCGCACTTCCTTCAATTCAAAGACAAAGGAACCTGCATCCATATTGCCATGGCTAACTGAACCGCTGCCGCCTTTCCCACCAAAATAATATTGATTGGGGTCTTGCCCTCCTCCCGTAAAAAAAACAACTGGATTGACTCCATCTCCTTTCCAAACTGTTGGTATAGTTTCCCCTTCCATCTCTTTGAACTGGGCCAACCAAACTAGTGATACTCCTGCCAATCGCGAGATTTTCCCCATCTCGTCTGGAGGTTTCAGAAATAATTCTTTTTCAAAAAATGCCCTATTGCCGGTTTTGGATGCAAACCAAGCCAAGGTAAAATCACCATTCTTGCTGCGCCTTTCTCCACAGTCAGCAAAGTTGAACATCAAACCCGATGGAGCATTAGACAACATCCTAAAAACTGCACTTTCTTTAAAGGCAGGGTAGTTAAGAATACCGAAATCTGTTCCGAATGCACTTTCAAACATTGCTGCCGTTGTCACTGAAAATGAAGTGCCATAGTTCCAATAAGTTGCTCCTTCAGGGTAAACACCATCCGGATCATATTGAGATAAGGCAGATGCCATACCATCAATCGCCCTGTGAATTGTTTTAGCTGCCAATTCGGGATCGATTTCAGCAATAGCTATTGATGCCGCTACCATCCCCCCATTGCAAACCTGGTTCCAATTATTAGTTCCATAGGCCCAATGCGAATGGTCGCCTCCTTCAGGCCAGCTTGGTTTTATCCCTTTTTCTATTAGAGAATTCTTTGCCAGTTCAATGGTTTTGGCAGGCAAATCCCCGGCTGTCCAGTCGATTGCCAAAGCAATCGCCAATGACATTTCACCAACATCTAGAAAGTGCTTGGGATTCCAAGTAGGAAAATTACAGGCGGCAATTACTTCCTCATTAATCCGCTTTAACATTCTGGGGTCCTTTTCAACTCGATAGACCATGGCCAGCATATTTATGCGATAAAGCATATCTCGGGAAATATCAAGTTGGTTGTCTTGTGTCCTTTCTTCGAGTGGGATATCCAGGTTGATTATTGGCATCTCAAATACGCTTTCGGCATTGAGTTTTATCCCCTCATAGACATTTTGAGTGACCGGATCTGTCTTCAGCTTTTCCTTTAGATTTGCATCTATGTTCTTGTTCAGAACAAGCCGTGGTAATTTTTTACTCAAATTCCTTTTGAGATACGCAACGGAAATAGGATTTTCTAATTTATAAGGTATGGATTGGGCATTTGTAGATAGGGTAGTCCCCAAAATCAAAAATGAAGCTGCTAACCATAAATGCATTTTATCAAATCTTTTCATTGTAGTATTTATTCTTCATGTCAATGAATTATGATAATCGATTAATTTCAATTGGTCTTAGACCTTATCCGAATTTGCTCATATTTCTTACAAAAAAAGCCCTAAAAATCCATGAATTTATCCATCACTTAATACTGTATGGGTTTTAATATAATCCGGATCTATAATAATCCCCAAACCAGCCCCCGATGGCACTTTGATAGCTCCATCTATGCTTTCAAAGGGTTCTGCCTTGCTCTCTATTGGAATGGTCGTTCCATTGGCATCTTTGGTTTCAAACATTTTGAATTCATGAAATTCGGCAGCAGCCGGGCATACTGAAACCATCTGTAGCAAATACACAAACCCAAGTCCGCCAGCAGAAATATGCGGTGTGATCTGCAAACCCGCAGCCTCCACCATCCGCGCCACTTGCATCGTCCGGGTCATCCCTCCAAAATAAAACAAATCGGGCTGTAGAATCTGAAAGACTTCTTTCCCAATAAGGTATCTAAATCCATGAATTCCGAACTCCTCTTCACCGCCGGCTATGGGGATCGTGAGTGCTTCTTCTACCTGCTTTTGCTCTTCGTACCAATCCCACGGCACCGGCTCCTCGTAGAAATAATAGTTGTATTCTTCCAGAATTTTGCCAATCCGGATAGCCTCCTTCACAGAATACGACCCGTTTCCATCGATCATCAATTTTGTATCATTGCCAAACTTCTGCCGCGCCATTTTGATCAACTTCTCCGTTCGGCCAGGGGCGTTGTCGATATCGCTGGCCAGATTATCGCCTCTACCTGCTCGGAGCTTAACGGCCTTGGCATTGGTTTCTAAATAATCCGTATACATCATTTCCAGAGATTCTTCGGGCTCTCTATTGCGAAAATCCCACAGGTGATGTCCCAAATAAATCGGCACTTCGGGATTTTGCACATCACCAATCAATTGTCCGGCTGGCTTGTCGGCAATGTTCCCAAGCATGTCAAGTATGGCAAATTCGATTACAGCTATTTGTACGTTGAGTGGGATTCCCTGTCGCTTCACATTTCGTTCGGCAGCATTGTAAATGAGCAAATCAAGATCGCGGGCGTCTTTCCCTACAAAAAATTGTTTGAGATTTAGGTTGAACATTGGATAGCTGGACTGCGCGATGAATGGATGGCCGACCGCAATGCCAACTGCTCCGTCCTTAGAGCGCACACGGCAAATTGTATTTTTCCTGTCCCGAAGCAATTCTAATGTTTCGATGATGACTGGGTCAGGAAAGAGGGCTTTTTTTAATACTGGCTTCCTGAGTACTTCATCCAATCTGGAATATGCACCATCAAGTTTTGATTTCTTATCCGTTCCAAAACATGAGGTGAAAAATGCAGATGCACCTCCGGTCAAGGCAGCTGTTTTCAAGAAACTACGTCTATTGTTCTTCATGCTATTTTGGGTGTTTTACTATAAACCCAATATATAAATTTTTGATGTAGATTAGTTCAAAACCCTTTCCATCTAAATAGCCATATAGAATAATTTCATTGGTTTTGCCCCTTTCGCCCCAACCCTCTCTATACATTGTCTCCATTACATACCTAAAAAAGCCCTAAAAACCCATGAAATCCTTCACTACTTCACATAAGCCCATTTCACATTGTCCTGGGTTTTTTTCAATCGCAGCAATGCTTCCAGAAAGTAATAATCAGCATAAATTATTGACGCATCTATTTCTGTCCCATTGGGTTTGTGGCCTGTAGAATGCAATAGGAAAGATCGATTGCTATCACCACTCAGATATTGATCAGTCGATAGTTTTGCCAGCAATTGAGTAGCAGCTTTTTTATACTTTAATTTATCAGCGTCATGCTTCATGTATTCCGAAAGTTCCAACAAACCTGAGGCTGCCACCGCTGCTGCAGAAGCATCCTTTGGGGCATTGGGTATGTTGGGGTCGTCAAAGTCCCAGTATGGAATTCCATCTTCTGGCAACCTATTGATAAATACATCGGCCAGCTTTCTCGCCGTTTGCAAAAATTGCTCATTCCCGGTTTCTCGATAGCACATGGTATAGCCATATATGCCCCAACTCTGACCTCTGGCCCATTGTGAATCATCTGCATATCCCTGATGTGTAACGCCTTTTATAAAATGCCCGTCAACAGTATCGAAAACAGCCACATGAACTGTACTATAATCAGGACGAATCAGCGTTTCCATTGAAACTTCAGCATGGGAAACGGCCATGTCAAATAGCTCCGAACCATCGCCATTTTTTGATGCCCAGAATAATAATTCCAGATTGATCAAATTATCAATGATCGTGTTGTGTGGCCAATTCATCTTTTTGCGCATCACCGGCCATGAAAGTATGGTCCCCACTTTGGGGTTATAGAGTGTTGCCAGAGAATCTGCTGCCAATAATAATAAATCATGGTATTTGGCATCATTTGTCAAGCGATACCCATTGCCAAAGCTACAGTAAAGCATAAAACCCAAGTCGTGATTATCCACAGGAACATCAAGCACACCGCTCAGCACTTCTGTATATTTTTTGGCCTGCTCAAGAATGTCCTTATCTCCAGACGCTTCATAGGCATACCATAATACCCCTGGCCAAAAACCGCTTGTCCAATCATGAATGCCAACTTTGTTCCATTTGGTCTGATCCGGATAAATATTACGCGGAATGCTATCTGTTCCAGAAAGACCATTTAGGCTTACCTTGGTCTTTTCGACACAATATGCCAGCATTTTATCTACATCCAATTTTTCAGGTTGTTGCTCTGTTGTGCTGGAACAGGCAAACATAGCGAAGGCTATACAAATTAATATTGATCTATAAATCATATCGATTCGTGTTTTTATTTAGTTTTTCAATTATCATTTTCAAATAATTGATTTGGAAAAAAACAGCCGACAGCAACTTGTTTTGACTGTCGGCTGCACCCAAACTATGAAGGAAATAGTAGTTATTGATTACCCCAACCAGGGTTTTGCTTTAAAGCCGGATTCAACTCGATCTGAGTTGTAGGAACAGGATCAAGATAGTTTTTCTTGCTAAAAAGTCTGTTTCCAGCATTATCAATGATCAAAGCACCTGCTTTAGTTGTAGCAATTCCTGAATAGCTATATGCAGGCTCTTCTTCGGTAGTCAATCCATGAGCCCATACAGCTGGATCAAAGATATTTGAACTTGGATCTTTTGGATTTACTGCAGTCTCATATTCTGTGCTGGCTCCTCCATATTGAACATATGCAGTACATATATTCCTGTTGAGTTCTGTTTCAGCAATTCCCCAACGCTTTAAATCACTAAATCGGAATCCTTCGCCAAATAATTCAATGCCTCTTTCCCTCCTAATCTCACCTAACATATTGAGGTCACTATAAGGCGCGATCAAAGCAGCAGTCAATGGAGCAACACCAGCCCTTTCCCTCAATAAATTGATTGAAAGATCAAGGTCTCCATCTGAAATAGATCCACTACCAAGTTCAACAGTTGCTTCAGCATATATCAACAATACTTCACCATACCTGATCAGTGGATAATTCTCTGAGGCTTCATTTTGTTGACGTCCTCTGTGATTTGAAACCATCTTGAACCCTTGGTAACCTAAATTACGACCATTCGATGGCGCATCTAGATTTGGCACATATCTGAAGTCAAAACTCTGGTCCTCAATATTTTCATTCCAGATGCCTCCACCGCCACGTCCACTGGCTCCGTAGCCCCAGTAATAGTCTATGGGAACAGCGACAAAAGAAGCAACACGAAGATCACGGTTTTGAAACTCATCGACCATATTGTCGTAACCCTGGAACAATGATGAATGCTGGATTGGCAAACCATCGGTGCAAAGGTACATATCCATCAATTTACGGTTAGGACTAACCGGCATCGCGTGCTGGTTGTTATGCCTGGTCTGACGGAAGGTATAGTCATAAATAGTCTGAAAAATGAATTCCTTATTATCGGCCTTTGTTAGGCCGGCAGGATTATCTCCACCATCATCCAGCGTAAACAAGTAATGGAGGTGCCTGTCTCCTAATTCAGCCCGCTTGTCCCAAAGTTCAAATTGGCCACCAGTAATAATACCTGAAGCCAAGCTTTTCGCCTCATTGAGCATATCATCGACAGATGGATATCCAGCAGGCTTTGCAGAACCTGCTTCACCATCAGTTGAATTACCTACATACTTTTCCCAGGTGGCTTGGAAAAGCAGTATGCGGGCTTTAAAAGCTTGAGCTGCTTCTTTGCTTAGTTTACCGAGATCACTAGAGCTCAGGCTGCTTTGACTAGGAAGCAAGGCAATAGCTTGATCTAAATCATCAAATATCTGTTTTGCCACTTCATAACGGCTGTTCCTTGGCCCATATAAAACTTCTGAAGAAATATCCAGAGCGGTAGTAACAATTGGCACACCACCAAAGCGAACCAATAATTTGTTGTGATGCCAAGCCCTGAAAAAGTAAGCTGTTCCCATGGGTACCGCTATCTCTGACACTTCACCAGGATAAAGCTCTACCTTATCCAGTAGCTGGTTTACAGCTCGCATTTGATTGTAATTGTCTTCCCAAACATCATCCTCATTGGGTGCAAGCGAGTATCCCTGTCCATACTGTCTTTCAGATCCATATCCAATGTTGGTAGATAGATCAGATGCAGCATCATATTCCTGACTACCAACCTGACTTGTACCACCAGTACCGGATTCATAACCTAAACGGGTATACAAATAATTAGCCGCTAGTTCAAATTGGTCTGGAGTTTCGTAGTATACAGCTTCTGAAACGAAATCCTGTGGATCCTGATCCAGGAAATCCTGACAACTGCTCATGAACAAGCCCACAAATAAAAGCGCCAGACTTAGTCCTTTTATATTAATACTTATATTTTTCATCTTATTATATTCCTTTAAGAGTTTCAAAATTAAAAAGTAGCTTCTATACTAAACATCAAAGAAGAATTATATGGATATATATCACCATTGGTCTGATCATTATCAGCTTCAGGATCTAACCCATCTTTTACATTGCTTATGGTAAACAAATCATTGCCACTAACAGAGATGCGTGTTCTTCCCATTTTCAGCTTTTCCATTACACTGATTGGAATAGTATAACCAAGTGATATCACTTTTGCACGTACATAAGATGCTTTGACTACATTCACGTCATTTCGATGATCATAATTCCATGCTTTCCTTGGTCCGTTGTAATGAATTATTGGGAAATCAGCATTTGTGTTATCAGGAGTCCAGCTTCTATCAATATAGGTGTTGTTCTGATTGTTCCACCATCTTCTGAATGGATAGCCTAATGTTCCGGTTCGAAGGATATTTACATCAGCTACACCCTGGAAGAAAGCTCTAAAGTCGAAACCTTTCCAATCAAGGCCCAGATTTAAATTAAAGCTGTAATGTGGATTAGCATCACCATAGAATACCAGGTCATCATCTGTGATAATACCATCAGGCACCCCATCAGGACCGCTCACATCAACACGTCGTACACTACCAGGAGTAAGTTTGTCTTTGCTCCTGTAGGTAGGAAGCAGTGTCCCTGCTTTCATTACTGTCTGGTCTGACTCGTTTTCAAAACCCAACTGATTATAATAAGCAACTACTTCCTCTTCATTCTGCAAATAACCATCAGTTTTGAAAACAAATAAAGATTTAAGAGGATAGCCTTCTACAATTGCATTCTCTCCTCTGTTAATATTTACAGCTCCATCCATTCTCGTAACCTCACTTTTAGAATCCCAAATTGCTGCACCTATGTGGTAGGTCCAATCTCCGATTTTATCCCTCCAATTGAGTGATAATTCCCAACCTTTAGTACTGAAATCCCCACTGTTGGTTTTTGGTGCAGTTGCACCCAATACCTGTGGATATGTAATAGGTATCAACATATCGTTGTTCTGTCTATGGAAATACTCAAAAGTACCACTCAACTTGCTATCAATTACAGAAAAGTCCAAACCAATATTAGAAGTGGCCACTCTTTCCCATGTACGGTCTGTTGTTGTCATGCTAGCTATCCTGGCAGTACCATATAAGGAAGGTGACACACCAAAATAAGTCGATGCACCAGTATTGATACCAGAGATATAGTCATAAGCCCCAATACCTGTCAGTGATCCCATTTCACCATACGAAGCTCTTAGTTTTAATTCATTGATAAAACTACTTGATTTCATGAAGCTCATTTGAGATATACGCCATGCTGCCATACCACTGTAGAAATCCTTCCATCTGTAATCAGGATCTAATTGTGACGAACCGTCTCTTCTCGCCAAACCTTCCAATATAAACATATCCTTATAGTCATAGTTTATCCTGGCGATATAAGATAACAGACCTATTGCCTCACTCCCACCTGAATTTTTCCAGGTAGTTGGATCTCCTGTGTTGATATCATCCAAATCATTAGAAGCCATATTTGCCCTGTACAATCCATACTCATTGGTTTGCTTTTGCTCAGCTATAGCTCCTATCATTATTGCAAACGAGTGATTATTGACAGTACGTTTGTAGTTACCCTGAAATACATGGTTTTGGAAACCAACTCTTGCCTCATCAATATCCACATATGTTCCAGCTTGACCGGGGCTTATAGTAAATGGGTTATTGTCCCAATCATATACTGTATATTGGGTTCGTCGGTTTGTTGCCAAAGTGCTCCTTTGAGTGAAACTTCCCTGGTATTTAAATGACAATCCTTTTGCGTATTTGTTCAGATCGAAGTTAACGGTGACACCAAGACGAAAAGCTTCCTGTTCTTCTTTATTTCTTCCACCTTCCTCAAGCTTCGCAAGAATATTATTATTCCAAAGATTATAGTAATTGCCAGCAGGATTGTAAATAGGGAATGCCTCAAAGTTTCCAATCGATTCTCCCAAACCCTGATTAGGAGCGTCAATCATCCTGTTATCATAACCTACGTTAAATTCAGTTTGAACCAAATCGCTGAGGTCATAAGATAAATTTGTTTGAATGTTGAACCTTTTGGCACCGTCATAAACAAGCTCCATTGGTGATCTGTCATTTGCAAATCCAAATGAAGTTCTATATCTGGCTTTTTCATTTCCTCCAGAAAGTGAAACTGTATGTCTTTGGGATAATGTAGTACCATATATATAATCATACTGCCTTATATCTTCGAAACGATGTTCATCACCAGAAAAGAAATAAGGATCAGGAGCATAAGTAAATGTGCCATCTGCCATTTGCTGCCATTCATCCTCAGTAAAGAACCGACCTGTAAAACCTTCAGTTTGAGGATTTCCGTCATTATCAAGATAATCGATCATGTCATTTCTACCCCCCAAAAGCCATAGATCTGCCAGTTCTGATAAGTTAGCAGTAGGGTAATCAAAGGCATAGTTCAGCTGAAAGTCTCCCCTGTATTCCACTTTCGTTTTACCGGCGCTTCCTTTTTTAGTAGTGACAAGGATTACACCAGCCGCTGCCTTAATACCATAAATCGCTGCTGCGCCATCCTTCAGGACAGAGATATTTGCAATATCATTCGGATTGATGGTTGAAAATTGCCACTGTGGTATTTCCAACCCATCTAACAAGATCAAAGGATCTGAACCGTTCACAGAAATATCACCACGGATCTTAATATCCAATCCCTCATTTCCAGGTCGTGATGAAGTTCGTGTAATTGTCAAACCTGGTACCTCACCCTGAAGTGCCAACACAGCACTTGAAGTATTCTTACCTTGAATAACCTCTTCGCCAGAAATCTGTGAAACGGATCCGGCTACTGTTTTCCTTGACTGTGTACCGAAACCAACCACGACAATTTCATCTAAAGCAGTAATATCTTGCATCATGACAAGATCGATAACCGATTGGTTACCAATGACCATTTCTTCCTGGATGAAACCAACCGAACTAAACACAAGCACGGTTTCACTACCAGGCACTTCGATAGAATACCTACCTTCGATATCAGATACCGTTCCTTGAGTAGTTCCTTTAATTATTACATTGACGCCTGGCAGGCCTCCTTCATCTTCCGAGGAAGTTACCTTTCCGGTAATCGTCTTCCCTTGCTGAATTTCACTTTCATGGATTTTAGAGGCTTTTTTTCCTTTCTCTGGCCTATCGGCAGAGTTAACTTGTGTTGTAGCTGCTATCAAACAGAATGATAAGGCCACAATTAGCATTTTTTTCATATTGTACATAGTTTTTTCATTTTGAAGAATTGTTGAAATAAAATTTAAAATTGATTTTAGAATAGGTCGGATTGACCTCATCTTAACTTATTCCTATATATCGAATAAGTATCTTTTGGGCATTCATCTGAAGGTGGAATTGCACGATGCCTTATCCACCCAATCTGCGGGATCTTTAAGTATAGTTTCTACATAGAAATAATTTTAGGTTTTAGATTTATATAAGGAAACTCGATGTTTTGATAGTTTTTCCTTATGAGCAATACTATGTAGAATCTTGAAATTTGGGTATAAATTATCATCCAACCATGATAAATCATGGTGCATATTCATCGCGATGGCCCTTAAATCATACTATAAGGCCTTTTACTGTAATTTAATTATTGTTTGCAGCGTAATCATTTGGCGTCAATCCAAACAGTTCTCGAAAGGTTTTACTAAAATATGCAGTGGAATTGAACCCGGACATATAGGCAATTTCCTTGATAGACATATTGCCTTTTACCAATAATCCTGAAGCGTATTTTAATCTGATGGTCCGGATAAAATAGCTTGGGTTTTGGCCGGTAAGTGCATTTATTTTCCTGTAAAATTGCGATCTACTCAATCCGATTTCTTTGAGCAATTGATCCAGGCTGAAATCAGGATCACTGATATTGTCCATGATGACTCCTGTTGCTTTGTCGAGAAAAGCTTCGTCAAGCGTGTTTGTAGCGATTTCACCTGAATTGATCATTCCACCCATGGAAGAAAATTTCTCCCGCAGTCTTTTCTTCGTTTCCAGCAAATTTTGGATTCTTGCCTTCAACACACTGATGTTGAACGGCTTAGGAAGGTATTCATCGGCACCGGTCATGTATCCTTGTATCCGGTCTTCTTCCTGACTTCTGGCAGTCAGCAGGATGACAGGAATATGGCATGTTTCCAAATCGGACTTAATCGTTTTGCACATTTCAAAACCATCCATTTCTGGCATCATCACATCACTGATGATGATGTCCGGAAAGTGCTTTCTGACCAATTCCAATCCATCTACACCATTGATGGCTTCTCTTACTTTATACAATTGCCCAAGTTCCTTTTTAAGATGTATCCTCAGTTCTTTATTATCCTCTACAATGAGCACCATGGGTTTTTTGCCCTTTTCTACAGTCTCTACTGATGTTTCAAGATCAGATATGGAAGCATGGTCAGATATGGACATTTCGTACTCTACAGCTTTCAATGAATTTTCGTCAACCTTATAGTTGCTTATATCAGGTATCTTGGCATTGATCTGGTGGGATTTTTTCCAACGAACCTCCAGAGGAAGATGGATTATAAATGTACTCCCCTTTTGATATTCACTCTCAATCATAATTTCCCCACCATGGAGCTCCACCAAACCTTTTGTAAAATTAAGGCCTATGCCTGTGCCAGTCTTTGAACTATCGCTATGAAAAAACCTGCTAAAAACATCTTTCAATTGCTCCTTTTTAAAACCCACCCCGGTATCGCTGATACGGATTTCTATCACTTCACCTTTTTTGCGGTATTTCAACAGATTTGACTGCTTGACTTTAGAAACTGAAAACATGACCCGCCCGCCCGATTCAGTGAATTTGATGGCATTGGAAAGCAGATTGGTCAAGATTTTCTCATACTTATCAGGATCAAAAATCACAGGTAGTTCCTCCAGCGGGCTTTTAAATTCCAAATCAATATTCTTAACCTTCGCAAGGTTTGTAAAAAGCAAGTATACGTCTTTGCTAAATCTCAAAATATCCCCTTTTACAGCATTTAGTTGATCCTTGCCCAAATCCAATTTTCTAAAATCCAGCAACTGGTTTACCAGATTTAACAAGCGACTGGCGCTGCGCTGTATGGTCAATGCGGAACTTTTTACTTCCTCGGGGTTATCAAAAGAGGATATTATCCGATCGATTGGATTTAATATCAATGTCAATGGTGTTCTGAATTCATGGGAAACATTGATAAAAAATTGTAATTTTTGTTGATCGAGTTCGTGTTCCTTTTCATCCCTTACCAGCCTTGTATAATACTTTATCCCAAACCAGAATATCAATACCAGCACGATGCCATAAATCACAAAAGCCCACCATGTTTTCCACGGAGGAGGAAGCACATTTACGTTGAATGAAGCGCTTGATGCAGACTCCAAATCTCCATCAATGAAAGACCTGACTTCAAAGGTGTATTGGCCGGGCGGAATGTTCGAATAGTTCGCCACCCTATTGCTACCAGCCTCAATGTAATCATTGTCCAAACCGATCATTTTATAAGAATACTGTAGGCGCTCGGGGTTTTCATAATGTAGGGCAACATATTCAATACTTATATAGCTTTCATTGTACTTGAGCTCTAATTCTGTAGTATTGGATATTGAACTGTATAGTAGTACCCGATTATTAACCGTGTCACCAACATTGACAACTTGGTTATTTAATCTGAACTTCGTGAATACAGGTTTTACTTTTCCTTCCACGAAATTTATCTCCGCTGGATCAAAGAGATTGAACCCATTGATCCCGCCAATCAGAATTCTACCATCATTTGTTTTGTCTATGGATTTGCTTTGAAATTCCAAGCCTTGCAAACCATCGTGGACATTAAAGTTTTTAAATTCATTGGTCTCAGGATTTAATCTTGACAGCCCATATTTAGTGGTGCACCATATAAACCCCTCGTTATCCTCGGATATTCCAAGAATGAGGTTGTTTGGCAATCCTTCTTTAATGGAATATGATTGTATCATGGACAGGTCACTGGCCAATTTATGCAACCCAAGATCCGAACCGATCCATATAAACCCTGAATGATCCTCAAAGATATTATTGATTCGATAGCCCTGAAGGTTTTTCTCTTTTATAATGTTAAACTCCATCCTTTCAGGAATATATGCCTCCAAATCAGACAACTGCAGATAGCACAAACCAAGTGAAGTGCCCACAAATAGCCTGTTCTTTGAATCAATAAAATTCGAGAAAACTAAGTTGCTGATCAGGCTTGTTGAATCATAAATATCATTATGGTAACTATAAAATTCCCCGGAGTTGGGATCAAACAGATTCAATCCATCTGTCTGGGTACCTAACCACAACCTATGCAAAGAATCTTCTACCGCGCACCACACAGTATTCTGCCCTATGGAATATGGGTTGGAAGCGTCATGTAAAAACCTTTTTGCCGTCTTTGTTTTTGGGTTGAATAAATTTAACCCGCCATCCCAAGTGCACACCCATATGGAATGGTCAAAACTTTCTGTCAGAAACAGAATCTTATCAGAACTGATTGTATTGGGATTTCTGGCATCTGTAGTGAAGTATTCAAACGTATTGTTTTTTTCATTAAAAAGATTCAGCCCTCCTCCATCAGTGCCAATCCATATTCTATTATGTTCATCCACAAGTACCGACTGGCCTATGTAGGTACTGAGACTATTGGCATTACCTGGCTGATGAAAATAATGACCAAATGAAGATTTGGACAAGTCCAATTTGCTCACTCCCTTGTTGTAGGTTGCAATCCAAAATATGCCGTCCTTGTCTTCAAGGATATGGGAAGGTTGATTATTTGGCAATGAAAACGGATCGACGGGATTGTGCTCGATATGCTGAATCAGACCTTTTTTTTTATCAATTAAAAAAATTCCAAAACCATCAGTGGCTATCCATATCATACCATTGTTATCCTGATACATATGAAATACCGGAGTTGGTGTTTTTGTAAATGAAACGTGCTTGGCCTCATTGGTGCTTTGGCTCCAAACCACAAGTTTTGACAGGTCATTGCCTATCCAAAAATCCCCGTCAGCATCTATCATTACCAACTTTGGGATATGCCCTAAGTTGTATCCCAATGGGACATCAATCCGTTTCCGTTCAAACTCATCTGCCTCAGGGTTATAGGCGTTGAGGAATTTCCCATCTGTAACGGCCCAAATTCGACCTTCCCGGTCTTCTACTATATTTGTAACAATATTGTTGTCAATAGAATTTTTGTCATTGACATTATTTGAAAAATGCTTAATCGACAATTTTTGATAATCAAACTGATCTGCACCATCCAATAATATCTGGCTCAGCCCATTAGTAGTAGCTATCCAAAGCGCATTGGATTTTTCATCATAAAGCAGATCATTGATGACATCACGCGCAACGGAGTTTGAGTCCCGATCTATAAACAAATTAATCCTAATAAATCGCTCCTTTTGTTTTTGAAAGACATTTAGGCCATTGCTGGTTCCAATCCATAAATTTCCTTTACTATCTTCAACAATTGAATTTACCCGATTATTGCTTATGGAATTTTGATCGTTTAGTACTGGCCTGTAAATCTCAAAAGAATAACCATCATACCTGTTTAAGCCATCTATGGTCGCAAACCATAAAAACCCCTCACCGTCCTGAAAAGTTTCCACACAAGTGCTGCTAGACAGTCCTTCAAGCGTAGAGAAAGTTGCGAATTTTAAATTGCTGAGTTGAGCATTTACTCCAGTTACCAGAAAACAAAATATCCCAAATAAAAATATTTTCGGATCCTTATTTCTCAAATTCATAATTTAACAAACTCATTTTGGGTTATTAAAGCCAAAAATACCTATAATCAAAAATAATGTTTTTTACTTGTATCTTCTGTGTTAATCAAGGTAAACCAAATATTCAAATCACTTTTAAATAAAAAGGAAGGACACAAGTAATAAATAAAAAAGTGTACGAATCCAGATAAATCTTTGGAGGACTTACAATAAAATACTGTAAAAATGGCCAAACTGCATTAATCATTAATTGATATTCATTCTTTAAAAATTAACAATCGTTTCTGACTAGGGCGCGATATGGTTTGACTAGTTTCTTCCAGCCTACCAACATTCCATGGATTTTTGATGGTTTTTGGATGCTTTAAGATATAAGGATTGGAGTCCAAGAGGTCTTGGGTGGTCTGGAAGTAGGAAGACGGCATTAGTTAAGAATTATTCGGTTTGATTAATCTTTTACCAAGTTTAAAAAAAATATTAAAAAGGATCGGTTTGGATAAAAAAAGATAGGTTTATCTCAGAAAATGTATGCAATTTGTATGCAAATAAAAAAAATCACTTATGAATTTTACCTCATAAGTGATTCATTTTCAAGTGATTCCAGAAGGATTCGAACCTTCGACCTACTGCTTAGAAGGCAATTATTACACTTTACCGATATTTAACTATTTTCACTTTAAATAGGCTTAAATAGCGTTTTTAGTACTTTTTAATATCAATGGCTTTTTCTATATTTACCTATTATAAAGTAATTTGTTTCCCCTTTTGTTTCCCCCAAGTATATTTACCTATGGCCCATATCAAAAAAACTTCTTTCAAAATTGCACTTCGCAAGGACAAAACTTTATCCAACGGATTTCATCCGGTTTGCCTTAGAATAATCCATAATAGAAAGCCAAGATACTATGGGCTTAAGTACGAGGAAGGCACAATTTCATCAGCCCCGAATAAATGGAATTCTGAGATAGGTAGATTTAACCGGAACAGAGAGCTGAATCAAAAAATTGAATTCTATGAACTGAAGGCCAGAAATGTACTTCGTGAATTTGAAAATAAGGATTTTAGTTTTCAGGCTTTTGAAAGAAGTTATTTTAAACAATATGATAACACGAAAATCATTCCATACATTGATAAACTTATTGAAAAGTTTAAAAGTGAAAATCGGCACGGTAATGCCCAAGTTTACAAAGACACTAAAAATAGATTAAAGGAATTCCATGAGAAAGCCAAGTTTGAACACGTGGATTTAAAGTTTCTTGAAAGCTTTCAAAAATATCTTCTGGACAAAGGCAATTCCACCAACTCAATCAGCATTTATTTAAGAACGCTTCGGGCAACCTACAACAAAGCAATTGCTGAAGATGTATTTAGCTCAAGTGAATTCCCATTCAAAAAATTCAAGATCAAAACAGGCAACACTGTGAAAAGGTCATTGAGCAAATCTGATATGATCAAATTTATAAACTATGAAGCTGAAATACCTGAAAGAAAACAAAGATCCCTTGATTATTTTACATTCAGTTATTTGTGTAGAGGAATGAATCTGAAGGATATGGCTTTGCTCAAGTGGGACGAAAACATCATGGGTGACAGAATTATTTACATTCGAACTAAAACAGCAAATACACGTGCTAAAACCGAACATCATATCATCAAAATTGAATCTGAGATTAAGAATATTCTAAATCGTTATTCCTCTGATCGGGAGTATGTTTTTCCGATACTGGAGACAGGTTTACCCGCATTGACCATCAGATATAGAATTCTTTCTACTCTTAAACATATTAGTAAGGATATAAGGGAAATTGCCAAAGAACTTAAAATCAATCAGGCAGATAAAATCACCCATTATTGGGCGCGGCACACCTATGCCACAACTCTGAAACGATCTGGAATCTCTACTGCCATAATAAGTGAGGCTTTAGGCCATAGTAGCGAAGCCACTACCAAAGCTTATTTGGATAAGTTTGAACAGACTGAGATTGATGGGACTTTTAAGCATTTGCTCTAAAATTATACTTATTTAGAACAAACAGAAAAACATTTCCTCTTGACAAGGAATGAGTTAATCAAGTTTAGTAGAAAACTGTATAAGTAAGATCCATTCACACTCAAAGAATCCTTGATGTTTTCCGGGTTGTTACCAACAAACCCTCTCAGTAATTAATTCCAACCATCACCAAATTTTTTAACCTACTTTTTGATTTTGGCGAGCTATAAAAGTTATCATACCAACCTGATCTTTTCTTTATCATTTTGATGCATTATCACAAGACATAAAGTCAACGATTCCACGCAGCACTTTGAGCAATTGGAAAAAGAAGGACATTACCAGGATCATCGGCTGTGATACCCTTTCAAATAATGATGTTTCAACCCTGAAAGCCATTGCTAAAAACCAAAGGCTCTTAAAGGCAGCAAAAGCCATGTACTATTTGTTCAAAGCCATCAGTACCTTGGTGGGGGAAGCTCAGAACAAGGCAACATTATTGAGGCATAATAAAATTCTTGTTCTACAGACGATAGAAAAAGCCAAACCAGTATTGGGTTTGAAGCGCATTCTGGGAGCGGTTGGATTGTCGCAAGCTAAACTGTACTATTGGCTGGAAAAACAAAAAATGTAACAACACAGTATTTCAATTGTGCCAAAAGAGGCATCCCAATCAATTGTTGCCCAACGAAGTCAAGGTGATCAAGCAATATCTTTTTGATGAACGGTTTATAAACTGGAGCACACTGTATGTGTATTATCAAGCACTTCGTGATGGAATGTTGTTTATGGACATTGGCACTTGGTACAAATATGCCAATCGCTTAGGGATAAGAAGAAAGTTTTTTAAGCCCAGCAAAAATAATAAGGTCGGGATCAGGGCAACTGGCCCGATGCAGATGCTACACATGGATGTAACGATATTCAGACCTCTGGATCAAACCAAAGCTTATATATACTTTATTGTTGATAATTTTTCAAGGGCAATTTTAGGTTGGCAATGTAGCCTTGAATATTCAAGCTCAATAGCATTGGATTTATTGAAAACCGTGATCAATGACTACAACATAAGATCGAGCGCGCAACTGATCACTGACGGAGGCCCTGAGAACATGGGAGAGGTATCAGGATTTACCGCTGATAATCCGTGTTGAGCAGCATATTGCACAAAAAGATATCATACAATCCAACTCCATGGTCGAGGCGGTCAACAAGCACATGAAGTATTATTATCTGTTTCGGAAGGATTTGGCCGATATGGAAGCTGTAACAAAACATCTAAAGGATGCTGTAGAAGACTATAATGGCAAGCCCCATGGCCAGTTACATGGTTTTACTCCACAGGAAGTATTTAAAGGCGCGGTGCCACTGGCAAATCAATTTCAGCAAGCCATCTCTAATGCCCGGAAAGAGCGCATGGTGCAAAACCAAGAAATAAAATGCTGTCAGGATCAGAAATAGTCATTGAGCGATTCACATTCCTGAAATAAAAGATGTTAAAATAGAATTGTCGTTTTACGAAAGTTAAGTTGTAGCTTAACTCCGGAATTTGATTCCAAAAACAGCATTGTTTATCTTGTCCCAAATTTGGTACACTGAAATATGAAATTATACTGTAATATGCACGTCACGACCGAAAAAAAAGCGGAAAAATTTGACATAAAATCATGATTTAGAATCATTTAAAAATGTGAATGATTTATTCAAATATAAATTAATCATCAAATGCTAACTGAAAAATTGATCCGTCATTAATCCAAATCCGATACTTCACCCCCCTTTCCACCTCATGAACAACGGCATGTAGAACAGGATGGCCACCAAGGAAAACAGCAGCCCGCCCATGGCCCCGACGGCAAAGGAAAACCAGAACACTTCCTTTTGCCCGTGCAGGACAAAGGGCACAAGGCCCAAAACGGTGGAAAGGACGGTGAGGATCACCGGGATGATCTTGTAATTGAAGGCTTTCAGGTACAGGGCAATCCCCCTTTTTGCGCCCTGTCCTTTCTTCAAGATGTTGTAGTCATTGATGATGTACAGGCCGGAGTTGACCACAATGCCGCACAGCATGATGAAGGAGGCAAAGCCGCCCTGGTCAAAGTTGATATCAAAGAAGTAGAAGGTCAAAAAGACCCCGATAAAGGAAATGGGTATCAGGGCGATGATGGCCAGCGGTTGCAAGAGGGATTCCAGGATGATGCTGCAGATCACGTAAATAATGGCGATCACGAGAAATATCAGGTAATATTGGTCTTTGTCTTTCCTATTCCAAGACCAGTTGAACCGGTTGTCCTGCGCCTGGTAGCCCAATGGGAGTAGCGCATTGGTGCGTTCGACTTGCCTCTCCCTGACTTTCTGTGCCAGCGGTGATGGGCCGATGAAATTGTACGCCACCACCAGCTGGTATTGTTGGTTGTACTTATAGATCTCGTTTCCGGTCTTTTTCTTGGTAATCTGGCCTATACCGGATAATTTCAGGAAGTTGTCCTCCAAGCGGATTGGTTCATTGTCCAGGTCCCAGGCATTGAAGCTGTCATTCTTGTCTGAAACAAGGCGCACAGGCTGCAGCTCCCCATGGATAAATACAGGGTTCAGTCTCCGCCCGTTGGCCCGTGTGGAAAGGAATTGGTAAAAGTCCGCCAACGGCACCTCGCCCAATGCAAATTTTTCTTTGTCTATTTCTAGGTTGAACTCATGGACCGTTGATGAATTCCACCCGGTGCTGCCTGCAATATCCACTTCCTTGATCCTGGGGTTTTCCAACAATTGCCCTTTCAACTCCTCAGCAAAACCATATAACTTGTCATAGTTATATCCTTCCAACACAATGTTCTCACTTTTATAACCGCTACCAAGGGCATTGCTGAACCCACGTCCCACACCATAAACAGACCAATCCAAACCACCAAGGCTGATCGCCTTTGACGTCAGCTCTTCCTTCAACACGAATGGGAAACCGCCATATTCAAACTCTTTTTTGAAATGAATCTGTATGGATGAATTGCGATAGCTTTGTATGGAAGTCTGGAACATCTCTATTTCATCGAATTTGCTCACATAATTCTCCATTTTCAGGATGGCCTCGTTTAGCTGCTGCACCGTGCAACCTTCCGGCATGGTGCCCCTCACGTACAGCATGGTGCGCTCTGGGTCTGAATAGAAAGAGCTTTCAAAAACGTATTCCGAAAATAGCCGCAGGGATCCCCCGAGGATTTTTTCCAGGTTGGCACGTGCGGTTTCCTGGTACCATGGGCCGCCAATGGTAAGGTTGTACAATTCTGGCCAGAACCCTTCTTTGTCCATTTTTTGTGGCAGCCACTGGATCGGTATGCCAAAACCCAAGACAAACAACAGGACAAATGCCCACGCAAACCGCTTTTGGAATGCGATTACTTTGCCATAATTTTTAGAAAACCGTATGACCCTCTTTTTCCGCCTGTAAAAGACCTTTCCCTGCTTCGATTTCAGTTTTATCCTGTCCATCAAAGCGGGAATAAAAAATAGTGCGATGAACAGGGAAACGGACAGATTGATGATGATTACCAGCGCAAAATCCGTAAGATTGGCACGTTGCGATTCTTTGAGAAAGAATATGATGCACAGCGACCCGATGGTGGTGAGCGTGGCGGCCAAAATGGCGAGGAACACTTTCCTGTCTTTGTGGTACCGGTAGTGATCGATCATCACAATGCTATTGTCGATGATGATGCCAAACGAAACGGTAATGCCTGCTAGGGAGTATAAGTGCAACTCCAGCCGGAAGAAATAATAAAAGATCACCGCCACAAGGATATTGGCGACCAGGCTGATGGTGATGAGCAACAAATACTGTAATTTTCTGCTGATCAGGATAACGAATGTCAAAAGGATAATGATGGAAATGGCAGTCCTCAAGGCTATTTTATCCAATTCCTCCCCTATAAATTTGGTGGCATCGTAGGTCGTCAGCACGGAATAGCCAGGGGGGAGATCATGCTTTAAACCATCCATCATGACCTTTACCTCCGAGGCGGCCTTGATATTGTTTACGCTTTTTTCCGCATACACATTGAGATTGACGGTATTTAACCCGTTTATCCTATAATAGGAAGTCGGCTCCTGCTCCACATAGCGAACATTTGCGAGATCCGTCAGATAAATGATCCTATTTTCCCGCTTTTTTATTGGGATATGCCAATCGCTTTCTTTTTTGGTTTGCAGGGACAAAGATAGGTATTCCCCAGGGCCAACACTTTTCCCCACCTCCACCATCCCTACAACGGCCCTGTCAAAGTGCTCCGTCAAGGCCGAAGCGATCTCTTGGACGGAAATGTCAAGAATGGTCAAGTCTTCAGACCTGTATTCTATTTTCCATTCATAGGGCGTTGCACCAAAAACGGCCACTTCATTGACCCCTTCGACTGATGAAATCCTGGGCACGATCCTTTCTTCGGCTATTTTCTTTATATAATGGGGGCTTGCGCTCGAGTTGAGGGTAAAAGAAAGCAGCGTGCTTTTCCCCTGTCCTGAAGACCTCATGTTGATGGCGGGATAGGAAACCTGCTCTGGCAATTGCGCATAACTTTGCCTAACAAGTGTCGCCACCTCAAAGCGCACGACATCGAGATTGACCTGCTTTTTAAAAGAAAGGGTAATATTCCCACTTCCCCGAGAAGTTACTGAGTTGATGTCTTTGATTCCTTTGATACTATTAAAAAGCCCTTCCAAGGGAGCTGTCACTTCCTTTTCGATTACTTTGGCGGATGCCTCCGGCCAGTTGTAGCTGACGGTCAGCGTTGGCAGGTTATGCGATGGGTTCAGATGTATGTTCAACAGGCCGACCAGGCTAAGCCCTACCAAAACCATGGCCGTGAATACCATGATGACTGAAAAAGAATGGCCTTTTTTCCCATGGTTTTGTGTTGCCTTCCGACCAGATATGTGTGCTTGGCTATTCAATATTTTTCAGGGTTCTTGCCAGTCCTTTGTTTTTCATGTCTGTGGAAAACAACACCATCACCGCATTGCCTATGATGTGATCTTCGGGCACTAACCCCCAAAACCTGGAATCATTGGAATTATACCTGTTGTCTCCCATCATAAAGAAATAGTCCTGTTCAAAGGTATATTCCACACTGCCTTTTTCTTTCACCTCTTTTTCCAGTTCCTCAAAGCAATCTTTGCCACAATCGAATTTCCGGATGGATTTTCTGTACAGTATGACATTGTCCGGGTCCAAAGTAACATGCAACCCTTTGTAGGGAATTGCCAACGGGCCATAGTTCTCGGCTGTCCACAAGTATTGATTGTTCCATGGAAAGGCCTTAGAAACGGTGTCTGGAGCCGAAGTGATAATACTAAGCGAATCGACAAAGGGTGCTCTTTCCATCAATTCAACCTCGTCATAAGTCATGCCGATCTCCAGGCTTTTCTTCCCAGGTGTTTTGAATGACCGAAAATAATTGAGCCCCAGGTCATCAAGGAGGTCAATGGTACGTTGCCGGTCATTGTACCAAACTATATATCGCAACCTGACCTTGCCAGGCGGGTTCATTTCCCGGCCATTGATAAGTACCTCCCCGTTTATTATGCGAAGCGTATCCCAGGGAAGGCCTATGCATCGCTTGATATAGTGTTCGTTGTAGTTGTCCACATGGTTAAATACCAACACGTCATTTCTCTCGATTTTTTTTGTGCCGTCCAGCCTCCTTTTTTCCCACCAATCTTCATCCATTCTTTCGCGTGCCTTGTCGTTGAGAAAAAAAAACAAGTTGACCCAGGGAATCTCAAAAGGCGATTTGGGCATCCTGGGACCATACTTGATTTTGGACACCATGATTTTGTCGCCCGGGAACAGGGTGTTTTCCATAGAGGAACTCGGTATAGTATAGATTTCAAACAGAAATACGCGGATAGCTATGGCCAGGGAAAATATGAATACAAACCCAACCAGGTAATACATCTTAATTCTAAGGAGGGTTGGCTTTGCCGATGATATCCAAGCAGCCAGGGCACAGATGGTCACTATCCCCAATGTCATCCACCATAACTGATAAATACTGGCAAGTATCAAAACAAAGACACATACGGCCATCAGCTTCAGCCATACAGACGGTATCTGCATCGGTTTTCCTTTGTATGGGAATTTGATGTTTTTATTCATTTTCGATCTATAGAATATATTCTATCCAGTATAGCATTTTTATCACTTTGTCTCCTTTTTCAACAAATAATACAACAGTGGGACGAAGTACAGACTTACCAACGTGCCTATGGTCATCCCTCCGATCACAGCAAGTGCCAAAGGTTTCTGAAGGTCAGCCCCCAGCCCCTTGGAAAACAGGAACGGTACCAATGCCAATATCGTAGTGGTACTTGTCATAATTATGGGTTTCAACCTCCTTTTCCCTGCCACGCTCAGCGCTCGCAATAGAGGACTTCCCTCACTGCGCAGGCGATTAATGGTGTCGATCTTCAATATCGAATCGTTGATGATGATGCCGCTCATGACCACAATGCCTATCATGGACATCAGGTTGATGGACGCGCCAAAAAGCTTGAGCATGAGGAAAGCCCCAAATACATCTATGGGCACTTCCAACAATACGATCAACGGGAGTACCAGGGATTCAAACTGTGCCGCCAATATGAAATAAAGGAGCAACAGCGCGATCATGAGGATGATGAACAGTTCTGTGACCAATTCTCGGTTTGTGAATATGCTGCCCTCAAAGCCCACTTCAAACCCGGAACCATTGTTGGCCAATTGCTTGATCGCCGAGGTGGTTGCCGCTACCTGTCCGGGTGCTATGTCCATGCCAAGGGGAAAGTATTCCCCTTCTTTGCCCGCATGGATGGTTTTCAGGTCAAAGCTTCTTGTTTCGGAAAACAATGTCCTCATCGGGATCAACTCCCCATCCGAATTTTGAACGTTCAGCGTCTTTATGATGTCTTGCAATACCTGGCTTTTCCCACCGATGATTACCGGGACCAAGTCCTGGTTCTCGTATAATTGAAGTACCTCGTGTTCGTTGAAGGCGCTCTTGAGTTTGTTATAAACAGGTTCAAACCCAATGTTGTAAACCAATAGTTTTTCTGCATCGATGGCCATCACAATCTGCTCCTGCCAGACTGGCCTGTCCGTTGCGATCCCGGGAAGTTCCCGTTGTATTTGCCCGGTCAAATTGGCCAGGTGGCGATTGTTTTCCGGGTCACCGATATTCAACGGTCTCAGCTTTGCCAGCAACGGTGGCTGGCCGTCGGAGAAGATCAGGTCAAAAATGCTCTCTGCCACTTCGTAGCTTACGATGGCGTTTTTGTATCTGGTCCCAACTTTGTTCTGAACATTAGAAAAGGCTTGTTCCAATTGTGCCGGTGACGCTGCCTTGAGGTATATGACAGCCTCGGAGACAGTGGCATCTTTTCTTTTTCCCAATAAAAACTGCTGCCTGCCCACCATCCCCAGATAATGCTCTATTCCATTGATGCCGTTCATCAGTTGAACGGTGCGGAATTTATTTTCCTCTACATGGATCTTCTCGTTCCAGTTGATGTTCACCAGGATCTCGGACTTTTCCATTGCAGGCAGTTTTTGTTTATCCAGATGCTGGTACAACATCACAGCGCCTCCGAGCATCAACACAAACAGGGTCCAAGCCCATGCCTGGTTTTTCATGACCAGCCGAAACCCGGTTTTATATACATCCTCAAATCTGAATTTCCTGGTTTTTACTGCCTTCTTTTGATTGCGATAGACCAACTGGTAGCATACCGGCAACAGCGTGATGGAGACGGCCAATGAAACCATGAGCCCTATGGTAATCGCCATGGCCTGATCGTAAAACAGCGCCCCTGAGATGCCACTGATAAAAATCAACGGTATGAACACGGCACAGGTCGTGAGTACAGAGCTGATCAAAGGCCGGATTACTTCGTTCGTCCCCCGGATGCATGAGTTATCCAGCAGTCCATTGTGTTCCCTGTACTGGGCGATGTTATCTATCACAATGATGGAATTATCGATCATCATCCCTATGCCCAATACCAGGCCCGAAAGGGAAATGATATTGATGGAAATACCCAAGAGGTAGAAGAACAACAGGGAAACAATCAGGGAGACCGGTATGGTAATCCCAATGAGCAAAGGGGACTTGAAATCGCCCATGAACAGGAACATGATGACAAAGGCCAGCAATGCACCCCAAAGCAGGCTTTGCTTTACATTGGAAATGGAATAGTCGAGCAGGGCGGATTGGTCGTGCACTATGTCGAAGGAAATATGCGGATAGTCTTCATTGAAATGGCCTATCAATTCTGACAGTTTGGATTTCAGCATTTCCATCTGTGCATCGCTGTGCTTGATGATGGCCATGGAAATGGCCTCTTTTCCATTAAAGACCACCATGCCCTGGCGTTGTTGGGGACGTTCTTTTACGTCGGCCAGCTCTTTGATCCGGAACAGGCGTTCTTCTATTTTTATATAAGTGTTTTCAATGTCCCGGATATTTTTCAATACTGAATTGAACCTGACGTTGTACACATATTGCCCGTCCCTGATCTGTAGGTTGCCCATATTGAAATCCTGGCTTTTCAGGGCATTTTCCAAGGTATTGATATTGATCCCCAAGGCATCAAGGGCATTCCAGTCCGGGATCAGGGCAATTTCGGTATTCATTTTACCGCTCAGGTCCACCATGGCCACTTCCTGCAACTGCTCGATGCGCTTTTTGATAACCGTATTGGAAAACCTGCTCAATTCCATGAATTGCGTAGGGATTTCCCCGCCATCATTCCCCTGGTCTTTCAGTGTCAGGTTGAGGTAAAAAACGGGGATGTCGGTGATGCTCGCCTTTATCGCCCTGGGCCTAGGCATGTCTTTTGGCAACGACTGCATGGCCCTGTCTATCTTTTCATTTACCTCGATGAAAGCATAGTCCACGTCTGTCTTATAGCTGAAAATCAATTGGAGGATACTGTTTCCATCCCTGGTCTGGCTCTCGATATCTTCGAGATGTGCCAATTGGATGAGTTGGTTGCGCAGTGGTTTTACGACTGTGTTTTCCAATTCCCTCGCGGGCATGTTCTTCCCGCTCACCTCAACGGTGATCTTGGGGATGTCGATGTCCGGCATCAGGGAGACCGGCAGCCGGGCCGAGGCAACGATCCCCAACACGATGATCGCCAAAAAGGACATGCTGACCGCTACAGGACGGCGTATTAAAAAATCAACCATTCGATAATGGTTTAATTAGGGAATTATAATATGATATAATGTTTAAATAATATTGGCTCACATCAATAGTAAATTTCTTCGTCCTTCTTTTCATCGCCTCCATGAAAATTCCCTTTAAATTTATATCCTAAATCCCCCATTGGATCATTCTTCCACCACCTCCACTTCACTTTCATGGGCCAGATTTAGGTTGCCGGAAACAATCACAGAATCGCCCGGTGAGAGCGTTGCCCCTTTGTCAGGATGGGCGATCACTGAAAAGGATGAACTATTTTCATTTAACGTTTTCACGTAAGTCCAGTAGGCCTTGCCATCTACGACTTTGAAAAGCACTTCCTGATTTTGCCGCAATACTATGGCCTCCTTTGGTACTACCATTTGTTCGGGAATTATCGATTCTATGAAGATTTTCACATTCATTCCTTCCACAAGGTTCCTTGTGTTTTTCACCAGGGCCTTTGCGGTCACCAGTCCATTCTCATCCACCATCGGGTTGATTTCCGTGATGCTCCCCTCGAAAATGGTCTCTAATGAAAATGGGGCAATTTTAGCGACTTTGCCAACTTCAATATCCTTTAACTCTGTCTCTAAAACGCTGAATTCCACCTCAAACACCTTGTCATCGATCAACGTACAAAACTCCTCCCCCGAGTTTACTTGCTCAAAAAGGTTATACTTCAGGTTGGCAATTTTTCCAGAAAAAGGGGCTTTGAGGAAGCAGGAGGCAAATTCCTGTTGCGCGGATTCCAGTTCTTGTTGGGCGCTCTCGTATCCCGACCGTATCTTGCCAATCTTCAAAAGTTCTGGTGACATCCTTGCAGTGTCTTCAAGTGCAATGTTGCCATGGCCAAGGAGAAAATCCGCCAGCTCTAACTCCGCCCTTTTCAGTTCGGTTTTTCCCTTTGCTATGCGTTCCCGTTGATCGGCGCTGGAAAGCTCCGCAATAGTTGCTCTCTTTGTGACATAGTCTCCATTCCTGAAATTCAGCTCTATCAATTCTTCTGAAACCTTGTACTTCAACACACTTTTTCTTGTGGCTTTCAGGTTGCCATTGCTCACTAGCTCCCTCTTGAAATTGGAAGTCTGGAGCACCATCACATCCACTATGTTGGGCTCGCTCAGGTATTGACGCTTGTCTAGATATTCACCCTCTTTGTGTGCGTTAGTATTGCACCCAAAAATCAACAGCACGTTAAAAAACAGAAGTAATCTCATTTATTAATTTTTGTTATAAAACTAATGAGCCAACCCCAATTTGAACATTTACGAGTTTATGGCAATGAATATTTAAAATTAATTGAATATATTTTGTCATCGGATCAAACTGTCAATACACTAAAGATTTTATTTTCTCTTCAATGCATTTCAAATCATTCACATCTGGAACAGGCACTATCTTACAATTTGGTCTAGAATTAGGGCTGATAATAAAGAAATAGGGCAGCCCGCTATCTTCACGTTCATTATTTAAATCTTTAATATAATATTCATTACCATCTGCTAAATCATCCATATAAGTTTTGAGATATGAATTATTGAGCAAAATAACATTTGAAGAAAATTCACTATCATATACGTCTTGTAAAATGTCAATCACTTTCTGTATGCAATCTTTACAATTTATTCCAAAATATCTGAACACCAATTTTGGTTTTAGGGGGCATAATGATCTTAACGTGATTGTCTTTCTGTCTTGAACATTTAATAGTTGTAAATCCGGTTCTAAATAAAATACCACCTCTAGGGGTTGGGGTTCATTTTTATGAAAATAACTTAAATCAATGGAATTAGAATCATCAGTTTTACATTGGCCAAATTTAAACGTGATAAGCACAATTGAAATGAAAATGCCAAAAAGCAAAATAGGTTTAGTTAGTAAATCTTTCATATTAAAACAATGATGAATTTAATCTAATATTTGTCGCTTTACATCAAAAAGAAGCAGGATTGGATTATCTTCTGATTTTGATTTGTTCCTGATTTCTTTTGGGATATAACTTTCCAATTCACTCTCATAAATTAGATACGGAAACAAAACATGAACTAAGAATGTACCATCTCCATGATATTCCATTGGAAAAAAATGCTTATCAAGTTTGTCCAAACTTATTGATCTATTAAAGGCCTCTTTTTTATCCTTATTGTAAATAATTTGTTGGACTTTATCTCCTTTTAATACAGCGAAATAGATTATTTGATTATTTTCAAAATAACTATTCAGATTATGTGGAATTTCATATTTTTCAATCTGGGTCAAAATGTCCTTTGTTGATTTACCCTCACCCAATACTCTGCTTATGTTATAACCAAAGTCAAATTGATATCGAGGATGAAGTGTGCCATTTGTAAGTTTATAAATAGTATTATTGTTAGGCATTGGAACCTGACAATATGTGGATTCTCCATACTTTGCAAAGGCAGTGCTATTTTTAAACAAATACCTTAGTCCATTCCAGGCAGATGAGACTGGTATTTGCTTGTCATAAACATGAAAATTACTGTCGCAATAAACAATGTTATTGAATGACTTGTCGTCTATCACATTTTCTTTGCTTTGGTGGTTACCACAATAAATTATGAATCCATCCTCCAAAGCTTCAAGACTATTGGAATGAAATGGGATTTGTTGCTTTTTCTTAAAATTCCCTTCCCAATCATACCTGACCATTTGTTGTCCAATATTGCCATCAAGAATTATGATATCATTGCTTTTATTATCAACAATAAAATCTGTTATCTCCATGTATTCTTCCGGGCCCTTTCCGACAAAATGCAATCTTTTTTCAAAGTCCCCATCATTCGAAAACCTTACTATCGACTTTGATTTTTGATCTAATAAAAGGATTTTTTCATTATGAAAAACAAGCTTATTAAGCTCAGAGATAATAATTTTCGAGTCCAGGGGGATTACTTTTTTTATTTCGAAATAATCATTAAAAGCCCATTCAGGAGAATTCTGTAAAGAAATGGAAATCACTTCGGCACTTTCATGTGGAGGATGAGGCGCATTAGTTTTCTTCTTGCACCCAAACAGGATTAACGCAAGAACAAAGAAGTAATGAATAAGCGATATCTTGAATTGATTTTTGACTACAATCATACTACTAAATTTAAAATTGCATTTAGGAACTTTTCAACCAAAATAAATGAACCGCCAGAAATTAACTTCGAATAAACTAAAGTCAGGTTCCCTGACTTTAGTTTAATTCTAACCTATTTGGATCGGTACAATTGGCCATCACAAAGTCTGATGTAAATTACCATTTATATCCAATTGGTCAGTTCACTTATTTCTATTGAGGCCATTTACATTCTAAATCTCCAGAACCACTGCAGTTTATTTCCGGAGGATAGGTTGTATATCGCACTTCATTCCAAATTCCATCTTCACTATCTGCCGATGCATTTTGCATTAGAACATTTAGGTTTAATCCAATAGAATTTCCATCATTACTAATACCACTCTGAATATTGGCTACCATTATGACAAAAAGGATAATTCCCGTGAATAGTATTGACATTTTCTTTTTCATGATTATTAATTTTGTTTTAACTCATATTGATTTTTACACCCGATATATCATTTCGCAGGTAAGAAACCGTAGTTTCCTTTGTAATCGCTATTTCTTATCTTTGCCTGATTACCTCCTTTCTTGCTTGGGAAGGGGTTGGGCAGGAAGCACGTAACTTTAGTCGGTTTAGCTCCCTGTCCTTTTCCTTCAAATTGTGCATATTCATATTATTTATCTACTCTCTCCATCTTAGAGCCAATGACATTCCTTTGTTGAGTTGGAGAGGAAGACATGGATTCCTTGAGATTGCCAACAATGTTTCGGTCTTTCATTCCCAAAAACCTTTTCTCAACATAACGATAAGAAATCCATGAAACCAACAATGTAATGACTATTACAGCTATGTAGATAATCATGTTATCCATCCATATATTATTGATTGAATAGGCCCCAATTATATTGATCACTAAAGCTATTACAATTGGGTGGTACATGTAAATACCATAGGATATCCTACCCATTTTTTTCAACACAGGAAATTCCAGATTGAGAATGGTGTTCTTGTTAAGGGCAAGATTGAGTATGATCAATATAAAAAGTATGGAAAAAATCTCCGAAGTAAATACTCCCATGTCGGGATAGTTAATCAACAGAAATACAGTGATGATATACAAAGAGATTTGAAAATACCAGGCAAAGATTATTTTTGAAGGAAGCTGCTTGTTTATGAATAAGTAGGCACCAATAGCACCTATTGCCATAGAATCTATTCTGGTCAATTCGACAACCCTGTAAACTATAAAACCAAGTTGTCTGCTTACATTGTCATTGGTAAAATACCCAAATTTCCATATAGCATATGTGATGACCTTTATAGACAAATAGGTTATTATGATTGCTAGAAATATGATGACCAGTTTTTTCATGTATTTCACAATTACCGGCCAAACAAGGTAAAACTGTTCTTCTACACCTATTGACCAGGTGTGATGTGCCAACGCTACGGGAGTCAGTATTACAATTGCCACATTGGGGACAAATCCAAAATACAGGATGGATTTTAACACATAAAATTCCGGGATATGGTCTGTGAAATTAGGAACGTAAAACAAGTCGACATGTGGGAATAGGAAAAACGCCCCGTAAATAATAAGATAATACAATGGCCATATCCTTAATATCCGCCTCCAGTAGAAATTTTTTATGCCGATAGTCTGTGTTGCCTCCTTTTCGGAGAGCAACAGATAGGTGATCAAAAATCCACTCAACACAAAGAATAGGGTGACGGCATGTTCTCCCATTTTTCCGATAAATGGGATATGGGAAATATTTGAAATACCTGTATTGGACTTAAATATTTCTATATGATTGATCACCACTAATATAGCAGCTAGAAACCTCAATCCATCCAAGTTGTGGAAATATAAAAAGTGATTAGCTTCTGGATTCTTTCTTATCATACCCCTTTCCCATTTATAGATCAGATTTACAGAAATTCCTGTTCCCCATTATTTAGGATAAATGGCCGTTGACCTGTATTTCCATAGTCAAGGTATTCCAATTTGTATAAAGTGCCTTTAGGAACATTTTTGCAAATTAAATAAGATGTATCCGCGGTTTGACTGTTCAAATAAACCCACTTATCATCCCAATACGCTAGTCTGTACCGATAGTCCTTTTTTATTGGATAATCCCTCACACTTCCATCTCTCAGAGTTTCATCAAACATTTTGTTGTTATATTTCAAAATCACTTCCTTATAATACCTACCAGCATTTTGGATAGTTTCAATCTCCTCTGACTTTGTATATACAAAAGGTTTTCCAACTGGATTTACCCTCCCATTACTATAAGTAGCCGGAAGGTATAGCACATTGTTTTTATCCATGTTTTTGAACTCCGCATTGTTGCCATCCAATGATGACCAATAGATAGGCCTCCACTGTCCTCCATTATAGATGCATATATAGGCAACTTCATCATCTGGATCTGTCTTGAGCTTAAGATCATTGAGCAAAATATTCCCTACATCCACATACTCTTGGGTCACGTCTTTCAGGTTTACTCTGTAAAACAGCGGTGGAACATTTTGCACATCATCTACTTGCTCCAACAAGTTGCCTGGCTGCCTCGCAAAACAATTCCTGAATATTTTCCCGACCTTTACATAGCTTAAAATAGCATCGTGCTCACCAGGGTTCTTCTCTGCTCCACCAAATGGAATACAAACGCCATCTTTATTCAAAACCACGTTCCATGTATGCCCGTAAGCCCTATGTGCCCAATGAGGAGCTTCATCTATGGCTACCGGTATCCCCTGTGCACGCATTGCACAAGTCGCCATAACAACCAGATCTACACACTTTCCATGTTTGTTTTGTAATATCTCACTAATACCCTGATCATGGAGGGTCTTAGAGCCCCGGTCCCAATCAAATTTCAGCCAACTCCTCAGTTCATTGTTTACTATGGTGCAGACTTCCACAGGATCATTGCCAATTTTCCCTATGGAATCATTCAACCAACTATATCTCTGACTCAAGTCATCCCTCCAACTTTCTATTGGCTCCCGATAAGCCCTGTATGGCAAAATAAATTCACAGAACTGATCGAAGCTTAGATGTGATGCCCAGCTTTTATTCTTCCAAACTTCAAAGGCCAAATCTATATGGTCAATTAATTCTTCGGACGATATTGATTGAGTATCACTAATGATTTCATTGCGAAATTTAATTCCGGGAATATTTCGTATTGAGTCTATGGCTTTTGATATCAGCTCTCCACTTTCAAATTCAAAAACATTAAAATCTACAGTCTTATTATTTTGGCGTGTAAACTTGACTTCCCGATGAAAGTGCAGGTACATATTACTGATAAGGAATTTTGCAGCTTGTAATTTTAGTTTATCACTTTGGTAGTGATCTAAGGCCATTTCTAACTCTTTCCTATTTTCTCCAGATTGATATAGAGATAGATCCATATCTTTTGTCGCCTGGCTACAACTCACAAAAAGGAAAAGAATTGTTATTATGCTTGAATTATTCACCATTAAATGTAACTTATAACAATATCCTCAAGTTCTTCTCTTAATTTTACCAATGCATTAGCATCAATAAGACACTATTTCAATGAAATTTCTAATACAATTAATAAGAAACTTTAATGCAATTATTTATCAATTATAAATTTAACCAAATAGCAAAATATCCGTTGCAACAAGCATTCAAGGATCGTGCAAGTGGCAATAACGATTCTTTTATTCATTTTGATCATTTATTATACAGATAGTTTAACAGGGCGTAATTACAAAATAAAGTTAAGACGCCCTGTTTGATTCGTTTAGCAATACATTTTGCCACTGCCACAATCTATCCAATCATCGTCAAACGGATCTTGCTCACAATTTGGGCTTAATCCAATACAACATACAGTACCATTT
>JAUHYU010000156.1 GCA_030426345.1 Bacteroidia bacterium
TTCCACCAATTGATTTTTTCTGCTTGGGCAAACGAAATTTGATGGCAAAGAAACATTGCCATGGAAAAAGTGAGGATTCTGAGCTTCATAATTATTGTGAATGTTTGGCACAAATTAATAAGGAAATTCTCCCCGAACAATAGTTATGAGACTGGAGGGATTTACTATCCCTCTTAGATTATCCGATTTCGGAAGGTCTGAATTTTGGTTTCCAGTTCCTTTTTAAGTTCTTCATTAGTAATTGTATTGTTGGTGAAGTTTTCCTTGAAAGATGGCAGTGAGAATGTTTCAATGACATCGGCATGGCACCTCGGAAAGAATGATTTTGCCAATTGCATTACATTTCCTCCACCATACCCTCCGGTAGATGTACTCATCAAAAGCATGGGTTTTTCATGGAAAATATTCAAATCAACACGACTGCACCAATCCAATATATTTTTCATAGCGATAGAATAGGTGCGGTTATGCTCTGCCATGGAGCAAACAATGGCATCTGCGGTTTCAAACTCATTTCTAAACTGAATGGCCTTTTCAGGGAATGGATCATTCTTTTCCCTATCAACGGAAAATATAGGCATTTCGAAATCATTCAGATCGAGAAATTTTATGTCGAAATCATCATAGTAAGACAGGACGTACCTAACCAATTGCTTGTTGATTGATTTTGAACTGTTGCTTCCCGCGAATGCTACGATCTTTTTCTTCATCAATTTATATTTTCTTAAGTTGTTTGTTAATAGGGTTATACAATCATGCCCTTGTGTGTCCTGAATTTGCTCCGGCCATGCCGGTCATTTGTGATATGTTTTGTCCAGTTGGCCCTGTACTTCAGGATGCCGCTTGACGTAAGTCAAAACAAACGGGCAATAAACCATGACCCGCTTGTTTGATTCCTTGGCATGACCAAATGCAAATTCTGCTAAAGCAGATGCCACACCTTTGCCTTTCATGGCATCAGGAACTTCGGTGTGCATCAAAGCAATGCTATCTTTATAAAAGCGATATTGCATCTTGGCTATTTCATCACCTTCGCGATACTCAAATTGCATTTGTTGCTCGTTGTTCCTGATGTCCAAATCATTGCTCATTTCTATAGATTTAATTATTCTAAATAACCGAAGCGGCCCATGTTGTAGTCGTTGATCGCCTGCGTGATCTCTCCTTCTGTGTTCATTACAAAAGGTCCCTGGGCAGCGATCGGCTCATTAATTGGCTCGCCACTCAAAACGAGTACAACGGCATCTTCAAGGGCTTCTATGGTAAATTCTTCACCCTCATTTTCGAACGATACAAAATTATCTGTCGGCACGTTTTCTTCTCCATTCACTTTAATACTCCCTTCTATAACAAGCAATGCCGTGGTATAGTTGGCAGGAAAATTAAATGCTGCTTTTCCGCCTTTGTTCAGCCGCGCATTTTGTAAGTGAATCGGTGTGAAGGTAGAAGCCGCTCCTTTTACGTCTTGATATGAACCCGCAATCACTTCGATTTCCCCTCCGTTATCAGGCAATGTAAATCTGTTGATTTGCGCATTGGAGATGCTTTGATATTTCGGCTTAGTCATTTTGTCTTTTGCCGGCAGGTTTACCCAAAGCTGCACCATTTGAAAATCACCACCTTCTTTACTGAAATTTTCTTCATGGTATTCTTTGTGCAAAACACCTGACGCTGCCGTCATCCATTGCACATCGCCCTCGCCAATGATGCCGCCGCCGCCACTGCTATCGTGGTGAGCTACTTTCCCTTTGTAGGCAATCGTCACTGTTTCAAAACCCCTGTGCGGATGCACGCCAACGCCACGTGGCTTATCTGAGGGAGTAAAGTGAAATTTGGAATTATAATCCATCAAAATAAACGGATCCATCTTTTTCATATCCAACCGATACGCACTGGGAATAAAATTGTGTACTCTAAATCCATCACCTACAAAGTGGGGTTCTCTTGGCGGTACTACGATCTCTATTTTTTTAGTTGCCATAATGTTATTGTTTTTATATAAAACAAATGTAACGACACCCTCGCCTTATCTGCATTGATGTATGATAAGAAAAGCCCCTAAAATCCATGAAAGTTTTTCTTAGCTAGCACTTTTCTCACTCTGCTCAGGCTTTCTGGTGTGATGCCAAGAAAAGAGGCGATCATCCATTGGGGAACGCGAAGTGTGAGATCGGGGTATAATGTTATGAAATCCAGATAACGTTCTTCTGCACTTGCTCCGATCAACTGGCTAATTCTTTTTTGTAGGTGGCGGATATGGTTTTGTAAAATCCGTTCATTGTATTTTCGGAATTGTGGGCTGATTTCTGATGCGAGATGATTAAAATGTTCGTCAATCATCACTGCAGTGGTATCCTCGATCGCATCGATAAAAAACTCAGAAGATTCATTAAAGAACAAACTCCCACGATCGCTTAAAAACCAATTTTCTGGAGCAAATTGAATTATATGTTCCTTGCCTTCTCTGTCGATGGAATAAAATCTAGCGAGTCCCTTTTCTATAAAAAAGGAATGCCTACAAACTTGTCCCTTGTGGAGTAAAAACTCCCCTTTGGTAAAAGCTTTTGTAATGATTTTATTTTTCAATTGAGATAACTGTGGTTCTGTTATCCCTGCGTTCTTTTTTAAATACGACTCGAATGCAGATTCCATAACTCGAAAAATGTGATTTGTTTACACCGGAATAGTACACCTATTCCATGGATTTTCGATACATTTTAAAGGATAAAAATGGTAGGAATCAGGGTTGAATACCAATCAGAACGAGGGGAACAGCAGGAACGCCCCTACCTTGTCTTGCCAAATCATACAAAGCACCTTCGTAATATCCTGGACCAGATGACATTTCGGATTGCATCGTTTTCATAGGTAAAATTTCAATCCCAACATCAATGGTGTCTCCAACATAAAAAGCCAAATGCTTTACAAACAGATCGTAAGCGATGAAGCTATATTTCCCAAATTGGACTTCGATGGCAATCCTGTTCTTAACAAAATCGGTTTGATTATAAGATTTGATCGGAATCTTTCCTGCTTCTTGTATTAGTTTTTTCTGCTCACCCTCTTTTAAATGCATCGTTTTAGTGATGAGGTTATAATCATCGGTAACCCAATAATTAGTTCTGCTTTCAAACCAATCCAGTTCTTCAAAATCCGTTTTCATTCGCTGGTTTAAATCAGTAGGACTGAAAAGCATTTTCCCCTTCATTGTCTTTTCTTTGCTGATTTTGGTTCGATATTCCTCTGCATTAATATCTGTAATTATTTGTTCCATCTCACTCCACATACCTTTTTGATGGTATTGAATCCACTCGAATCCATTTAGGTGAGAATACATTGCGCCAATTTTCATTGTTTAAACATTTTTTGATTCAGACTGGACAAGAAGTAAAAGCCGACCAAGATGCTATCCCTATTCTCTTCAAGTTTTGCGTTTTTTTCATTAACAATGGATTCAATTATGTTACCATTAAAACCTTCCAGGTTTGCATTAGCAAGAATATCACCAACGCAATTTCCTACGTGATCCAAAAAATGAAAGACCTCATTGTCGCTATCAGTCGATGTCCAGTGTTCTTGTAATCTAATCGAAGAATAATCTTTGTATTTCTTGCTTATGGATTCAACACACTCAGTAAAAATTTCATTTCTTGATGTGTTCAGTATAGGGGACAGGGCGTTTTTTATATTGCCATCAAGAGGGATTTGCTTTATGTTTTTTGAATTGCCATAAAAGAATTTAAAAGACCATTCTTCAGGCGCATTCTTTGGGTTATTCGACAATTCAAACCGGACACCACTGCCATATCTCAAATTTGGTACTGAAAATTGAAATTTTCGATTGGCCGGAAATTTTCTCTTTGGTAAACCAAGGTTGGATTCATAAGCTTTATATGGAGGCTTTTCATGAATATAGGCCGACTGACTTGGAGGTTTTATATCGTCAGGCCGGACTTCAAGCATACTTTGAAAAATATAATATGTCAAGACCGGAGGCACGGCATTGCCGATCATTTTAAATTTTGCATTTAGGGTACGCCCATAAAATTGATATGTGATAGGGAAGCCTTGGATCACACCTCGTTCCCTTACATTCAATCTTCTATAGCCTTTTTTTGATGGGATAACTACACTTTCTCTTGAAACCCTCGTGCACGTAGCAGTAATAGTTCTGCAAGGACGTTCCATTTTATCTGGAAATGCCATTTTATTATAAACAGGATGGTATGTTTTAGCATCTCTATTTATTCGTTCTTCTTCTTCTGTTAAATCGACCTCATTTTCCAACTCGGTGATTTGTTCCTTTGGGATTTCATATCCGTAGTTAGGATCAACCACTATTATTTTTGATAAAGAATTTAAGACATCCCCCAGCGTAACAACTTTAATCTTTGATTTATAAGACTCCAAGAGTGAAATTGGAAAATCTCCGGCGATCATTCTTTTCCGGTTTTGAGGAGTGCCATAGTCGGCAGTGTCTACGACCTTAATTATTTTTACTAGATTTTTGAATTTATTGAGCGAACCACCGTCCAGTTCTTTTTCTAATATTTTGGCTACCCTCGGAATATTTTCCATGGCCCAATATTTGGGTTTTAAATATTCAACAGTTTCTAAAAACTTGTAGATGTCAATTAGCCCATCTTGGATGTTCCCATTACCTCCTCTATTGGCAAATGAAAATTGCGTGCAAGGTGGGCTACCTACTACAAAGTCAATTTTTTTATCAAAATTCAGATCATTCTGGACATCAATTCCCCTAATGTCAATTTCCTTATGATTTGTATTGAAGTTTAAATTATGCGTTTGGTTCGCCTCATTCCACCATTCATAAGATGCAATATTTTCGATCCCTGAAAGCTTCATTCCAAGAGTCCATCCCCCAATCCCACTATATAAATCTATTGCTGATTTCATTGACGTAAAGTTAGTAAAATTTACTATTAGACTTTTGCTCCGTATAGTGATGGGTTGAATTTTAAATTAAAAGTGACATAATTAATGCACTTCTACTCCATGGATTTTTGATACATTTTAAAGAATAAAAATGGCAAAAAGCCAAAGCTGAAAAGCAATATTCCGAGTATCAACA
>JAUHYU010000064.1 GCA_030426345.1 Bacteroidia bacterium
ATAAAATCCATATCACCGGAGAAACGGAACAATTGCGAAAATTGGCTAAAATAGGCACCGTGGTCATGGTTCCTACCCACTTTTCCAATCTTGATTCTATCCTGATCGGCTGGGTGATCCACACGTTAGGTTTGCCGCCATTCATTTATGGTGCGGGGTTGAATCTCTTTAACATGGAGATTTTTGCCTATTTTATGAATAGTCTTGGCGCATACAAGGTGGATCGAAGAAAGAAGAATCAAATATATATGGAGTCGCTGCGTACTTACTCCAGCATGGCGCTTCGCGATGGATGCCACAGCCTTTTTTTTCCGGGAGGAACGCGATCTCGATCCGGCAAGTTGGAAACCCGACTGAAGCTCGGATTGCTCGGAACGGCGATAGAGGCTCAATTGATGAATTATCAAAAGGAAGATCAAGGCCGGCACAACAAAATTTTTGTTATCCCAGTTGTGATCAATTACAATTTCGTTTTGGAGGCACCTTTCCTTATTCGGCAATATCTAGAGCAAAAGGGGCAGGAGCGATATTATACAGAAAGCAACCAGTATGAAAAGTCCAGTCGGATTCTGAAGTTTTTATTGGAATTTTTTACCAAAGGAAATAACATTTCAGTATCGATCGGCCGTGGACTCGATCTCTTTGGGAATTATGTAAATGAGGAAGGTATGAGCATTGACGCCCACGGAAACCGGATCAATACGCAAGATTATTTTTTGTCCAAGGGAAAAATATTGGGAGATAAGCAGCGGGAGGAAGAATATACCCGAATGCTTAGCGAGGTGATTGTGCGGGAATTTCATCGCATCAACCGGGTGCAGGCAAGTCATCTTGTGGCTTTTACGGCTTTTCAAATGATCCGTAATCAATATAAAAACCTAGACCTGTACAGCGTTTTGCGCCTTCCTATAGATGAAATAGAAATCGATTACGCCAAGTTCAAAAAAGCATTTTCAAAATTACGCGACAGAGTGATCGACCTTTTCAATGAAGAAAAAGTGGACATAGCCCGCCACTTAGTAGACGATATTGATCAGGTGATTGAGTTGGGGATTTCGGATGTTGGAATGTACCACTCTAAGCGGCCTCTGCTCAAAAACAAGCAGGGAAATATAATTACCAAGGATATAAATAATTTGTATTACTACCACAACAGAATGGATGGCTATGAGCTCGAAAAGTTCTTATAAGAAACCGGTAGGCGTGATTGGTGCGGGAAGCTTTGGCTCTGCCATTGCCAATATTTTGGCAAAAAATTCGGATGTATTGCTTTATGCCCGGAACCCTAAGGTGATCGAATCCATCTCAAATAGCCGAAAAATCCATGGTTTTCCATTGCATGAGCGGATTGTCCCGACAAATGACTTATCACACATTACAGATAACTGTAATGTGATATTCCCGATCGTACCTTCTGAAAACTTCCCGGCATTAATAGATGATTTGTCGCATTTGCTCAAACCTTACCACTTACTTATTCATGGTACTAAGGGGCTAATCGTACCAAAAGACAAGCAGGAAAAAGACAACGAATCTGCTATTACCAAAGATGAGGTTTATACCATGAGCAGATTGATCAGGGAGAAAACGCTGGCAGTCAGAGTTGGCTGTCTTGCCGGGCCAAATCTCGCAAAAGAGCTTGCTGACCATCAACCGGCAGCGACTGTAGTTGCCAGTCATTTTGATGAGGTGATTCGCGAGGGACAGCAACTTTTGCGCAACGACCTATTTCAAGTTTATGGCAGTGAGGATTTACTTGGTATTGAGTTGACAGGGGTTTTGAAAAATATCATTGCGATAGCTTCGGGAGCATTGAGCGGAATGGGTTACGGAGAAAATGCGCGCGCTATGCTCATTAGCCGAGGATTGATCGAGATGATCCATATTGGAAAAATCCTTGGGGCAAACACAAGAGCATTTTTGGGCTTAGCAGGAGTTGGTGATCTTGTTGCCACTTGCTCCAGTAAGTTAAGCAGGAATTTTACAGTCGGTGAAAGGCTGGGCAAAGGGGAAAGTCTGGCAGATATTTTGAGTACCATGGAAGAGACCGCCGAGGGGATCAATACAATAAAAATAATTGTGCGATTGATGAAGGGACATCAGATGCGATCGCCGATTACGGAGTCATTGTATCGCGTCATCCACGGGGACATCACAATGGAAGAGGCGTTGCGGCTCTTGATGAAATCTCCGTTTAGCGTTGATTTTGATTTTTCATAACTAAAGGCCAAGGATTCTGACTGCTTTTAAAATACCTGCTATACTTAGCGAATCAGTGATTTTATTTTCCATAACCATCTCCAGAGCTTCTGCTAGTGGTAATTTTCTGATCTGGAGTTCTTCGGTTTCATCCCAATCCATTTCGCCTTGTGTAAGTCCTTGCGCTAGAAAAACATAACCAAACTCATCCGTAACAGAGTTGGATGTGTGGATGGTCAAGATATTCGTCCATTTCTCTGCAGTCAATCCTGTTTCTTCCTTGAGCTCCCGTTTGGCTCCGGCCAGCGTGTCTTCCGGAAGCAGAGACCCTCCCATGGGAATCTCCCACGAATATTCATTGAGTGTATATCGATATTGACCTACCAGCCAGGTGTTCAGTTCTTCGTCAAGGGGAATAATGCCCACAGCCTTATTCTTAAAATGAACCTTGCCATAAATCCCTTTGGTTTTGTTAGGCCGCGCCACCTCATCTTCTATGACAGTGATCCATGGATTTTCATATACTTTTTTAGACGATTTGCACGTCCATGGATTTTGAGGTCTTTCCTGATCCATTTTTTTTGTAGTTGGTTATTTGCAAAAATAGGACTTCTGTTCAGGATCAGGTATTTTTTGTGTTTTAATACTATAATAGACTTGTGACCCTCACCAATTTCCTTTTACTAAAAGCATCATTTTTCCATGAGATTTCTATTTAGCTATTCCGTAGCAATTTTATTTCAATTTTTGACTGATAAATTATCGTATGGCTATAAATTGCACAATGCTAAAATCAAATTTTTCAGGTGATAAAGTTGAAGCAGGCTGCGATGAAGTAGGGCGTGGGTGTCTCGCCGGGCCAGTAGTGGCGGCAGCAGTGATTTTGCCCATAAATTATTCTCATGGACTTATGATGGATTCTAAGCAGCTTTCAAAGGCAAAGCGGGAGCTTATCAAAAAGGATATCTTAAAAGATGCCTTGGCATATGCCATTGCTGAAGTGGGCCATGAAGAAGTCGATCAGATCAATGTGCTGCAGGCCTCAATAGTAGGAATGCATCGTGCTTTGGATCAGTTGAAAGTCCGGCCGGAATTGATTTTGGTGGACGGAAATAAGTTTAATCCTTACGGGAAAACACCCCACCATTGTATCATAAAAGGGGATGGAAAATACATGAGCATCGCAGCAGCATCTATTCTAGCCAAGACCTATCGCGATGATTTGATGGAAAAACTATCCATTTCCCATCCAGGATATGGGTGGGAAACGAATGTTGGTTATCCTACGAAACAGCATCGGGCGGCGATCAAAAATTTAGGAATTACTCCCTATCACCGCAAATCTTTTAGACTGCTGCCCGATCAACTGGAGTTATTCCGCTGATTCTGGTTTTTCCTTTACAGGTTTAGGGTTGATTTTTTCTTTGATTTTTGTCTCTAGTTCTTCCATTAGTTCAGGATTGTCTTCAATAAGGCTCTTTACAGAATCCCTGCCCTGACCCAATTTGTTGCCATCGTACGAAAACCACGAACCTGCCTTTTGAATGATGTCCAACTCAACACCAATGTCCAGGATTTCACCGCTTTTGGAAATCCCTAGTCCATACATAATATCAAATTCCACAACTTTGAATGGAGGCGCCACCTTGTTTTTGACTACTTTGACGCGTGTCCTATTACCCAAAATATTGTCCGAACTTTCTTTTATCTGGCCAATTCTACGGATATCCAGACGAACAGACGCATAAAATTTAAGGGCATTTCCACCGGTGGTTGTTTCTGGGTTACCAAACATGACGCCGATCTTTTCCCTCAATTGGTTGATAAAAATACATGCGCATCCAGTTTTGCTGATAGTTCCTGTCAGCTTTCTGAGTGCTTGAGACATCAGTCTGGCCTGAAGGCCCATTTTGCTGTCGCCCATTTCACCTTCCAGCTCTGCCCGTGGCACCAAGGCCGCTACAGAATCAATCACAATTATGTCGATTGCCCCAGATCGGATCAGATGCTCGGTGATTTCAAGTGCCTGCTCTCCATTGTCAGGTTGGGAGATGAGCAAGTTTTCGGTATCGATACCTAGCTTTTCGGCATATAGTTTATCAAATGCATGTTCGGCATCAACTATCGCCGCGAGGCCTCCCCGCTTTTGTGCTTCTGCTATGCAATGCATTGCGAGGGTGGTCTTACCTGAAGATTCTGGCCCGTAGACTTCAATGACCCTTCCTTTGGGGATACCGCCAATTCCGAGGGCGATATCCAAACCTAGCGAACCGGTAGGAATAGAGGGAATATCCATGACGCGCTCATCACTTAATTTCATCACGGTGCCTTTACCATAGGCTTTGTCCAGCTTGTCTATGGTCAGTTGAAGGGCTTTTAGTTTTTCTTTATTATCGCTCATTTACAGGTATTTTTTATATTTTCGGGATGTGAAAATAAGACTTCGAAATTCAATATCAAAGTAGGGATTTTAAGAATTCTATTTTATGGGTTAGTAAAATATAGAAACAGGGAGTCCATATTTTAAAGATTATTTTTAATGTATGGGCGGAGTAAATTTTTTAGTGCATGTCGATTACAAAAAAGATTCTTTTATGGATTTTGGGCATATTTTTAACCCTTTTGGTGGTCAATTATAAATTGGTCTGGTACGGCTTGGGACAAGCAAAAGGGCAAATAGAGATTATTCAAAAGGCAAGGCCAATTGCCGAAGTATTAGCAGACCCAGAGTTTCCGGATTCGCTCAAAGCAAATCTTGGTCTGGTCGATAACATCAAAAAGTTTGCCTTTGATTCGCTCGGCATCAACTTTTCCAAAAATTATTCTACAGTTTATGACCAGAAGGGAAAAGAGCTGATGTTTGTAGTTACTGCATGCCAACGATTTAAACTAGAACCTAAAAAGTGGTCATTTCCCATTGTTGGTTCTTTTTCGTACAAAGGGTTTTTTGATAAGCAAAAGGCCATTTCACTAGAAAAGGAACTGAAAGCTGAGGGATTAGATACCAACATCCGCACAGCGGGAGGGTGGTCCACGCTGGGCTGGTTTCAAGATCCGATACTTTCCAACATGCTGGATGACGATGAAGCTGGTTTTGCCGAACTCTTGATCCATGAACTTACACATGGCACTTTGTTTGTAAAGGATAGTGTTAGGTTCAATGAAAATCTGGCCACTTTTGTTGGGATAAAGGGAACAGAGCGATACTTGAAAAATAAATATGGTCTGGAAAACGAGCTGCTTATGAGATATCAACAACACTGGAAAGACCGGACCACCCTAAGTGAGCATATTCTGAGAGGAGCGATGTATCTGGATACCCTTTATAAATCCATGGAAAATGATTGGCCTGTAACAAAAAAGTTGTCAATTAAAGAAAATGCGATAGATCAAATCATTGCCACAATAGACACGCTTGATTTGCACGATAGAGATAGATATATAAAATTTTACCAAGCAAGGAAACCGAACAATACCTTTTTCATGTCGTATTTGAGGTATAAAGGTGATCTAAAACTTTTAGAAAAGGATTTGAAAGAAAACTATCATGACAATATCAAGGAAATGTTAGATTCCTATAAACTCAAATATCCATCTCTTTAATCCACGATTGGTATTTATGAAAATATTTGATAAAAATACCTTTAGCAGAGTCAGTTCATGGATTTTGGTGCTATTTTCTCCATATTTATTTGGGTTTGGGGAAAGGAGTGATTCCTATCGGTATATAGAGCAGGATTGTCTGATCCCAGGAGAGCGCATTGAATATCGGGTACACTATGGTTTCATTAATGCGGGCGAGGCGGTCTTGAAAATAGATGAAAAAATTCATAAAGTAAATAACCGGCCATGCTACAAAGTGGATATTTATGGCAGAACCAAAGGCTTTTTCGATATGGTAACAACTGTACGCGACAATTGGGGAACCTATCTGGATACCAGTGCAATTGTCTCGCAACGATTTTACCAGAGTATCAAAGAGGGTAACTACCGAAAAAAAGAGGTAATCGAATTTGATCATAAAAACAAGAATGCAATAGTACACAGAATCCATAAGAGGGACAGCACCCTGATCAGGAAAGATACAATCTCGATCCCCTCAAACATTCAAGATTTGGTCAGCGGCTACTATTATATGAGAACATTCGATTATGATACCTTAAAGACAGATCAGATATTTACAGTTACAGGTTTTTTTGACGACACGACTTATCATGTTAAGGTTAAATATCTGGGAAAGGAAAAGGTCAAAACCAAAATCGGCCAATATGATGCATTTCTCATGTCACCGATAATGCCTAAAAATTCTTTCTTCAGAGGTACAAATCCCATAAAAGCATGGATTTCGGATGACAAATACCGCATCCCCTTAAAAGTTAAAGCTGAGTTGATCATCGGGTCGCTGGAGATTGACATACGAGATTATAGTAGATAATAACGTAAAAAAAGTATCTAAAATCCATGAGGTTCCAACTTCACGAAACCTGCAACCCTTTTTAGAATGAGGAAGGTATTACTGCAAAATTATCGAAATGTTATGAATTAGCGGGTTATGCTCATATCCTACAAAATATTTAACCGTACTTAGTAACTTTGCAGAAAACTATCCGATTGATGGATCTAATGAAAAAAATAAATCAGAAATGGGCAGCAACAAAAACAAGAAAATCTTAGTAGTTGACGACGAAGAAGACATACTCGTATTGCTCAAATATAATTTGAAAAAGGAAGGGTATCAGGTGAAAACTGCAAATAATGGCATCGATGCTGTGAAGATCGCCTTGGACTTTTACCCCGATTTGGTATTGCTCGATATCATGATGCCTCGTCAGGACGGCGTGGAGACATGTCGTCAGTTGCGCGAATTAAAAAAAATGGAAAATATGTTCATTATTTTCCTGACAGCACGATCTGAAGAATACTCCGAGGTTGCAGCATTTGACATTGGGGCCGATGATTATATCACCAAGCCTATAAAACCCCGTGCACTAATGAGTAGAATTGGGGCTATGTTCAGAAGGGGAGAAACGAAAAATAATCCAGATCATTTGATTTCTTTTGGTGATCTTACCATTGATAAGACAAGCTATACAATTATGATAAAAGATGATAAAGTAGCCTTGCCCAAAAAAGAATTCCAATTGCTTTACTTTTTAGCCGAGAATCCCAATAAAGTATTTAGTAGAGATGATCTGTTGCAAAATATTTGGGGCACAGATGTGTATGTTTTGGCCAGAACCGTAGATGTACACATCAGAAAAGTAAGGGAGAAAATCGGCGAAGGTTATATCCAAACAGTGAAAGGTGTGGGGTATAAGTTTGAAATGATCTAAATTGCGGCATGCTTTCAAAGTCAAAAAGCGTTGCATTATTAACGGCCGCTGCAGTATCCATTATCACTACTTCTTTTCTTTCGCTGGTAGAAGGAGTTCCGCTTAGTGGGCATTTGGTTGTTTTTATCCTGTCATTTTCATCGGCTTATATCCTCACATATTTCACTGTGGATGTTTTTATTTTTGGCCAGATTGAAAAAATTAACGAGAGAATCAACAAATTAAGAGCAGAGGATTTTTCCTTTTTTGAGGAAGATACACAGTCTATCCAAGGAAATCCCCTGCTTCGAATTAATAGTGAGATACTCACATATGCACAAACCAAACAACAGGAAATCGATGAGCTGAAAAAGGCAGAGACTTTCCGACGGGAATTTATTGCCGATATTTCACACGAGCTAAAAACGCCAATATTTGCTGCGCAGGGATTTGTGCATACCCTACTGGATGGTGCGGAGAAAGATAAAAACGTTCGACACAGGTTTCTGAAAAAGGCTGCCAAAAGTTTGGACGCTTTAGATAGGATTGTTCAAGATCTCCTCACTATTTCTGAAGTTGAAACAGGAGTTGCGAAAATGGAGATGGAAAATTTCAATATCAATTCCCTGATTATGGAAGTGTACGGCCAGTTTGAAGGGAAGCCCGAAGTTGAAGACATTGATCTGAGGTTTACTATGGATTGTCCGGATAGCTGCTTTGTGTTTGCCGATCGCCACAGGATATTTCAAGTGATTCTAAACTTGGTATCGAATTCCATTAAGTACCAAAAAGAAACCAATGCCGTCGTAGAAGCCAATCTTGTTGAGCATGAGAAGGATATTGAAGTAATAATGAAGGACAATGGTATTGGAATACCAGAAAAACACCATAAAAGGATATTTGAGCGCTTTTATCGAATCGATAAAAGCAGATCAAAAGAAAAAGGAGGAACAGGCCTTGGACTATCTATCGTGAAGCACATTCTCGAAGCTCACCAGAGCCAGATAAGCATGAAGAGCAAGCCGAACGAAGGGTCGGAATTTCGGTTTAAACTTCCAAAAGGAAGCCCCTACAATTGGTCCAAGGAATAATTCCTTGGCGGATTGCCAGAATTTTGAGATGGATTAACTGTCTTTAAAAACTTTTTCAATGTAAATTGAAGCAGTATAGGCCACACCAATGGCCATCGTCAAGGAAATCACTACAAATGATGTAATTAAAAATAACATAGCTCGATTTTTTTGTTGTAAATATGCAGGATAAATCCATGGCGGAACTTGCGTAAATAGTGAGTTACTGTTGTGTGTAATATTTATAGAAAAAATAAAATTGCAAATAGCTGATAGCTAAATAGATCAAACCAATACCTTAAAGCAACAATTAACTATGAAGAGGCCAGAACTAAGGGAAAGCATAATTTTTGAAAATGATGATTTTCTGGCGATAAATAAACCTGCAGGCATTGCCACTCTGGATGATCGGGTGGATGTCCTCAATATTCTTGCACTGGCAAAAGAGCTGATGCCGGATATCCAGGTTTGTCACAGGTTGGATAAGGACACATCTGGCGTTTTGATCCTTGCTAAAAATCCGGAAAGTTATCGGCATCTTGCGCTACAATTTCAAAATAGAGAAGTAGTAAAGGTTTACCATGCAGTTGCTCAGGGACAAACGAATTTTAATAATTTAATGGTCGAAGTCCCATTAATTGTTAAGAATAAAGGCATTGTTAAGTGGGATGCAAAATCAGGCAAGCCATCTATCACCTATTTTACCACCCTTCAAAACTTCAAGGCCTGCTCGTTACTGGAATGCAAGCCTATCACCGGAAGGAGACACCAAATTCGGGCACATCTCAAATATGTCAAACACCCAATAGTCAGCGACATCATGTACGAGGGAGAATTTATGTATCTGTCGCAGATAAAACGAAAATACAAGCCTAGTAGGCGTGAGGAAACACCCATGATACCAAGAGTGGCACTTCACGCGTTTGCCATTTCTTTTAAATCTCTTGATGGAAAATCAGTGCATATTGAGGCCCCATATCCTAAGGACTTCACCATCTTGCTCAAGCAATTGGAAAAGTATGGGAAATAAGTGCTTTTTTAGTTCAAAAGTTGTTTGTAGATCGTGAGGGCTTGAGCAGCAGATGTTTTCCAAGAAAGAGTTGCAACATCTTTTTTATTGTTGGCAATAACACGCTCGCGAAGGCTATCATTTTCTAGCAAAGAGACAATAATAGAAGCAAACTTTTCTGTGTTCCAAAAGGTTGTTTTTGGGGTTCGCTTTAATATTTCCGATGCACCGGTTTTATTAGATAGTACTACCGGCAAGCCGACATGTGCCGCCTCAATGGCCGTAAGGCCAAACGGTTCGGATACGGACGGCATACAAAGCACGTCACATTCATAGTACAATGAGAACAATTTACTTCTTTCTATGCTTCCCAAATATTTGAAGCGTGAAGAAATCTCGTTAAACCCTTCGATATCCTCAAATTGCACATTTTCTTCGCCTCGGCCCACGACGATAAATTCCACATTGGGATTATATTTTAAAACACTTTGCCCTATTTCTATAAAGTATTCTATACCCTTGTTGCCATCTATCCTTCCCGCAAACAGAATCTTAGATACTTTTCCAGAATTATTTCTTTTTTCAACATCATATTCAGGAATGGAAACAGCGTTATAAATCGTTTCTATCTTGTCTCCACTTAGTCCGTAACTACCTTCAATAATACCCTTTGTGTATTCGCTCACCGCAATAACTTTATCGGCCTTGGACATGGCATGCCTTTCTATGTCATAAACCCATGAGGCATTTTTATGGCCTACTCGGTCATACTCCAAGGAATGTACATGTAAAACTAGTGGTTTATTGTAGGTGTTTTTCAAAGCAATACCTGCCGCAAAGGTCATCCAGTCATGGGCGTGGATAATATCAAAATTGAGTTTTCCAGCCAGTTCCTCAACCAGCCGAACGTATAGGAAAATCTTCTCCTTAACACTTTCTCCAAATACATCGACTTCTTCAAAAAGGAACTTTTCCGTTGTCTTGTGTACACGTATTTTGTCACTATTTATAAGCGGTAAATCAGATTCCCGATGTTCTTCTTCTATTTCGGAGACCTCTTTCCTATCAGGTTTTCGAACCGTGTAATATGGATCCAGACTAACAGCAACTTCATATTCTTTGTTTTTTATATGTTCGATGTATTCCTTCCAGATATTTTTTTTTTGTTTTTCTGTTAAATTTCCAGCATCTAAAACCACCTCTTCATGAATCTGTACTTTGGTTACCTTAGGGTAGATCACGGTTAGGTCGGTAATTTGTGAAAGCGCATTGTTGAACCCTTCACAAGCCACTCCGACACCACTCGTTATGGAAGGGTGGTATTTCCACGCTAGGGATAAAACATTCAATTTTTTCATAAACTTTTGATTTTATATCGGGGAATATTAAAAAAACGATGGAGATGTTTTGCCTATGAAAGTTAAGGATAATTATTAAACAATGGAGTACAATAACTGGGTAAAGAAATAAAATATTTTGCAAAAAAAAGCCCGAATTTTCGGGCTTTATAATTAACTAGATTTTTTTATAGTTGTACAGTTTCTCATAATATTGATAAGCCATTCGATCCGAATCGAAATAAGGAACAACGTCCTGCATACTGTTTTTCATGATGGAGACCCATTTTTCCTGATGGTCGTAGTATGTTGGAATTATTTCTTCTTCTAGAATATTAAGCAAGTTTTGCAAATCAAGCTGATCCTGTTGGTGAATTGGAAGCGATCCGTCACCTGGAGGCACCACAAAGCTATTTACCCCGTGTTTAGAATATTCCGGAATCCAACCGTCATAAGTAGAGAAATTAACAGATCCATTCATGGAGGCAGTCATGCCACTGGTTCCGGATGCCTCTCTTGGCAGTCTTGGATTGTTTAACCACACATCCGAGCCACATTTTAGCATTTTGGATAAATGAAGTTCATAGCCAACCAGTACTGCGATATTGCGATGTTTTTTGCTTAAATGCACTAGGCTGTTAAATGTGCTAATGGCATTATAATCCATAGGATATGGTTTCCCAGCCCAAATGATCTGAACTGGTCTATCAACATCGGATATGATTTTATTAAATCGCTCTACATCATGAGTGATCATAGCAGGCCTTTTGTATTCTGCAAATCTCCTAGCCCATACGATTGTAAGTGCATTTTTGTCAAATAGCTGCCCGGTTTGATCTGCTACCAAATCAAAAAGATTTTTCTTCATTTCCTTTTTACGCTTTACCAATGCCTTGTTGTCGTCTTTTTCAAGTGCTTTATTTAAAGGAACATCTGCCCAGTACTTTTTATTTTGAGCATTGGTGATAGAAATAATTGGACAAATACCTTCATATTTATTCCACATTTTGTTGGAAACTTCCCCATGGATTTTTGATACACCATTAGAGATTTTAGACAGCCTGAGAGCAACAAGGGAATGGTTGAAAGTATTGTCCTTAATACCCGTTATTTTCCTCACCTCGTCAAGAGGCAAGCCGCTGAAAAAGCCAAGTTTTTCGAGGAGCCTAATGTCGTGCTTTTCATTACCCGCCTCTTCGGGAGTGTGAGTGGTAAAAACCAATTTTTCTTTTAGTGCCGCCAAGTCTTTGTTTTGGTTGTATAGCGAAAAAGCAAGCGATAAGGCATGCGCTTCATTGAGGTGATAAACTTCCGTTTCGTGGTTCAGCAATTCTAATAGCTTTGCACCACCAACACCCAAAAGGATGCTTTGGGCCACCTTCCCAGCAGGATCTGAATCATATAGTTTATGTGATGTGGTTTGCGCCAGATAATCATTTTCAGGCATGTGAGTCGATAGAAAAAACATCGGTACGGTGCCAAAGGTTTCTGGTGCAAGATAATATGCCTTTACATGTACCGGATGGTCATTGATTTCGATTTGAAATGTGATGTCCGTTTCTTCCAGAAAGGAATAGAGTTTTTCTTGAAAAAGTGCGTCCATCGACTGATCTCCTCTTCTTACTTGGTCGTAATACCCATATTGCCAGAGTATGCCAATACCTACCAAGTTTTGCTTCAATTCATAAGCACTTCTCATGTGGGAGCCGGCCAAAAATCCCAAACCCCCAGAATATGTTTTGAGGGGTTGGTCAATTGCAAACTCCATACTGAAGTATGCTACGGTCTTTTTATATTTAGGGTCAAAAGCATATGGATGCTGATATTTTTTTGGTAATGCCATGTTGTTGTTATATTAAATTTCTTTTAAATCTTTTTTTAAAATAAGATGCAAAATAAGTCAAAAAAACTAAGTTTTTTAGGCGCAACACCTAAAAATTCAGAGCTAAGTGGCTTTTTGTAATCAATAAAAAATAAAAAAATCCTGACCAAAATATTCAGTCAGGATTTGAGGCCTTTTGAGATTAGTTTATGCCAGTTGACGTTCGGGCGCTTTAATGCTATTTTCAATAATCGAGGATAGTCGATTAGCGGTTATTTCACTTTTCAAAATTGTCAAATCTACTTTGTCCGTTACGGGCAAACCAAAATTGGCACTTTTTAAAAGAACCATTTTTATATGACTGGTTTTTGAATTTTGTTTCAAAACATGGATGTATTCTTTGATATCTTTTGCGATCAAATTATCATCTATCAAAATAACCTGTGGACGAATTTTTTCTATTTTTTCAAAGCTGTCTTTAAAACTAAAGCAAAAATCCGCTACGTAACTTTTTGACCTGATTCCGGTCAAAAGATCGTAGATGCAAGTCATTTCTATGGGATTGTTTCCTACGATCAGGACAGAAACTCGCTCGTGTTTTATGCCAAGTACTTCTATCCAATTGTCGTTGAAGGGGTTTGTTATTGTATTCAGCATAGCTAAGTATTCGATTAATGCAATTATTTGTGATAATGATTATACTAATATAGCAATTTGTTCCAATATATTACGCATGTTCATTAAAAACATTGTATTAATTGAATTTTCAAACATAACTTAAATATGGCAAATTTATTTAAATGAGTTTTTCTTTATTCCGTTGCTTATTATCATGTAATGTTTAAGTTGTTGATGTACAAAAGGTTAGGATAAATATAGTCTGAAATCCATGAACTTTTTACTCAGATTGTGGCTTTTAAAGGAAGGGAAAAACAACTGAGGAGGTCTAATTTTTTTTCAAGGCAGCGATTATTGCCGAAATGTGGTTGTGAAATGCATCTTGCCAATTGTCGTCTCCGTCCCATTGCTCTCCGAGGTAGATATCACCGCTATTAATATGCTTTACGTAATACTTGTATACCATACCATCCATTGGGATAGATTTAACAATGATCTGCCCGTCACTTGATTTTTTCATAGTTATCAGCTCATTGATTTCATCACTCACTTCATAGCCAAGGACATTTCGCACATTTCGACCGGAAGAATGAACCCGCATCAGCACGAATTGATATCCCTGAGTCAATAATTTTTTTTCATCATAATCGTAAGAAACTATGCCGTATTTATATGGATAATTTGCCATCAATTGCTCTAACTGGCTGTTCCAGGTCAAAATGCTTGAATTTTCTTCATTAACAATGGCGGACATATTGCTATCCACTACTGCACGATTTTCCGATACAGGCAAGGTTTCAAATTTAGGAACTGCCAACCGGTCAATTCTTAAATCGGTGTTAAATGTTTCTGATCTTCTTCCGGCAATAACGCCTCCGCCACCGAAGTATTCCGGAGAGTCAATGATCATGAGGTTTTCCAAGGTCAGGTTTGCACTGTCAATGGATCTGGCAAGGTTTCGGAAGAGAATTTCAAGATCACTGGTCTGTGATTTCCATGCAGCTTGTTGGTTAGTGATCATGTCGGGCTTTTCATCCCAAGTAGTTAGTACGCCAATAAACTGATCCTGATTGCTGATTTTATCTTTGGAAAGCATCAGTATGTTTTTTATCTCCCGTTTTTCCATCTGCTCAGAAATGGTTCTCTGGACATCATAACCGGAGATCAAGTCGTCTACATAAAAATATAGCACAGCATCAATCCCTAATCTTCGGATATAAAAATGCGCCTCGTCTGCAAAACTTTTCCAATCTCCTCTAATGTTGCTTTCTCCATTATCCATGGAAATTACCACTATTGTTTTGGTCATTAGCAGCTCTTTGGGGATGGCGTTCGATTCCGTATTTAAGGTCGCCATCATTTTGCGTTCTGCTGAGCTCATGACCTGACCAAAGCAGGGAACGAGCAAAAAGCTAAAAAAAACCATGAATGCATGGAATTGAATTTTCCGTAAGGGCATAGAAAAATTTTCTAAGATCATATATGCGTTTCCTGACAAATTAAGCACCTATTATTGGCTATTGAAACTTTTGTCTTAAATAATGGGCTGTATGGTTATTTTTTAATTCTATCATTTCTTCCGGAGTTCCTTCAAAAACAATTTTTCCTCCAAGATCACCTCCCTCGGGCCCTAGATCGATAATCCAATCTGCCGATTTTATTATTTCTACGTTATGCTCGATAATTATAACAGAATGTCCACGATCTATCAGCGCGTTTATTGCCAATAAAAGCTTATTTATATCATGAAAATGAAGTCCGGTGGTCGGTTCATCAAAAATAAACAATACTTTTTCGCTTTCATGGGCAATTCCTTTGCTCAGAAAAGTTGCCAATTTTACTCTTTGTGCTTCTCCACCACTCAATGTATTTGATGACTGACCTAAACCAATATAGCCCAAACCGACATCTTGCAATGGCTTTAGTTTAGAAATAATGCTCTTTTTATCTTTGAAAAAAGTAATGGCATCATCCACGGTAAGATCTAAAACATCAGATATATTTTTGCCATTGTATTCTACCTCCAAAATATCAGACATGAAGCGTTTTCCATGGCAGCTATCGCAAGTGAGGTAAATATCTGCCATGAACTGCATCTCGATTTTAACAGTTCCTTCGCCCTGGCATTCTTCGCACCTGCCGCCATCTACATTGAAGGAAAAGTAAGATGGTTTATATCCGCGCGATTTTGCCAAACCTTGCTCGGCATACAATTGTCTAATATGATCGTAGGCCTTCACATATGTCACAGGATTTGAGCGGGAAGATTTGCCAATGGGATTTTGATCAACATATTCAATGGACGAGATCAAGTCAACGGCGCCTTCAATCCGCTCATATTTTCCGGTAAGTTCAGATGCCTGCCCCATTCTTTTGCCCATAGCAGGGAGCAATATCCGTTTTACCAAAGTGGATTTTCCAGATCCACTTACTCCTGTGATAACTGTCAAAATTCCCATTGGGATTTTGACATCCATGGATTTTAGATTGTTTTCCCTCGCTCCAAATATATCAATGGAATGTTTCCATTTCCTTCTTTGCTTTGGAATTTCAATTTTATCTATTCCGTTTAGAAACCTTGTTGTATGAGTGAGATCATGGTTTTTGACATCATGGGCATTGCCCTGAAAAACAAGTTCACCACCATGTGACCCGGCATCCGGGCCGATATCAATGATTTGATCTGCAGCCTCCATGATTTCCTCCTCATGTTCCACCACAATCACAGTATTACCCAAGTTGCGTAAATGTTGTAGCACTTCGATCAACCTCGTAGTATCTCGAGGGTGGAGGCCAATGCTCGGTTCATCGAGGATGTACATGGAACCAACCAAGGAACTTCCAAGGGATGTTGCTAGTTTTATTCGTTGAAATTCCCCCCCGGAAAGCGAATTTGTCAATCTGTTTAAAGTCAAATATCTAAGGCCTACTTTCTCCAAATATCCAATTCTATTCTTTATTTCTTGCAGTATTCTTTTAGAAACTTTGGCTTTATAGTCATCTAATTTGAGTGAGTCAAAATACGCTCCTAATTCATTGATCTGCATCAAAACAAGGTCAACTATGGATTTTTGACCTATTTTTACGTACGAAGCATCTTTCCTGAGCTTAGTGCCACGGCAATCAGGACAGGTTGTTTTTCCCCTGTATCTAGAGAGCATAACCCTATATTGGATTTTGTGGGTTTGGGATTCAAGGAATTGGAAAAATGCATCAATACCATCGAAATATTTATTCCCTGTCCAGAGCAATTTTTGCTCTGATTTTGACAAATCTTTGAAAGGTCTATGAATAGGAAAATCAAACTTTGAGGCATGGGAAATGAACACTTTTTGCCACTTTTTCATAGCCTCACTGCGCCAAGGCACTATCGCTCCTTCGTAAACAGAAAGGTTGGTATCCTGAATTACTAACTCGGGGTCAATGCCCAGAACTTTACCAAATCCTTCGCAACGCTTGCATGCTCCGTAAGGATTATTGAAGCTGAAAAAAGTGGCAGTGGGTTCTTCAAATACAATTCCATCTGCTTCAAATCTATCCGAAAATGCACGTTCGGGTTCATCAATAAATTGTACGATGCAAGTATCGTGTCCCTCAAAAAAAGCCGTTTGCACAGAATCAGAAATACGATAAGCATGGTCATCGTCATCTTTGACAACCGAAGCTCGGTCGATCAAAACCCTGACATCAGAGAAATCTATTTTTTCAAAAGTTTCTTCTATCAACTCCTCAATTTCCTCAATTTCCTTCATTTCCCCACGGATCAGCACCCTAGTAAAACCCTTGCTCAGCAAAATTTTGAATTCATCTGAAAGTGACCTGCCGTTTTGCTGATGCAGTGGACTTAGAATCATGAACCTACCGCCTTCTTCCTTGCTATAGATATAATTGACAACATCTGTAACTGTATCTCTTGACACCTTTTCTCCACTAACTGGCGAAAATGTATCGCCAACTCTGGCAAAGAATAGTTTTAGATAATCGTAAATTTCAGTTGTTGTGCCAACCGTGGATCTAGGATTTCTCGTATTTACCTTTTGCTCTATGGCTATGGCCGGCGAAACACCTTTTATGTAGTCGACCTCAGGTTTTTCCATTCTACCCAAAAACTGGCGCGCATAACTGCTAAGACTTTCCACATACATTCTTTGTCCCTCAGCGAATAGGGTATCAAATGCCAACGAAGATTTTCCTGAACCAGACAAACCAGTGATCACGACTAGTTTGTTTCGTGGTATGGCCACAGAAAGGTTTTTAAGGTTATTTACCCTAGCACCTTTTATTAAAATAAACCTTTTGGGGTCTAAGTTGTCAAATATATCAATAGGCTGTTTTTTAGTCTTTGTCGCCATTGGCACCAAATATGTAGATGGGAAAACGTAATATAAGGCCGCAAGTTAAGTGTAAAGTTCAGTTCAATTAATATTTTAAATAAATATTATTGACAGTTGGGGCAATTTGCGTTTGTGATGATAATATTAGAAAATAAATACCCGGAATATTAAAATAAAATTCTGTTTTAAAAGTTTCGCATGCTTTTTGCTAAACTAAACATATAAGATTATTTTTAACCAAATGTCTCATTTAAAAAACAGCATAATATGGCTTAAAAATCTACGTTAACTAAATGTGATTTATAATGAAGAAGTACAAGATTAGTGACAGTGAGTTAGTATCGCTTTACATTAATGGGAACGAAGAAGCCTTTAAGGAATTGTTGATAAGACATAAAAACAGGGTGTTTACTACCATTCATTTGATCGTGAAGGACAGGTATCTTGCAGAGGATTTGATGCAGGAGACTTTTATAAAAGTGGTAAATACCATTAAGTCTGGCAAGTATAACGACGAGGGGAAGTTTCTGCCATGGATGTTGCGGATTGCGCACAACTTGGCTATCGACACTTTTAGGAGAGCAAAACGCTATCCCACTGTGTTGATGGAAGATGGAACTAATATTTTTGAGACCATGGAGTTTGCTGAGGCGCCTATAGAAGATAGGCAAATCATGCAGGATTCAGTTAATAAATTAAAAAAGCATATTCAGGAGTTACCTGAGAGCCAGAAACAAGTATTAATAATGCGATCGTACCTGGATATGAGCTTTAAGGAAATAGCTGATGCTACAGGAGTAAGTATAAACACAGCCTTGGGGAGAATGCGATATGCCTTGATCAACCTCAAGAAGAAAATGACGGAGAACAACTTAGCCTATGACAAAAACAACTACCCGAGATGATGTATTGAGATACATTTACAAGGAAACTTCTGATGAAGAAACCAGAGCAATACAAAAGCAATTGCTTATGAATGCTGCATTGATGGATTTTTACAACCAAATGGTAGAAACCATAAGTAGAATATCGGAACTTCAATTAGAACCATCGCCCAGATCACAAGATAGGCTTATACGGTATTCCGCTGCGCTTAAAGCCGAATCAATAACTTGATAAATCAGATACCATCATTGCTTTGCTTTTACTAAACGTAGCATAGCAAATATTTTTTACATTCTGTTTTATACCTTTATGCGCAATAGATTTTCCTCAGAAAATATTTATGTGCGGTATAAACTTAATTATTGATAACCAAAAAAAACTTGATCCGGCCTTGATCCATCAAATGGCGGCGGCATCTCGCCATCGCGGGCCGGACAACACCAGCTCACAACGAATTGATACTCCAGAGAAAACTTATTATCTAGCTTCTAACAGGCTGAAAATCACAGACTCTTCTGAAAATGCTGCACAACCATTCATTTCATCTGATTCCAGGTTTGGCCTGGTTTTTAATGGGGAAATATATAATTATCAAGCCCTCAAAAATGAACTGATCAATTTGGGGATAAGATTCAATTCTCATTCAGACACTGAAGTTTTGTTTCATTGGCTTATTGTTCATGGGAAATCAGGCATTTCAAAACTGGAAGGAATGTTTGCTTTCGTTTTTATTGATTTTCATAGTGATGATATTATAATCGCGCGAGATCGTCATGGAATAAAGCCGCTTTATTATTATGAAGACGATCATTGTTTCATAGCTTGTTCCGAGATCAAGCCAATTCTTGAAACAGGATTGGTGAAAAAGGAATTAAATGCATCCCAAATCCATCATTACCTTCAGTATAAATACGCCAAATCACCTGAGACATTTTATAAAAATATACTTGAAGTATCTCCTGATACGGTGATGTATTTTCATGGAAAAAAATGGCTTTCGGAATCCTTTATAACACAGAAGGCTTCAGAGATCAATGAGATTCCTGACATATTTAGAGTTGAAGAACTGCTTTCAGATAGCTTGCTCCAACAGATCAATTGCAACGTGCCGCTCGGGTTGCTGCTCAGCGGAGGTGTCGATAGTACTTTGCTCTTGGCTTTGGCAAAAAAGGAAGGTTTTAGTATGCCTACATTTTCCATTGTCAATTCGAAAGCAGATGATTCATTTGGTACGCGCGATAACCAATTTTCTAGATTGGCGGCCACTATATTCGAAAGTGACCATCATGAGATAGAAATAGGTATTTCCATTTTGGATCAATTTGATCAATTCGTCCAAAACATGGACCAACCCATCGGGGATTCCGCCTATTTGATGACTTCTGAAATCTGCAAAAAGGCCTCGGAATCCATGAAAGTATTACTGTCAGGAGCTGGGGCAGATGAACTTTTTGCTGGGTACAACCGACATTGGGCATATTATAAATATTTACAAAACAGGAAAATGTTAGGAGTGGCGATGCCATTGATCAAACCGCTGACAAATACTATCTCAACAGGGAGGTCGTACCCCTTTCGTAAGAAAATGAAACAAGTAAAAAAGTGGATGAATTCTTATGACAAATCACCGGAGATCACATTTCAAAATTATCTTAGGCAAAGCGATATTTTTCTCGATTACGCCAAGAACAAAACAAGCAAGACTGAAGAAGACTGGCTGAAATGGGCACTAAAACACGATCAGAATAATTATTTAGTTCACGACGTACTTGCTCTGAGCGACAGAGCGGCCATGCGGCATGGTGTCGAATTGCGTGTGCCTTATCTTGATGAGAATTTGGTAGATTACGCTAATGGGCTTTCGTCAAAATCCTTGTTGGCTCATGGACAGAAATGGATATTAAAGGATATTTTGGAAAAAAATGGTGGCAAGAAATTTATTCACCGTCCTAAAGAAGGTTTCGGATTACCGCTCTCCAGCTGGTTGATGGATGCTAAAGTTCAGCACCTTTGGGAATGGAATAACTCATCTGAAAGTTTGGTTTTCGATTTTATAGACAAGAAAAAAATAGACCAGCTGATTTCACAACAAAAGAGAAGGTCGGAGGATCATGGTCCACTTTTGTGGTCTATTTTAACTTTAAGTCATTGGCTACAACATAATTTTGGATAGCGGGAGATTACTTTTATTATTTAATTATTCATGAAAAAAATATGGTATTTTCATCAATATTTTAAAACGCTACAAGAAGGAGGCGCCATTCGGTCATACCATATTGCCAAAGGTATGGTAGAGCGGGGAATGCACGTAGAAATGATCACTTCCCACAACAAACCGGAATATGCACAAAAAACCATTGATGGAATTTTGGTGCATTATCTGCCCATTAAATATGCTAATGAATTCTCCCCCTTACGGAGGTATTACGCTTTTCTTCTATTCGTTTGGAAAGCTATTCGACTAGCGAAAAAACTTGGAAGGGCCGATCTGTGCTACGTCACTTCCACGCCATTGACAGTTGGGATCATCGCACTTTGGCTAAAGAAATCCATGGGAATCCCATACATTTTTGAAGTTCGAGACCTTTGGCCAGAGGCGCCGATTCAGATGGGAATACTCAAATCGAGGTGGCTCATTTCTCTAACCAAAAAGCTCGAAAAAGCATCGTATTTCCATGCTAGCCAGATCATCGCATTATCTCCGGGAATCAAAAAAAATATCCAAAAATCCATGGATCATCCGAATATCTGGATGATTCCAAACATGGCTGAAGTGGATACAAAATGGAAATCTATTGCGCGAAAAGGAGAAAGTGATCAATTCACGATCGGATATTTTGGAGCATTCGGATTAGCCAATCATCTAGAACATTTGTTGGAAATTGCCCGCGAGTGTCAAAAATCCAAGTTGCCCATACAGTTTATCCTCGTAGGTGAAGGAGCTAGGAAAAAGGCCTTAAAATCCATGGCTGCTAAATGGGCTCTGAGGAATGTGGTGTTTTTAAAACATCAAAATCGGTCTGAAATCCATGAGATATTGCGAAGCGTTGATGCGGGCTTTACCTCTTTTCTGAATATTCCAATTTTTGAAACCAACAGCCCAAACAAGTTTTTTGATGGCCTTGGCGCAGGCAAGTTGAGTATTGTCAATACCAAAGGTTGGCTCAAGGATTTGGTTGAGACGCACGAATGCGGGTTTTATACTAATCCTGAACGGCCGCAGGAATTTCCAAAAATAATCGCATCTTTTCTTAAAGACAAAAGCTTGCTGAGGACTTTTCAATACAATGGAAAGCGGCTCGCAAATGAACAGTTTGCCAAAGAAAAGCTGGTCGATAAAATCTGTGATATGGTTTTGAAGCAAACCATGCCCCAATAATTGAACAAGATTTTCCGCCTTAAAAACAAAACCCCGAGTTGCCCCGAGGTCATATCAATTAAACGAATCTTAACACTTAAATTTTTAAAAGGAGATTAGTAGATCCTCAGCTTGCTGCTTTCGTCTTTATCAATATCCAGACTTGTGACCTTTCTTAAGTTGAGTTCTGAATTCGACTTCAGGGAAGCATGGATTTTATGTACATCTGTTTCAATTCTGGCATTGGATTTTTCCATATCGAGCATCAGACTGTCTACCTGAATCGAGTACAAATTAATTTTGGAATCCTTCATGTTGAACTTAGCCATTTTAAAATGGGAATCTTTTCGCTGGTTGTTCCGATAGCCATTTACTTCCCCGTTTTTTACGTTAAAAACAATGCTATCTTGATCCATGCCATTTAGCTCCGCCCTTGCATTATTGAGCGTGATGCTTTTTATCTGACCCTGATAATGCAACGTGTATTTATAAAAGGATTTCTTTTCCTTTCCATGGATGATGAGCGTGTCATTGCTGATACTATAATCAATGAAACTTTTTATGCTGTCCCTGAACGATTCGAATTGGATAAAGTTTTTGTCAGAAAGGGGATCCAAGTAAAAACTGGAAAGGTGGTCAACACGCACATGTTCAAAATGCCCGATGGAAAAATCTTCGGTATTTTTGGCGCTGAACCTTTCGCTCCGATGTTCCCCAAAAACCCTGATATCGATTAAAAAGGCCATTATCACCATAAAAATGGTGACCAATAGGCCAATGAATATTTTATTGCTAGTTTTCATTTGTTTATTTTTTAAGATTTTCACACTGTACGGAAACTTAATTACGCCTTCGTGTTTCCTTTATTTGCTCCGGTCATACCGGTTTCATTTGTTTATGTTTTTTAGGATAAAAAGGTTTTTCCCTATATGTCATTAATTAGCCCCGGCCTTGCCGGTGTGATTGTTTTGCAATGAATGAATCGAGGCTTTTAGCTCCTCGTAAGAAATATCCAACAAGTCCATTTGACGAACCAATTCGGGAAGGTTATGGGCAAAAAACTCATTACGTCGTCCTTCCATAATTATCTTTTTGGCGTCTTTATTCACGAAATATCCAATGCCCCGCTGGTTGGAAATGATGTTTTTGTTTTGCAACTCGGCATAGCTCCGCATGATGGTATTGGGGTTTACGCCCATTTCGGCCGCCAGTTCCCGCACAGACGGGATCCTCCCTTCTATCTGGATATTGCCCTCGATGATCTTCTCCGACAAGTTGTCTGCAATCTGTAGCGCGATACTTTTATTGTCTTTAAATTCCATATCAGACCTCCTTTTCTTTCAGTTTGAAATAGCCGATGGCAAGGATCACGAGATTGGCCAAGACCGCGGCATAAATCGCTGCCAATTGTGCGTCGTGTCGATTTTTCATGAACAAAATTTTGTTGTCCTTTGGGCTGTATTGACCGATGTCAAAGCCCTTGATGGCCAGATAGACTATGAGCGTAAAGAAACCGAAAATTAATGCCACAGCAAGGATGGTCTTGACGAGGGACAGTTTTTGAAAATAAGTCGCCCCGGTAAAAGGCAAGGTAAAAAAGAGCATCCCCAAGCTGGCAGCAAGTACAAAAAAACGTGTTTCCCATGTTGGAAAGAGATTCGAATATTCAAACATATAATCTGTGTATTCAGGAATTTGCGAATGAAATATTCCGGTAACGATGTTGGTAGCCACCCAATAAATAATCGGAAAGAAAATCAAAAATATCACAATTCGATTGAAAAATTCAAACAGGAATTTTTCAGGAATAGATGCCGGAATCATTAAATATTCCATGGTTTTTTCCTTCGATCTGAGTCCCGGGAATGCCTGCCCAACCCAAAGAAGGCAAGTCCCAAAAAACACAAACGAAAAAATCGCTCCATGATATTCTTTTGAAACATGTCCTCGATGCAATGCTCTAAATTCCTGAGCATGAAAAAACGTGTGAATGCCAATGATGATGAAGATCGCCGCACCAACCGTAATCAATATATTTTTTGCATTAAGGTTGATGTATTGTTTATAAAGCAGCAGCATTCTGTGCATGCTGAAGTTATTATTTGTTTCCATGGTCGCTAGTGAGTTTAGTTCCTGAATTGACAGCATTAAAAAGAATTTCGATATCGATGTCGGAGGCGTGTCCGTTGGTTTGCTTCGAAATGGATTTGTATCCACCCGGCACAGCCTCTGAATAAAGCACTGATGCTTCATCGACAGATCTCGCAGACCCAAAAACAAACTGCTCGGAAATGGCTCCGGTATTTTCATTAAATGCCACTTTGCCATCTTTTAAGATCACGATATTATCGATTAGGTTTTCTACGTCCTTGACCTGATGGGTGGAAATAACCACCAATTGATCTTCACCAATCGAGCCAGCCAGCACTCTGCGAAACAGCGCCTTGGACGGGATATCGAGCCCGTTGGTCGGTTCGTCCAAAATCAGCAAGGAGCAATTGGTCGCCAACGCGAAAGAAACGAGAAATTTTTTCTTTTGCCCATTGGACAGCCTGTGAAGGTGATCGCTTTCGGAAAGCTCAAAATGCCCTAAGACAGATTGGAATTTTTCCATGCTGAAAAGGGGGTAAAATCCATGGTTTCCTTTCACATAGCTGGAGATTTTGACCGAAGGAAGAAAGTATTCTTCGGGCAGTAAATAGGTTTTCTGTAGCAGCTGCACCTTTCTAGCAGACGGATCAAAACCATCGACCATAATTGTTCCTTGCTTTTTGTGCAATAAGCCGGAAAGCAATTTCAAAAGCGTCGTCTTTCCCGCTCCATTCGTTCCGAGCAGTCCCGTGATGCTGCCGGGCTTCAGGTCAAGCGACAAATGATCAAATAATTTGTTTTGTTTTGGATAGGCAAAACACAAATCCTGGATGTGTATCATAGCGTACTGTTTTAGTGTATTATTGTAATAGTACACTACAAATGTAACAGGCTAGATTTAAATGTCAAGAGGAATGGCAAAAAAATATTTGGGAAGGTTGGTTTGGCTAGATAACCTTTCGCTCTCAAAAGCTCTGCGAACCGTTAAAAAAGCCTCTAAAATCCATGGTTTCGTTTATTGAAGATGGTTGTTAAAGGATGTTTCCAGTGGGGTTTGGTATTGAATTCTATGATTTGCAATTGCCTAAAACAAGTAAACCCTTCTCGGTCAAAGCCTGAGAAGGGTTTACAATAATTGCTACTAGAAATAAATAGAGTATAGTAGCTTTAAGAATATGATCTTTTAAAACTCCAAGATCATGCCATAGCAACCTTCAGCTTCTATCAACTCTTCCGGTGAGCCTGTTCCATCTAAGTTGCCTTTGAAAATTTTACTCAGGTTAGTATCAGACCAATAAATTTTACCACTGGCGTAGTCAACAGCTATACCATCTGGCCGTTGTACACCATCAGTACTGTCAAAAAGGGCAACTGGAGTGCCGCTACCGTCTATGTTGGCCTCGATTATTTTGTCACCACCCTCATCTGTCCAATATATTTTTTCCCTCACCGGATCAATAAAAACATTGGAGGGGGTACTCATATCCAGGGAGTTTTCAGGATTAAATAATACCTCTGGTGTGCCGGTACCATCCATATTCCCTTTTTTGATATATTGATAGAAATCACTTAAGTAAAGCTCGCCACTTTCAATATCTACTTTTAACCCGTAACAAGATGAAATTATCGCATTTCCATCAAATGCCAATGCAGATGGCGTACCTGTTCCACTAGTTGAGGCTTTCATTATTTGACCACTTCCTGAATTAGACCAATAGAGCATATCATTTTCATTATCAATGGCAATACCATCAGGTGCACTTACGCCATCATCAGCATCATAAAGAACTTCAACACTCCCTGACCCATCATTCGCCATTTTCAAAATTTCATCTTGTCCAGAATTCGCAACATATAAAAAACCGTCATCCGACAAGGCAATTCCAATAACTCCACCTGAAATACCATCTTCATCATCAAACAAAAGGGCACTCACATTTGGGGTGTTGATCAAATCAATTTTTTTAACATCCCTATTACTGTATTCTGTAAAGAATAAATTTTTGGCAGGGGTGTACACATGATAAGATGGGCCATCAGTAGAAATACCACCTTGCATAACAGAGATATCGTCGCCTGCCACGACCTCGTCTGGAACGGTTACCACTATAGAAGTGGACTCAATACTACTAGGAGTAGCGGCAACATCGCCAAAGTAAACTATGGCCGAGCTGTGAAAATCACTTCCACTTATTGTGATTGCAGACCCGCTCTTGCCAAATGTTTCGGAGAGACTGGTGATTACTGCGGCTGGAACAACCTCGTCCTTGTCATTGCAGCCTGCGGTAAAAAGAAGTGCAATTAAGGATAGTGCTAAAATTAGTTGGTTTCTGTTTGCTTTCATTATGTTAAGTTTTTGATAAATATTTGGCAATATTAACCACCTTAACATGCTAAAAGAATTGTAATTCTCTGGCTTTATTACTTATGTGCTTATCAAGCTCAATAGCTGAAATGAATGAAATAGCACTTAAATCATGTTATTTTAATAGAGGGATCTTCTCTAAGATTCAAAAGCCCAACAAAATCCATGGATTTTGTTGGGCTTTTGGACACTTCTACCAGAGACAAATCCGGTAGTAGCCGATAACTAAAATTTCAAAACCATTCCGAAACAATATTCAGAATCCACTAACTCTTCCGGTGAACCAGTTCCGTCCAAATTACCTCTGAAAATTTTTTGGAGGTTAGTATCAGCCCAATAAATCTTGCTACTGGCATAGTCAACAGCTAATCCACCAGATCTTTTTACACCGTCAGTTCCGTCAAAAAGAACATTAGGAGTACCCGTACCATCCAAATTAGCCTCTACAATTTGGTCGGAGATTTCATTCGTCCAGTACATTTTTCCTCGTACCGGATCTATAAAGATATTGGATGGTTTACCGATATCTGAGAAGTTTGTCGGGCTATATAAGACCTCCGTTGTACCTGTACCGTCCATTTTGCCTTTTTTGACAAACTCATTGAAATCACTTAAGTAAAACTCGCCACTTTCGACATCAAGTTTTAACCCAAAACAACGTGAAATTGCCGGATTCCCATCAAACAATAATACAGAAGGCACGTCCGTTCCATTAGTTGAAGCTTTCATTATTTGATCACTGCCAGAATTGGCCCAATAAAGCATATCATTTTCATTATCAATGGCAATTGCACCAGGTTCATTTACGCCATCTGAAGATTCATAAATGGCTTCAACACTCCCTGACCCATCATTCGACATTTTCAAGATTTTACTATATGATTGATTCGACACATACAAAAACCCGTCATCTGAAAGGGCAATTCCAACAACTCCCCCTGAAATGCCGTCAACTTCATCGAATAAATTGACAATTACATTAGGACTGCTGATCAATTCAATTTTTCTGACGGCCTTATTATCGTATTCCGTAAAGAATAAATCCTTGGCTGGAGTATACACATGATATGATGGTCCATCTGTTGAGACACCTCCTTGCATAATAGAGATATCATCGCCCATCTTGGCATTGTCCGGGACGGTAACTACAATAGAAGTGGGATCGATGCTGGTAGGAGTAGCGGCAACATCACCAAAGTATACTATGGCTGAGCTGTGAAAATCACTTCCATTTATTGTGATTGTTGACCCTCTCATGCCATATCCTTCAGAGAGGCTGGTGATTTTGGCAGTTGGAACAACTTCTTCCTTGTCTTTGCAACTTGTAGTAAAAAGCAGTGCAACAAATGACAATGCTAAAATAAATTGGTTTCTTTTTGATTTCATTATGTCAATTTTTGATAAAAATAATGGCATGTTAATAATTATAATTTACAAAAATAAATGTAATTCGCTGGCTTTATTACTTAAGTGCTCAACCAGCTTTATAGCTGATAACAATAGAACTAGGGTTCCTTCGATTTCATGAAATAACAGTCTCCAGTGTGAAAAAAGCCCTTCAAAATCCATGGGTTTGAAGGGCTTTTAATCTTAAAATGCATTCTATTCTACCCAGCGAACTTTCGTCTTTATGGGATTTCGCCTGCTTTTTGGTGTTACATCTTTGGGTATACCGAGGTACATAAACCCAAGAAGCCTATCCTCCGGCCCGAGGTCAAAAAAAGCTTTGGCTTCTTCAAAATACGTGATGCCGCCCGACCCCCAATAGCAGCCAATGCCATGGGCTGTGGCCGTCAGGTACATATTTTGCACAGCACAAGCAACAGCCTCAATTTCTTCAATCTCAGGCACGATATTTTTTTCATCACGCTTCATTCCTATCGCGATGATGTGCGAGGCTAGTAACGGCTTGCTCAGTAGTTTGTCGTATTTGGTGGCATTAAACGTGTCATTTTCCATGGAAACCTTTTTATAAGTTTCTGCCTGGAAGTCTGCCAATTTTTTGAGCCCTTCACCGGAAAACACAGTAAACCTCCACGGCTCGGTCAGCTTGTGAGTCGGAGCCCAATTGGCATTTTCCAACATCTCTTCGACGATCTCTTTTTTGACTATTTTCCCAGAATATTGTGGCGGAAAGATCGACCTTCTGTTGCGGATGAGTTTGGATATTTCGTCGGTATTGTAGCGTTCCATTATAATTCGTTTATAAATAATTTGAGCCCGCCATAGTAGTTACGTTCGGGCGAAGCGTTGAAATACCTGCCACCAAAAGCATTGAGGTCGTTGCCTAAGCTATAGGTTTCGTTGAGCAAGTTGTCCACGCCAAAAAACACTTCCAAGAGGTGCTTCTCCTTTATTTTCATTTTCCATCCTGCCTTTGCCGTCACGAGGTTGTAGCTGTCGGCATACACGGTATTTGCATCGTTTAGGGGGATCTTATCTGTGAAGTTGTAGGAAAAATTGGCATACAACCCAGCCCGTGTTTCCAATGTCAGGGTTGTTACAGAAATATTTGGTGATGTGCCAGTAAGGTCATTTCCCGAATAATCCACATTTTCTCCACCGCTGTTTTTCTGATAATCCTTATAGGTGAAATCATGATGTGTATAGGCCGTTTGGAGTTTTAATAATGTTATGGATTTTGAGGGGTTTTTTACAAAAATATATCCTATAAGCAGCTCAGCACCTAATTGATCGGTGGATCCGGCGTTTTCAAAAACTGCCGTTCCGGAAGCATTGGTCTTGCTCACGATGGTCTCTTTTTGTTGCATATAAAATGCCGTGGCATCGTAATAGAATTTTTCATTCCA
>JAUHYU010000157.1 GCA_030426345.1 Bacteroidia bacterium
TATCGTTGTTCCTGGTACGGCAACTTTTATTGCAGGGATACTAATAGTGTATCCCAAATTAGAAATAGTAAAAATTAGCGATTCGATCAAAAAACTGGCAAATGAACAACCAAAGATTGCCTATTATCTAATGGGAGTTGGCTTTGTCCTGCCGATATTAAATTCTTTTATTCCTGTAGCATTAGGGTTTGTGGTGTTTCTAATGTCAAATTTTAAGTATGTTGGGATGGCACTGCTATTGTTCAGGGAAAACAGCAAACAAAAATGGCAAATTTTGATTGGGGTTATGACTTTTTCATTAATAGTATCCTTGTCCAAAGGGATGTTTCATGACTTGTTACTGTGGGGAGCCTTGATGTTTAGCTTTGTTGCTCTAGAGTTGAATTTGAAATTTATACCAAAAATGTTAATTATTTCCGGCGGGTTATTGTTTGTCATCATACTTCAATCCATCAAAAGTCAATATAGAGAAATGATCATCATTGGCAATTACACTTCGGAAACTAAGTTGGAACTATTTTATGGGTTAATGTCTAGCCAAATGAATAACTTGGATAACCTTTTTTCTGACGAAACTTTGGGGATGTTAAATGTGAGACTCAACCAAGGGTGGATAATTAGTGCCATTATCGACAATATTCCTACTGTTGAGCCATACGCCAATGGAGAAACTATTAATGAGGCAATTATTGCGAGCATTGTACCTCGTTTTCTTAGCCCGAATAAAAAAGAAGCAGGGGGACAAGAGAACTTTGAAAGGTTTACAGGATTGGCTATCAACGCACAATCAACATCTATGGGAACAAGTATTATTGGAGAAGCGTATGGAAATTATGGAAAGCAGGGAAGCTGGGTGTTTATGTTTATTTGGGGAGTATTTATTTCAATGTGCTTCAGAAAGTTAGTGAAATTTGCAGAGACCCATCCAATCATGTATTTCATTTTGCCTATAATTTTCCTACAGGTTATCAAAGCAGAAACAGAGTTTTACGTAGTTCTCAACCATTTTATAAAATCATCTATCTTGATTTTTATATTATACTGGGTTAGTAAGAAATTTCTTCATTGGCAAATTTAATAAGCATTTTTTTTCATGAAAGTTAACTTGTTTTTTCGCAAGCCTGTTTCGGGGTTTAGGAGCATCGAAGAGCTTTTTGCCATTGTTCAGAATGCGATGACAATGGCAGGCGGGCAAAGATTAGAAGTCCCAAACAAAGAAATTACCTGGAATAATATCTGGGAAAATTTAGCTTTTGCCAAAAGGAATAAAGGGCAAGTAAACCACATTACAGGTGATGTGCATTACTTAGCTTTTGCAACAGGTAGAAATACAGTTCTCACCATTCATGATGCGTATTCGGTTATTTCAGGTTCGTTGTTGAAGAAAGTCATGATTAAACTTTTTTGGTTTTGGCTGCCGGCTCTGATGGTGAAAAGAATTACCACCATTTCGGAAAAATCCAAAAAGGAGCTCGAGCAAATTGTTCCTTTTGCTAAAAGAAAGATTCGTGTGATACCTAATCCATATAACCCCAAATTATTGGAAGAAAATTCGCTACTACATAGCAGCTTCGATGCGGATACTTCCAAGCCGATTGTACTTCATCTCGGGACGAAATCAAATAAAAACTTGGAGCGCACGATTGAGGCCATGGAAGGATTACCGTATAAAATGTATATTCTTGGTAAGCTCTCGGATGAGCAAGCGATATTGTTAGCGAAACATCATATTGATTTCCATGCATTTTTCAATCTACCATATAGTGAGGTGGCTCGTCTTTATCATAGATGTACCGTGGTCTGTTTTGCTTCTCTATACGAAGGGTTTGGTATGCCAATTATTGAAGCTCAGTTGGTAGGCAAACCCGTGATTACCTCTAATGTGGATCCCATGCCATGGGTGGCCGGAGCTGATGGAGCTCATTTCGTAGATCCTTATTCCACGAAGGATATTAGAAATGGAATTAGGCGTGTGGTTGAAGATGAAGGATACAGAAAACAATTGGCTGCCAAAGGATCTGAAAATGTATTGCGGTTTGAACCTCAAAAAATTGCCAAAATGTATGAGGATGTCTATCGCGAAGTATTAGGGTAGGATGCATATTAGCTCATGGGTTTTCAATGCTTTTTCAATCTGATTAACTACTATTTGCTTATCAAGACAAGCAACTGTCTGAATTTTTAGGAATATTTTGGTGCAAAAAAAAATCCTCATTCTATACGACTATTTTGATCCGGCCTATAAAGCTGGCGGGCCAATTCGTTCGTTGGCCAATTTGGTTCAACTAATGGAGGATAAAGCAGATTTCTATATTCTCACTACGAACCACGATCATGACGGAACAAAACTTGAGGTTACATCTGACCAATGGATTCCGTACGGTAAATCTTCGCATGTTATGTATTTGTCTCATGGAAAAAAAAGGCTTTTTTCCATGAAAAGGATAATCTCTGAATTGAGCCCTGATATAGTTTATATTAATGGGATTTTTTCTCCTGCTTTTGTGGTTTCTCCACTTTTGTGGTTAAGGGGGCTAAGCAAAACTGATGTTATCATAGCCCCAAGAGGGATGTTGCAGGCAGGGGCATTACAGATTAAGGCATTAAAGAAAAAGCTATATTTAAAAACTCTCAAATATCTACTAAGGATGCAATCTTCATTGATATGGCATGCTACCGATGAACAAGAAGTTACAGATATCACAAATTTCATGAAGGCTTCGAGTATAAAAAAGGTTGGAAATGTGCCAAAATTCCATGAATCCATCACCCTTGGTTTGCCAAAGAATCAAAACTGTAAATTTGTCAGCATCTCTTTGTTGACAACTAAGAAAAACCATATATCCTTTCTTCAAGCGCTTGCGCAAATACCTACTAGGCAAGAAGTTGTCTATCACATCTATGGACCAATTTCAAATTCCAATTATTTTGATAAATTAAATGAGGAAATTTCTAAAATGCCCTCAAACATTAAAGTCGAGTACCGAGGCATTGTCCATCCGAAAAATGTAGCAAATACCTTACTCGATTATGACTTTTATGTGCTCACTTCATTTGGTGAAAACTTCGGTCATTCCATATACGAGGCATTTAACAATGGTATTCCGGTCATTATTAGCGATCAAACTCCTTGGAGAAATCTCCACCAAAAGAAAGCAGGTTGGGATGTGGATTTACAAGCCCCTGAAGCCCTGAAGAATGTCATTAACGAGGCAATTGAGATGGATGATTTATGCTATCAAAAACTCCAGAAAGGTGCTAGAAAAATGGCTGAAGATTACATAAATAAAAATGATTTTGTCATGGAATATAAGCAGCTTTTCAGCTTAAAATAGCTACCCTCAATCGCTCACTTCCTTCCATAATTATATAAAGACTCCCTTTCCCATATTGCTTGCTGTCAGATTTTTAATTGCATTTTTCATGTAAAAACGGATGTAATATTCAGCATTAAAAAAAAGTTAATTACTCCAATAAAGAGTTTGTTAAATAACTTAAACAAGTAATTTTGATTTTCTTTTAGCAAAAAAACGTTTTTGGATATTTTTTACACCCAAACGATGGAATATAAGTACAAACCAACTAATATTATTCAGTATATATTTTTGATGTTTTTCATTGTCGTTTCGATGTCAACATCATTTGCCCAACAGCCCATTGGTGGAATTGGGAGCTTTGATGGCTCATCAACACCACGTCAATTGATATGGTTGGAAGGTGATGCCCTAGGTCTTAACGATGGCAATGATATTTTGACATGGAATGATCTCACCGGTAATGGGAACGATTTTACAACTACCAGTCCATTTAGCCCAATTTTTAAAAATGCCACTCCGGTAAATGGTCACGCCTATGCCAACTTTTCTAAGGACAACAACCGTATTGTGTTGAATCCTTTTGCAGATATGCCGGATACTGAGATTACCACGATGATTGTTTATAAGACCACTGACTCTAGTGACGGGTTATTGTCCTATGCAGTTACCGGATCAGATAATGAATTCCTGCTTTTTAACAATGGAAATCTAGCAACTTATGTCAAGGGACCTAATTATGGTTCAGGTGCATCGTACAATTCAGGAAATTGGCAGATCCTGTCCCATACCTGGCGTAGCTCCGACGGGCGCTTAAGATATTTCAGGAATGGGAGTCAAACGGCAAGTACAACCCATGAAAGTGGGGTTTCAATTACATCAGGAGGATCCTTGGCCATAGGTGGTGAACAGGACGGAGTAAATAGTGGGTATTCCTCAGCCCAGGATTTTGATGGGGATATCGCGGAAGTTATCATGTACAATTCAGTACTCAATGATGCTCAAAGGATTATTGTAGAAAATTATTTAGGCGAAAAATATGCCCTAGGATTGTCTGCCAATGACATATTTGGAAACTTAGGAACTTATAGCACTTCATATTTTGAGGACTATACCGGGATCGGCTCTGTTGATGGTTCGGTAAAAGAAACTGAGTCTACTTCCGATGCATTAATAATACGTGAGTATAATGGTACCCTTGATGCCAATGAATTCATTGCCTTTGCTCATGACAATACTGCTCATGCGGATGGTTTGACATCAGATATTACTGTTGATCCGGGAATTTTGGATTCTCATTGGGCGAGGGGATGGTATGTTGAGGTTAGTCAGTCGGGAGTGGTAGATGGAGGAGATGTGAGTGCAGATTTGAGTTTTGATTTTAGTGTTGCCGGACTGACTTATTCAGGAAGTCCTGCTGATTATGTGCTGTTATTCAGGGATGACCTCTCTGCTGATTATGACCGCATCTATGTAGATGATGTTACTGTAGAAAACGGTGATCAAGTTGTATTTACAGTACCATCTGATCGGATGAAAAGTGGATATTACACTATTGGGAAGGGTACACAACCTACTTCTAAAACTTGGTATGTATTTCAGGATGGCAATTGGTCAGATCATACGACATGGACTTTAGATGCTTCTACGGCTCCAATATTCAATA
>JAUHYU010000065.1 GCA_030426345.1 Bacteroidia bacterium
GGGCAAACGCCAAATCTTTTACCCTTCGTCTCATCTAAGCCGGTTCTGAAATAAATACATCGGAGATGAGACCTTTTATAGAAGGCTCTAGGATAGCATAGGCGTCTCTTTTAGACTCTGAAATATCACTCTTGTCAAGCGCGAAAAAAACTAAGACTGGCATTGGGATTTCAAGGACATTGGCAATTTGTTTTAGAATGCTTAGTGTGGGCTCTTTAACACCCTTTTCTATTAATGACAAGTAAGACTGAGAAAGACCACTTTTCTCTGCGAATTCATTTTGTTTGAATCCTCGTTTCTGTCTTAAATCTTTTATTGCGTTTCCTATATGCATAGCAACTTTATTTTTATAAAAAATGAGAAGTGCGGAATTAGAATAACTCTGTGATACTATCCACTCCGAAGAATTTCAAAAATCGCAGAAGCAGGGAAAGAACCTTCAGAACTTGATCGGGACTATTGTCCTTTTCATGGTTCGACATCTCTTCCAACTCTATTAAAATCTCTTCTAATAGAGCTTTATCCTCTTCCGAGAACATGTACCCGCTCTTCGCGAGTATTGACTTCACCCCATCTCGGAGCTTGTCAATTCTGTGTTTGTACATCATACTATTATGTATTTAACAATTACTAGGGCAGCACTATGCTACCTGCTTCATTAGCTAAGTGAACCCATATTGGATACTGTCCAAACACTTCTCAAGTTCCTGCTTAAAAGAATAATAGTCTAATGACAATCTCTTAAGCAAAGTATATAGGGTTTAATTCAATTAGGGGAGTACAGGACTATGCCTAAGAGAATTGTTGCCGCTACAATTACCCATTACAGGTGGAGGGAAATCCCTCTTCAATTGTTTCATTTCTGAAACTTCTTGGGTTCACTACATACAAACATTTCAAAGAACTACATTGCAAATATAGTAAAAAATATTGCTCACAGAAATATTTAAGGCATAAAATTTGAAAATTATTATCTGATAGCAATATATATCATCAGTGTATAAGACCGAATGGTGAATATTTGAGGGTTGTTTTTTTTAATGCACCCCAACGACTAGCTATGATGAGTGGGGATTAGAATGCAATGAACTTTCAAGTACCACACCGCCACAGCCTTATTTCAAATATATTACTTGTGGCGGACTTTCCAATCCCCACTACACTATCCTGACCGATGAAACCCCATTCATTCATAGCATTTGTTGGGGTGCGTCTTGTTTTATCGTCCATGTTGTACAGTTCAGAAGTCCACCGTATTTCCCAATTTCGTTGATGTTGATAGGTTCAATGGTTCGTTCGGGAAAAACTGAATGAATGATATTTAGGGCTTGTTCATCCTTGTTCCCAGAAACTTCAAATATTGGGAATAAAATCAAATCACCAATTTCGAGGTAGTTCACGTAACAGCCCACGGCCGTGTGTTTATGCTTTTTGTCTTGATGTTCGAACCACGGCATTTCCACGAAGGCCAAGCCAGAGTCCTTAATCATTTTGTCAAATCCATTTTTCCAATATCCATACTCGTTTTGGAGTTCGTTAACAAGGACAGTGTTAGAGTTGATGAATCTCAAATGTCCGTCAGAGTGCCCAGTCATGTCACCATTGATGTCTGGAATTAATAAAACATGAGCGTTGAAGAGTCTTTCCAATTCAGCGATTAGCTTAGATTGATTCCTGTTCGGATTTTCCTTGAAGATTCTTGTCGTCAAAATAACTCTGTCGGACCAGTTAACAACATTTCCACCGTCAAGATTGATTGACGAGAATTCAGCGTTTAACCCGTTACTCTTTAATACGTCTCTTGGATTGGATTGCAGTTTGAGATCATCTTCCAAGTAGGAGGGTTCATACCTGAATTGGATGAATTTGTCTTCGCTGATTTGAACGGGCATATAATCCCTACACCATATATCTTTCGTGTTAGACAGGAATCTGTAACTGACTTGGTACTTATCGAGCAGTGACTGAATTCGTTCAAAGGTGGCTCGAAATTCAGGAGAGGTTCGCAGAATATCGGAGAAGTAGACGGTATTTGTTTCTTGACCAATAATCATTGTTTAGACAACAATTTTTTGTGATATTGTTGCATTGCAGGTTTGAAGAACTCCCGCCAATCTTCCTCTGAAATCAGATTGCTTTTAGCATTGTTGCAAAATGGACAGGCGAGAACAGAGTTCTTGAAAGTATAACCTTGATTTGGGTCTAGTTTTTCGATTTCCAGCGTTCCTTTTGATCGTTTCGTTTTGTTGTTGAGAGTCAAATTCCCATCTCTATTTGTAACGATTTTCAAAAGTTCCTCTTGGGTTATTGCACAGTAGTTACACGATCCATTTTGATCGTTGTACCATTTTAGAAATTCGGTTGGGTGGTTAAAAAGCTCCTGTCTTTGTTCGTTGAAATATCTTGTGTAGAGCTTATTAAATTCGACAAACTCATCTCTCAATTCTGTTAATTGTTCCTTCGAGATATTGAGTTCCTGCATGTAGAATTCGTCAAGGGTTTTGAAAGTAGATTTAGCCTTTCCTGATTCCCATTTTTTCAGTTGGTCAATTTTCGAAAACTCATGAATCCGTTTTGTATAGCACAGCTTGAAATATTCGTTCTTTAAGTTCATGTTTTCGTCTTGCAGAAATGCACCCCAACGGCCTGGCTAAGAAACGTAGGGGAGTTTGAAATGCTGCCCTTTCGGTTTGCTCATTAGCCAAACCATTTTTTTTTATAATTTACTTTACTTTTTTCATTATCAAAATTTTGGATTGGCGGACTTTCCAAAAGCTCTGAAATTCCGAATACCACCGAACCCCTATGTTTTCTTAGCCCTTGTTAGCTTGCGTATTTTTATCCGTAACGTACAATATTATTCCAAGTACTGCTCCTGAGATTAGTCCTCCAATATGAGCGGCATTATCAATTCCTCCAGTTAGACCGAATAATAAGTTAATTCCAACGTATGGGCCAATAAACATTAAAATTCCTTTCTTTCCATCTTTTGGGAATGCACTAGTTAGTAAAAGTCCCAAAATGGCCCCATAGAGACCAAAAATAGCTCCAGATGCACCTACACTGATGGTGTTCTCATACCAATAAATACTTGCTAGACTTCCACATATTCCAGACGCAAAGTAGAGGATGAAATACTTTGTTCGACCAAAAATGGGTTCAACAAATAATGCTGCTATTACCAGGCCGTAGATGTTAAGAAATAAATGCATAAAACCTCCGTGCAAAAACATACTGGAGACAAGTCTCCACCAGTCTCCACCTGTTGTTTCTGATCTGCGATTTGCACCCCATTCAAGTAGTTCCATACCATTTGGAGAAATAATATGGACACCCGAAAAAATCATCAAAAGGAAGATCAAAATGTTTAAATCAAGGAGGATTGATGTTGCGTAATGATCCCCTTTTGGGATTAAGAATTTGAGCATGTCAATTACCTCATCTGATTTTGGCTTTATTCCTTTTAACTGTCGTTTGTGTTCAGCCTGATGATATTTCGGAAACATTAGCGCGAATAGAAAAACACCAAAGCCAATTCCAAATGAGCCGAAAATCCATTCAAGTTTTTCCCCATTTCTGTCTTCATAATTTCCTTCTCTGGGTTCAATTACAATTAGATTATTTGGTGTTTTAATCTGTAATTTCTTGATTGCCTTTTTGAAGCCTTCTCGATCATCAGAATGGGGAAGTATTTCGAAATAAGTTGGTTTAGAAAATTCATAAGATTCAAAATCTTTGATCGATTGTTCGAAGAATTGCTGATAAAGACTTTCTTTCTTTTCGGGAGAAAGCTTATTTCCTATCTGCTCGTGAAATTTTACTCCATACCAATACTTATATTCTTGGCTAGATGTTTCGAAGGGATAAACGAAATAAGAATCGAAATTCAAATGTTGGTTGTATTTCCCGCTTGCACGAAATTCGGTATGAGCACTTCCAAGATCTCGGTTCAGTTTAATTTCTTCTAGTGTTAGATACCTCGTATTTTCTTCTAGAATATCAATGGTTCGAATTTCCGCTAATTTCCCAGTTGCTGTTTTTAAATACCCATTCGATGCGATCATCATTCCGACCATAGCACCCCAAGCAATCATCTGAAACAGGAATGGTCCATTATCATTTTTAAATTTTAAGATTCGAAGTTTCGGTCTGAGCCAAATTGTTATTGGAATCCATGGAAGAATTATAGGGAGCCAGATATTAAAGACATCCTCCTTAATTGGTAAAATCTCCGAATTGATTGTGAATACCCACCTAAAAAGTAAAGTGGCTATTGTCGTTCCAAATGCCACTATAATGAAAGTAGGCGCTACATTTTTAAATTTAGTATAGTAATGTTCCATTTAGAAGGGTCATGCAAGCTAACAATTGTGTATAGCGCACTCAGTGCCTTTTATTTACATTATGGCTGGCGCATTTTGAACTAAAAATACCTATTAATGGTAATATCCCCATGGAGGGTTGTATTATTTTGTTCACTTTACACATCGGCCAATCGATCCAATGGACTGCTTGTTTTCGATTCCTTATTTGGTTATATGGGTGTATATTTCTGTCTGAAATAGAGCTTCTGTCCTTCAGACTTTAAAAACCATTAATAAGCCTTAAAAATCCATGGATTTTTAAGGCTTATTTTAGTCCGCTACGAGCATGGCCGCGCCGAATACCCCAGCACTATCGCCCAATTCAGGTTTTAGGAAAATGGTATCCAAGCCGTCATTGAATGCAAAATCCTTGGCAGACTGAACTCCATCGGTATATAGCTCGTCGATGTTGCCCACGCCACCGCCAATCACGACTACGTCTGGATCGATGATGTCAATGACTACAGAGATCGCCTTGCCAAAAAAGTGCGTCAGGCGGTTGATGGATTTTGTGGCGTTTTCATCTGTTCCAGATCGGTGCAGTTCGACAATGTCCTTTAGTTTCTTTTCTTCACCTGTCAGCGAAGTATAATATTTTTGAACGAATGGCCCTGAAATTATTGTTTCCACACAACCAACTTTCCCACAATAGCAATCCCCTCCAGAATCGTCCAAATGGTTGTGACCCCATTCACCACCTATGCCGTTCCGTCCGTTGATGATTTTTCCATTCACCACAACGCCTCCTCCAACACCTGTACCCATGATCACTCCAAAAACCACCTCGGCTTTGATGTTGCGCGTCTTCACTGCACCCATTTTGGCTTCAGCCAAAGCGAAACAATTGGCATCGTTGGCCATGGTTATTGGCACCTTTATCAAGGCTTCCAAATCTGCTTTGAACGGCTGACCATTAAAGCACGTGGTATTGGAATTTTTCAGCTTTTGAGTTGTAGGATCCAGCGTTCCGGGAGTACCGATTCCAACTTTTGTTGGGGCAGAACCAACCTCTTTGGCCATAAGGTCAATCAGTTTTTTTATCTGGTTAAGAATATGTTTATATCCGCCTTCCTGTTCTGTAGGTACGCGTAGGCGCACCAAAACTTCTGGATTTTCAGCTGATTTCAATATGACACCTTCTATCTTGGTGCCTCCAAGGTCAATTCCCCAAAGCATAATTTTGTGTGGTTATTTCTTTTTCTTAAATAAATTCTCAAACGTTTTTTTCAGTTCGGTTGCCGTGCTGTCTTTGTCGCCGCCGAGTTTTTCGGCAATACCGTCTGCTACTTTTTTAGTAAGCGAATCAACCTGCTGATCCAACTTCTTCTCCCCTTGCTTAGCGAGTTCATTCACCTGCTCTTCAACTTGCTCCTTCGCCGCTTCCTTTGCTTTATCAACTTCCACATTCACATCTTGCTTGACCTTCTCCGTGATCGTCGTTGTTGTTCCATCTGCATTGGTCGTGCCGGCCAAACTTATTTTAGGGCTATCATAGGTGCCTCCGACTTTAAAATTAAGTTTTACTTTAGAATTAACCGAATCAGCATTTTGTCCTTTGAGTCCGGCAAGCAATTGATTTACCTGCTGCCCTAATGCCCCTGCATCTACTTCAGTACTTACTTTATAATCCAACGAACCGTCTGCCCCAATACTTCCAGAAACATTGGCCACCTGATCTGCAAGCTTCACATCAATCGGCGATATGTACGCTCGACCATTTTCCAAACTGGTTTTCAAAACTACATCTTTCAATGATAATTGCGAAGATTTTACGTCAGTTTTCATCAATCCAGCAATCCCAGAAACCAATGCTGATTCCTTGACATATGCCTCCGCGATTTCGATGACGCCCTTTCCGTTCAGTGTGGAATAATCTGGAGTAAAGTCCGGCTTCAAACTTCCGTTAATTTTAAACTTAGACGAAAACTCACCATTCATTTCCTTGGCAATCGGCGCGAAGGTCTGTACCGTAGAAAAGCTCGTAAATGCATCCGGGATAGACAATGATCGGATATCCAAATTGAAATCAAAACCCGGGTTGTCCTTTTGTCTCGAATCATATTTTCCATTCATCACAATATCTCCACCCAATAAGTTAAATGAAAGATCGCGCATATCCAGGATGCCCTCCTTGACGGTAAGCAATCCTTTGGCATTTTCAAGTTTCAGATTATCGTAGTAAATGGTTTTGATGGCTGATTGAAATTCAAAATCGATATTTTCCGGAATCGCAACCACTTCCATCTCCACAGAATCTGTTGCCTGGATTTCTTCAGTCGCAGGCTCATCTGTCATCCATTCATTTACATCTAACAAATTAGAATTCAACACCATTTTTCCTTTTAGAGGTGCATTTTCTTTGAATATAAAATCAATGTAATTGGTCACATTTCCATGAAGTGCTATATCACTTCTGCCGATTGTCCCTTTCATGGATTTTACACCCATTTGACGCGGATCAACCTGAACAGAGGCATTGGATATCTTCATGCCTTGGGGCAGATCCATGCTTACAAAAGAAAAATCACTTAATTCCATATTTCCACTTGTGGGAAAGCGGTCGTATCGTTCGGCTTCTACATCAGAATACCTCCCTTTAGTCTTGATGTCCGCAGAAACATGACCGCTATATTCCATCCCTTCTATTGGATAAACAGCAGAAATCACCTTTAAATCCATGCCGCCTTTCACATTCAGATCCCACTGATAATCAACCATATCTTTCAACATCAAGTTGGCGGTAAGCTCATCCCCTTCCATGGCAACTTTCGCATTGTCCACCTTTATAATCATGTCCTTCATATTACCGGAAGGACATGTAGCAGCAGCAGCAAAAGATACATTTTCCAGCGCTTTGGGAAATTCAGAAGATTTGATATATCCATTTTGCAAAGAAGCAGTCGCAGCAATGGCAGGAATAATCTGTTTTACAGAATCATATACTCCATCTGCTTTTAGGTTCATTTTAAATAAGCCTTTCATATCCAACCCTTCGATAGGAAACATCGTACCAAGATCTGCCAAATCAAGACTGGCATTGACATCAGCTTTCATGCTGTAGTCTCTTAGATTTCGAATGATCATTGAGCCGTCAATGGGATTTTTGCCCATATCGAGATGAAATTTTCTAATGTCAATTAACGTATTTTCGATCACCCCATCCTTACATGCCACCAGCATATCCAAATTGATGTTGGAGATTGGTGTAGGCAGTTCGGGGTAGGCAATTTCTCCGTTGGTAGCTTGAAGATTCACTTCATAAGCCGGCATGGATTTTTCATTATAAATCCCTTTTGCAAAACCTGAAAACGAAACATCTCCCTCAGCCTTTATATCCTCATACCCTTCGGTAAATGCTCCTGGCACCAATGAATAGAGTTGCTTGATACTGCTATTTTCAGATGCAAATGAGATATCCATATTGATGTCGTCTGTTGACATGGCCACAAAGCCACTGAAGGAAACCGGAAAGTCATTGACGCGAAGTTCATTTTCTCCAAATGTAAATTTGAATTCCGGCATGTTGATATTCAACGTAAGGTCTGCTTGCAACCTTTGTCCGGAAATATAATCGATACCCTCATACGCAACCACCGCTCGATCGATTGTCGTGTACGTGTCGAGATCGTACACATCAAGAGTGATGTCTCCGCTACCATTGTGATTAAAACCATCTAAAATCATATGAAAATCCATGGTTTCGTCTAGGTAGCTGATCCGCCCATTGCTGACGTTCCAGTTGTCGATGGACAAATTAAAATCCGAGGCGTCTTCTTCAATTGAGGTTACAGTATCCTCTTCAGATGCCACCACTATCTCATAATTGGCACGGCCATCGTTCAATACTTTTATGTTGATTTTTGGCTCTACCAAGTCAATGGAATTGATGCTATATTGATCTCCAAAAAGACTAAAGAGGTTTATGGAAATACTAAAATCCTTCACGCTGATCAATGTGTCTTTATCGAAAACACCGTTGCCAACAATCCCGAAGCCCTCGATGGAAGCCGTTGGATTCGGGAAGCTTTTGAATAAAGAAAGACTAAAGTCTGATGGATTGTAATACACTTTTGCATCAATGGACTCATCGATGGTCTTGCGAACCAATCGCTGAATGTCGTCCTTAAATATTATTGGAATAAAGATCGCCGTTAACAACAAAATAGTTACAATCGACGCCAATATGATGATTGCTTTTTTCATAGAAAACACTTAATTATTTAGGCAAATTTAAAATTTTAAGAGCCAAAGAGTCTATACCAAAAAATATATTACTGACAGTGTGATATTGCATGATAGATTGCACCAAAATATAATTAGAACGTAGAGGCCTACTTTATATTTCGCATACAATATCTTTAAAAAAAGCATCCTTTTTCCATGAAGGGAACCAGAGCATTCTGTAGCTCATATTAGCAATTATCATTTGTCTCAAAACAATGCATTTATATTAAATAGAATAAAATCGGATTATTCATTGAGTTACGTAGAATAAAAATTTTGCAATTCACAGGTAAACACTATATTTGGTTAACACCCATGAGACTGACATGCTGATGCACTCGTAATTATTCACATTTTTTATTGCTCGCTATGATAAACTCCAAAAGAAATAAACCGAAAATAAAAGGAAGGCTTACTAAAAAGATAATCGAACAAACCCTGCTTACTGAAATTGCATGGGAGGCCTGCAATCAGGTTGGTGGAATCTACACAGTGCTTCGCAGCAAAGTACCAACTATGGTAGATAGTTTTGGGGATAATTACTGTCTCATTGGTCCGTATGTACATGCCAATGTGACCACGGAATTCGAAGAAGTTTCCGTGCTAAATGGACCTTTTGCTAAAGCAGCAGCACAAATGCGCGAAATGGGCTTTGACGTGCATTATGGAAAATGGCTGGTCACAGGCCGCCCGAACATTCTATTGGTAAATCCTTACAGTGTATTTGATCGATTGGGAGAAATAAAATATCAACTGTGGGAGCACCACAGCATTGAAACTCCAGATGATAATCTGATAAACCAGGTGATCGCTTTTGGCTTTATGACCAAGATATTTTTGGATTTGCTTGCAGGAAAAAAAACCAAGTCGCAAAATATTATTGCTCATTTTCATGAATGGATGGCTGCCACGCCCATACCAGAGCTTCGCAAAACCAACACCCCTGTTTCCATTACATTCACCACCCACGCCACGCTCCTAGGCCGGTATCTCGCGATGAATGATCCCGAATTTTATAACCATCTCCCATTTTTTGATTGGGAAAATGAAGCAAAAAATTTCAATATAGAAGCGCAGGTAAAAATAGAAAGAGCAGCAGCGCACGGTTCACACGTATTTACCACTGTGAGCGAAGTCACTGCAGTAGAATGTCAGTTTTTGCTTGGCCGAGAACCAGATATTGTCACTCCAAATGGAATTAACATTGAACGTTTTCATGTAGTTCATGAATTTCACAACCAGCACCAAAAGTATAAAGACCGCATCCATCAATTTGTCATGGCTCATTTTTTCAGTAGCTATACCTTTGATCTCGATAAAACTTTGTATTTCTTCACTTCCGGACGGTTTGAATTTCGCAACAAAGGATTCGGTCTTACGCTCGAAGCACTGGCACGCCTCAACCACATGATGCAAAAAGAGAACATTGACAAAACCATTGTTATGTTTTTCATCACCAAGCAGCCCTACCACTCCATCAACCCTGACGTACTGCAAAACAGAGGCGTTATGGAAGAATTGAGACAAACTTGTCAAGCAATTGAAAAACAAGTAGGTTCGAGATTGTTTCAAAAAGCTGCCGGTATCGCTGACAATAAAATGCCTCAGCTTAGTGATCTCGTGGATGATTACTGGCGACTGAGATTTAGAAGAACCCTTCAATCATGGAAATCAGACCGTTTGCCGCCGGTGGTAACACATAACCTGGTAAATGATGCGGACGATCCAATTCTCATGTTTTTGAGAAGTGCTAACATGGTAAATCATGCCAATGACAAAGTCAAAATTGTTTATCACCCTGAATTTATCGCTCCTACAAACCCCCTTTGGGGAATAGAATACGACCAATTTACACGTGGTTGTAACCTCGGAGTTTTTCCAAGTTATTATGAGCCTTGGGGCTACACACCTCTAGAAAGCATCGCACGAGGGGTTCCAGCCATCACAAGCAACTTGTCTGGCTTTGGAGATTTCGTGGTACATAATATTCCCAACCCGGAAGAAAAAGGAATAATGGTAATAGATAAAATCAAAAATACATTTCACGAATCAGCGCAACAGCTTGCTGATAAACTATTTTCATTCGTTAAGCAAAACCGCCGAGAACGTGTAGAAATGCGAAATAAATCAGAATCTGCCTCAACTCTATTCGACTGGAATTCCCTTGTAAAATATTATGACAAGGCATATCTGCTTTCTATTCAGCGTAAAGGAGATGAATAGGTCATCCCTATAAAAGCCACCTATACTTATTTCTGATATTTGCGCCAAAATGGCGTAAATATCCTTCGAATTCATGGTTTTTGCGCCATTTTTTCCGAAAAACAGCTCCTTTTATCACATGGATAATTTTTTGATAGGATATTGAGCAAATAACTCTGAATAAAAATGAATTTTAGTAACTATACAATCAAAAGTCAGGAGGCCATCCAAAAAGCTATCGAGATAGCAGGAGGTTACCAGCAGTTATCAATAGAAACAGCCCATCTGATGAAAGCTCTGCTACTTTCAGATGAAAATGTTGTTCCTTTTTTGCTCAAAAAACTATCAGTAAACCTCATATTGCTTGAGGAAAAACTGGATGAAATCATCAACACATACCCGAAAAGCTCAGGGCAACAGCCGTTTCTTTCCAATGACACCAATAAAGCTTTGCAAAAGGCGACCAACTTTTTAAAAGAATTTGGTGATGAATTTGTAGCTGTGGAACACTTAGTTTTAGCTGTTGCAGATGGCTCGGACAAAACAGCTAGTTTGCTCAAAAGTTTGGGATTTAACAAAAAGGATTTGATCACAGCTATCAAAGAATTAAGAGGGGGGGACACTGTAAAAGATCAAAATGCGGAGTCGAAATACCGTTCTTTAGAAAGATATGCTAAAAATTTAAACAAGATGGCCTCTGAGGGAAAGATAGATCCTGTAATAGGTCGCGACGAAGAGGTTAGAAGAGTATTGCAAATAATATCCAGACGGACCAAGAATAACCCTATACTTCTTGGAGAACCTGGAGTTGGCAAGACGGCCATTGTTGAGGGCATGGCACAAAGGATCATTGATGGTGATGTGCCTGAAAATTTGAAGTCAAAAACCATCATTTCACTTGATATGGGCTTGTTGATAGCCGGTGCAAAGTATAAAGGCGAATTTGAAGAAAGGCTGAAATCTGTCATCAAAGAAGTGACTGATTCGAATGGAGAAATAATCCTTTTTATTGATGAAATCCATACGCTTGTTGGTGCAGGAGCCGGAGGAGAAAGTGCCATGGATGCAGCTAACCTATTAAAACCAGCCCTTTCCCGTGGAGAATTGCATGCCATTGGTGCAACAACCTTGGCGGAATATCAAAAATACATCGAAAAAGACAAGGCACTCGAACGCAGATTTCAGGGGGTGATTGTGGATGAACCTTCTGTGGTAGATGCTATTTCCATTCTTCGGGGCATTAAAGACAAATATGAATTACACCATGGCGTCAGAATAAAAGACGATGCTGTAATTGCTGCTGTAGAACTGTCCAACAGATATATCTCCGATCGATTTTTGCCTGACAAAGCCATTGATCTGATGGATGAGGCTGCTTCTAAACTGAGAATAGAAATTGATTCACTTCCAGAAGAATTGGATGAAATACAGCGAAAAATCATGCAGCTCGAAATTGAACGTGAGGCTATCCGACGAGAAAAGAACAAGGACAAGGAAAAAATGCTTTCAAAATCCATAGCAGAACTTTCTGACAAAAGGAATGAGTTAAAAGCGCAATGGGAAAGTGAGAAAAGTACTATTCAGGGCATTCAGACTTTAAAGGAAGAAACTGAAAAACTGAAACTTGAAGCAGAAAAGGCCGAGCGTGCCGGGGACTTTGGTAAAGTAGCTGAAATTAGGTACGGACTTTTGGTGGAAAATCAGCAAAAGCTAGATAAGCTCCAAGAGCAGATAAAAGAGATGCAAAATGAAGATACCCTACTCAAAGAAGAAGTTGATAGTGAAGATATTGCCGAAGTTGTAGCCAAGTGGACCGGCATTCCCGTCTCTAAAATGATACAAACTGAAAAAGAAAAGCTGATCCACCTGGAAACTGAATTGGGGAAACGTGTAGCTGGGCAGGCAGAAGCAATTGAGGCGGTTTCTGACGCTGTTCGCCGCAGCCGTGCAGGCCTTCAAGACCCCAAACGGCCTATTGGTTCATTTATTTTTCTTGGGACAACAGGTGTTGGTAAAACTGAATTGGCCAAGAGTCTTGCAGAATTTCTATTTGACGATGAGAATAATATGGTACGCATCGATATGTCTGAATATCAGGAGCGCCATGCTGTTAGCAGGTTGATCGGAGCACCTCCCGGTTATGTAGGCTATGATGAGGGAGGCCAGTTGACTGAAGCTGTGCGTAGAAAACCATACTCCGTAATCTTACTGGATGAGATTGAAAAAGCGCATCCTGATGTTTTCAACATCTTGCTTCAGGTGCTTGATGAAGGCAGGTTGACGGACAATAAAGGACGTGTAGCAAATTTCAAAAATTCAATCATCATTATGACGACGAATATTGGCTCGCACTTGATTCAAGAAAATTTTTCTCATTTAAATGCGGAAAACAATGACGCGGTGATCGAACAAACTAGAGGCCAGGTATTTGAATTGTTGAGAAAATCCATGCGTCCGGAATTTTTAAACCGCATTGATGAAATCATTATGTTCCAACCTTTATCAAAAAAGGATATAAGAAAAGTGGTGGATATCCAATTTGGGATTATTAAGGATAGATTGGCTGAAAACAAAATAAAGTTGGAAGCGGATGACAAGGTACTAGACTATATCGGCGAACTTGGATTTGATCCGCAGTTTGGCGCCAGACCTCTGAAGCGTGTATTGCAAAAAAGTGTTCTTAATGAACTATCCAAAAAGATTTTGGAAGGAGAAATATCTACAGATTCCATTGTAGGGATAACTCTTAACAATACGGGAGAAATTGAGTTTATTAATTTGGACAATGTAGAAATTTAATTCAAAATCCATTTTAATCGAAAGCCAAGTACTTGATGCTTGGCTTTCGTGCTTTGGACCCAATAAAATCTGTGATTAAATATTATCTTTGCACTCCTGCCATTTGGAATGAGGTACAGATTATGCGCGATAGATTGATTGGTTTCACCTTTATTTTAACTACTATATTCTTCTTATCCACTTCTATTTCAAAGGCCCAGCAAGACATTACCAACTCAAAAAAGGTCAAGTTTTCTATCTATCCGGCGATTTCCTACAAACCAGAAACAAAGTTTGCTCTTGGGATCGTCAGTTTTATCGTTTTTGACCAATCGGAGGAGGAGCATGGGAAATACCATCGCCCTTCATCCATTTCCCCTCAATTTTTATATACTCAAAATAAACAGATGATCTTATCAGTAGACATGGAAATGTATATGAAAAATGGATATGCTCTGATTACCAAGCCTAAGGTCTATAACTATCCGGATTTCTACTATGGCATTGGAAACGATAACGATCCAGACTCATCAGAAACCTATACCAATAAATATCAACAGGTGGATGGACGGTTTTCTAAATTTATCAATTCAAAATGGTCTGCTGGCATTCGGTTCGATATCCAACACAACTACATTCATGATTTCGATGAGGGCGGACATCTCATCAATGGCAACGTAGCGGGGACTGATGGAGGGATGAATGTCGGATTTGGCCCAACGATGCAGTACGATACGAGGGACAATATATTTTATCCAACTAACGGAATGTTTGCTACCGCAGAGGTTACATTTTACCTCAGAAGTTTTGGTGGAGATAATAGCTACACACTATATTCCATGGATTTCAGAAGGTATTTTAGTATTAAAAATGAAAAGAACGTACTGGCACTTCAAATGGCAGCAAACTTTACGAGTGGCTCATCCATCCCATTTTACAACTTGCAAAAAATCGGTGGTGACAACCGGCTGCGTGGCATTGCCAATGCCAATTTGTACATAGACAGGCAGGCATTTTGGGCGCAGGTAGAATACCGAAGGAAACTCTTCTGGAGATTTGGTGGGACAGCTTTTGTGGGTCTGGGCGAGGTAGCACCAACCATGGATCAATTCAGCATTGATGGCCTAAAATACGTCCTTGGTATTGGAGGGCGATTTCAAGCATTGAAAGATGAAAAGCTGAATTTACGGGTAGATGCAGGTCTTGGCCCAGATGGACAATACGCCTTTTACTTTTCTATAAAGGAAGCTTTTTAATATATTGGGTTTTATAGTTTAAATGGCAAAATTTTACTCACATCTTCGAATAGGATTCAACTGCAAAAGCCAATCTAAAGCAGAAAAAATCAAAGTTAAAATTGAAAAAGCAATTCAATTACCTATTTATAATACGGAGTATTTAGCTCAAAACAATAATGTTTTTGAATTGGTTGGTTATTGTGAGTTAGACTATCCGTCTAAAGAAGTTGCTGTATTCAACTGGTTTTTTCATCTTGAGTTACTGGGCAACAATTGGCAATCAAATGCACCTTCTATCTATGAAGATTTTTTTTCGTTCGAGGGAGAGCGATGGGCAAACGAACAAAATTTTAAAATCCCAGGCATGACTTCTGCTTCATTTGAACTTACTGATCGACCAATTGATTATTACGATTCCGCTCCATTAGGCATTGATCAGAAGGTAAGAATATTAATATCAGAATTTACAACAAAAGAACAGATATGCGGACTTGAGGGATATATAGCTACTATTGCTGGGCGTAATAATGGTAAATGGGTTTTTGGAGTTTTTATTTACAAGCTTGAACAAATCTACATGCTTTCAGAAGGAGAATTAGAAATCAATAATTAGAAACATTTATTATATATAGAAAGCTAATATTCTCAAGCATCCAACAAGTGCAAAAACTATTTCGTTACTTTAACCTCAAATTTGTTGAAAAAATATGTGCAAAAGATGCGATTGGGCCACAGGGCAGTTTCCAGAATATATCAAATACCACGATGAAGAATGGGGAGTGCCCGTTCATGATGACAAAACCCATTTTGAATTTCTGACGCTGGAAGGTGCACAGGCCGGCCTAAGCTGGAGTACCATTTTACAACGAAGGGATGGATATAGAAGGGCCTTTGTTAATTTCGACTTAGAGCAGATTGCCGAGTTTGATGATAAAAAAATAGAATCCCTACTTTTGGACAAAGGTATCATCAGAAATAGGTTAAAAGTAAATTCAGTTGTGACCAATGCTCGCGCCTTTTTAAAGGTTCAGGAAACTCATGGAAGCTTCGATAGATACATCTGGTCTTTTGTAGGAGGAAATCCTATTATAAAGAAATGGAATAAAATGTCTCAAGTACCCGCCACAACCAAAGAGTCTGATGCTCTGAGCAAAGACCTTAAAAAGAGAGGTTTCAAGTTTGTGGGCAGCACCATCATGTACGCATATATGCAGGCCTGCGGACTGGTTAATGACCACACGACCACCTGTTTTAGGTATCAAGAAATAATTAACAACTATTGAACCGTCATATCTAGCACCAATTTTTTTCTATCCAGAGTAATGCTCCATATTCCGCGAAAATCTCCCAATTGATAATCTGTTGCTTTATCTTTAGGATATTTGGTTTGAATAAAGGCCTTATTTTCCATGGAAAGCCCATTTTCAGGTGTGCCATGGCAAGTGAGGCACAAGCCATTATCGATCAATATGGGTTTAGTAAATAAGAAACTCTTTTTATCTATTGTCTGCACATTGCTCTCCATAGGTAGTGAGTTCTGTTGCTGATATTCATAGGCTTCTAATAACTCGCGCTCAAGCTCCCCTGGATTATCTTTGGAATTTCTGGGTTTTAAGCTGACCCTTCTTATTTTAGCACCATACTTTGCGCTTAATGAGTCCATGATTGGCATAGCTTTCATATTGCAAAAGGAGACGGCATGCTGTACTCCCCCTTCCTGAAGTGCTCTTTTTAAGTTTTTTCCCAGTTCCAATTTGGCAGCTGCAGCAATTTCATCTCCAGTTTCCAGCGCTTTGCTAAGCAACTCTGCCCCTGTGATTTTTATTATTTCCCGGCTTTCTATTTCCCTGTGTACCGCGGCACTATCTACTTTTTTATCACTAGTACAACCAGTAGTAATAAGAAAACAGAAGGCATAAACACTTATTATAGATTTATTCCATGTGTTCCAGATGAGTGATATCTTTTCCATAAATCAAATACATAAAGTCGTTGTTGATAGAATCCGGAACTTGGCCAGCTGATGCAATCAATTCAACTTCGGCTCCATTTCGGTCTTTCATTTTCAAAACGCCATTCCAATATGTATTTTCTGTAGCCTGTCCTTGTATTGTACCAAGATCAGAACTTTTCACCAAGAGGTCTTTAAACATCTTACCTTCAAGCTCAGAAGGTGTATATTTTAATATGTCCTTACAAATAGCATTGGCATTTCGTACAGTAAAGCTCTTATTTAATTCGAATAAAACCGTACCGCTTAGAATAATTTTTTCTCTGGATTCTCGATCGAGCTGATCCCGCTGGATTTTCTCTTGTGTAGCTTGCAACTCTTCCATATTCTGTCTCATCTCCTCTTCCTGAGCCCTCATTTGCTCGGTCATCATGGTAGACTCTTCGAGCAGCTTTTGAGTCCGCTCATTTACTTTTACAGACGAGATTGTTGAAGCAATATTCTCTGCGATGCGCTCTACAAATTCTATTTCATACTCATCATATTCCTTAAACGACGCCATTTCAATCACTCCATGAATTTCATCATTAAGTTTCAACGGTACAATCAACACACTTCTCGGATTTGCCTCGCCAAGGCCAGAAGTGATTGACACATAATCATTTGGAACTTCAGTAAGATAAATAACATCGCCCTCTATCCATGCCTGCCCAGAAAGCCCCTCACCCTTGTAAATTTTCTTTTCCAAAAATTTCTTCTTGTCCCAAGCGTAGCATGCTGCCAGTTCCATATAGTTTTCTTCTGATGCAGGATCTTCAGTCTCTATGATAAATAATGCCCCTTGATTGGCTCCAATATATTTTACCAGATTGGTAATAATCTCATCGGATAGCTTTTCAAAATTATCATTGTAGCTCCTGAGTATATCTCCAAACTTTGCCAATCCACTTGTAGACCAATTTCGCTTTTTATCCTCTTCTGCTACTTTTTTCAAATTTGAGCGCATTTCAAGTAATGCATTTCCCAACATGTCGCTTTCGCTCAATGGTTTAAATTCACTGTCATATTTGCCATCACCTATATTTTCTGCAAAAACGGTAATCTCTCCGAAGCCTTCGGCCATGGATGACAGTGACTTTGCCATATCGCCAATTTCGTCATTAAATATTTTAGAAGAATCAATTTTTACCAATTCTCCTTTCCCGAGTCGATCGATAACATCTCTAAGGTATTTGATAGGCAGGGTTATCGTTTTTGAGATAGAAAACGCCAATACAAACCCTATGGCTAGAAGCAAGACGCCTAAGATGGATGTAGTACTGATCAATTGCTTAAAGTTGGTCATCAAGCCAGCATCAGTTTCTGCTTTTTGTCCGTTCAAATGGTTATTTACTTCATCGAGCTTTGTCAGAAGTTTGGAAGATCTAGGCAATACTTCACTTTCAATGGATTCCTCTGCCATAAATTTTTTGATCGGATCTTCATAATCTTCAAAGACGTCCAATTCTGTCATGATATTTTGCTCGATTGCGAGCAGCTCTTCAAAATTCAAAAAAGCGGAATCCAAACTCAAAATATCATCGCTATTACTCTCTCCTGATGAATATTGTAGAATGCGGTTTTTCACTTCCAGATATTGATGGTTATGAATGGCTCTTAGGGCCTTTTTGTCATCTTCATTTGTCTGTAGATATACCCAGTTCGTAATGAGCATTTTTGACCTCGTGACCAAATCCATAAAGTCATCTACCGCATCAGTAATTGGATTGATGACTTCTTGGGATTGCCTTATGATAGCATTTCCTTTGTATATGGTATAAACGCTATAGGCCGCATTCGCAGTAAAAATGACTATTAATGCAAAAAATCCCCATATAATTTTGCGCTTGATTGTAAATCTTACCCCCTTCATCTGCTAAAAATTATTGAATACCTTTTTGTTATTTCTAGACCAAACCACCTGATATTGTTATTTTATCTAATCAAATCTATAAAAAACATCCAATAATGGGTTTTAGCCCTTCGGGAGTGTGTGTAATAATTTGAGGCTTAGAATCTAATAATTGGCAGTTTGCAGGAGGTACAGGTAAAAGCAAAGAATTACATTTTCCATTTTGTATCAAAAACGCTTAATCCACTAGGTTGATTTCCTTTAAAATCCTCAATGGACAATGAAAAATCACCCTTTATAGTCAATTACACCATTCTTTCTTTTCACGACTGCTTTCATAGTTTGATTAAAATATTACACATATCGGTTTTCTTTTATTATTAAACGATCATAAATATTAACTTTGTAATGTCAAAAAATACACTATGATTGATAAGTTAGAAGCGATAAAGGATCGATTTGAGGAAGTAGGGCAATTGATCGTGCAGCCAGATGCCATGGCGGACATGAAGCAGTTTTCTAGACTGAGTAAGGAGTACAAGGACCTTGAAAAGATAGTAGAAAAGTATGAGGCCTATAAGAAAATTCTCAATGGTATAAAGAGTGCTAAATCCATGCTAGAAACGGAAAAGGATGAAGAATTCCGCGAGATGGCAAAAATGGAATTGGATGAATTGGTGCCACAAAAGGATAGTTTGGAAAGTGAACTCAAGCAATTACTAATTCCTAAAGACCCTAACGATAGCAAAAACGTAATCCTTGAAATTCGCGCTGGTGCCGGTGGGGATGAAGCAGCCATATTTGCTGGAGATCTTCTCAGGATGTATCAAAAATTTTGTGAAAAGCAAGGCTGGAAAATGTCTATTTCAGACTATGTGGAAGGGACAGCGGGTGGCTACAGCAAATTGGTCGCTACTGTGTCGGGGAATGACGTCTATGGAATGATGAAGTTTGAAAGTGGTGTCCACCGCGTTCAACGTGTTCCAGCTACGGAGACGCAAGGACGCGTGCATACATCTGCGGCCAGTATTGCTGTACTCCCTGAAATGGATGATGTGGAAATAGAGATTGATATGAACGATGTACGACGCGATGAATTCTGCTCATCTGGCCCCGGGGGTCAGTCAGTAAACACAACTTATTCTGCTATCAGGTTGACTCATACACCTTCTGGAATCGTAGTTCAGTGTCAAGACCAAAAGTCAAAATTGAAAAATTACGATAAGGCACTGAATGAGTTGAAATCGAGGCTTTATGCCATAGAGCTTCAAAAGCAGCAAGCAGAAATTGGTGCGGAACGAAACTCCATGATCGGCAGTGGTGACCGTTCTGATAAAATCCGAACTTACAATTACCCACAAGGTAGGGTCACGGACCATCGTATAGGATATTCGCAACACAACTTGCCCCATGTGATGGATGGCAATATTCAGGAATTTATCCAACAGTTGAGGATTGCTGAGAATGCCGAAAAACTCAAAACCGGTCAGCTTGATTGATGTCGCTTAAAAAAACCATTGGACATCCAGTTACGTGCTTTATTATCCTTATAGCGGGTTTCAGTTTGTTCAATTGTCAGCCCGAGGAAGAAATAATCGATCATGATTATAGTACAGGCCTACAGTTTTCCATGGATTCTGTACGCTTTGATACTGTTTTCACAGCGGTGGGGAGTACGACCAAACGGCTTAAGATTTTCAACCCAAACTCTAAGGCACTAACCATAAAAAACCTCCATGTGGGAGGTGGTTTATCTTCGGCATTCAAGGTTTTAGTAAATGGAATCACTCCTGACCCTGCTGAAGAAATCCAAATCTTGGGAAAAGATTCCTTGCTTATATTGATTGAAGTAAATATTGATCCTCAAGATAAAAACTCACCTTATCTGGTAAATGATTCCATTGTCATGGAAACTAATGGCTTTTTGCAGAATGTCCAGTTGGTGGCTTGGGGGCAGGATGCCAATTATTTAGGAGATGTCGTACTACCGTGCAATGCCATCTGGACAAAAGAACGCCCGTACGTGCTATACAGTTCTGTATTGGTAGATACGCTCTGTCAGCTCAACATTGAAAAAGGCACGAAGGTCTTTGCGGCCAAGGGAGCTACCTTGTTCGTAAAAGGGAGAATTATAGCTGAAGGAAGTGCTGATGAGCGGATACTTTTTCGCAACGATCGACTCGATCCGGCTTATGAAAATATCCCGGGACAATGGGGTGGCATATCCTTTCTGGAAGGAAGCCATGGAAATTCCATGGATTTTACGACTATTAGAAATGCAGAAATTGGCTTGCGCCTTGGTACCCCCGACGAGGATGACATTCCTAATGTGATCGTCAAAAATACCATCATTGAAAATATGAGCAACTCGGGGATACTTGCTTTTACGTCGGATCTATATGCCGAAAATTTGCTGATAAATAACTGCATAGAATTCAATTGTGGCAATGTCGCCGGTGGCAATTATACCTACCTGCATTGCACATTTGCCAATTATGGAACAAATTTCATTCGAGAGAGCCCTTCTGTTTTCATTTCGGACAACCTAGTGCTTGCTGACAATTCAGTGATTTCGGGAGATATATACTTAGAAATTCGAAACTCGATCATTGATGGAAACCTTAAGGATGAATTGTTTTTTGATTTTAGTGGGGGAGGCAGCAATACGCTAGTCATGTCTGATAATATCATGCGGACTACGATCATGGATTTGGACACACTTGGAAATATCTTAAACACAGATCCAAAATTTATAGCTCCCTCAAGGTATAATTATCGGCTTGACACACTTTCCCCAGCAAAAGATCAGGGAGCACCCATCGGGGTAGAAAACGATTTGGACGGAGACAAAAGAGATGCCTCACCAGACATCGGAGCTTACGAACGAATAGAATAGCGCCATTATCCGACGACAAAATGGAGAAAACAATGGCACGATTGTATTTCATTGCAATCCACTTTAAAAGCATAAACTCATGAAAATAATACAAAGGGAAATTACTTTAAAACGATACCATCGGGGATTTCATTTAATCACTCATGAAGTTATCAACCAAATTCCTGAAATCGGAGAGATCGAAGCGGGCCTACTCCATGTTTTCATCCAGCATACGTCGGCGAGTCTTACACTCAATGAAAATGCCGACCCAACCGTCCGCATGGATTTTGAAAGCCATTTCAATAAAATGGTGCCTGAGGAAATGCCATACTACAAACACGACTACGAAGGGTCGGACGACATGCCGGCACACATCAAAGCTGCCTTGCTTGGTAATTCACTTACCATTCCCGTGACTCGTGGACAGCTCAATGTGGGTGTTTGGCAGGGAATCTATCTTTGTGAGCATAGGAATCACGGAGGGTCTAGAAAACTGGTTTTAACATTAACAGGTGCATAAAATGCAAAATAAAAAAAGGCTTTTGCTATTGAGTAATTCTACAAATCTAGGTGAAAAATATCTTGGTTGGCCGATGACGCACATCATGGATTTTTTAACGCCTGACATTAAAAAAATCCTTTTTATACCCTACGCTGGTGTAACAATTTCTTACAATGATTATCTTAACGCAGTTGCCGCACCGCTCTCTGCCAACGGCTACCATGTAGAAAGCATCCACCGTTTGGAAGATTCTAAAATCCTGTTCGAAGACTTTGATGCCATTGCTGTTGGTGGAGGCAATACTTTTCAGCTTGCTAATGTTTTGCAGCAAAAAAACCTACTAAAACCCATGAAAAATGCTGTTGAAAATGGCATGCCCTATATCGGTTGGAGTGCCGGATCCAACATCACCTGCCCTACCATCATGACCACCAACGATATGCCTATTGTAGAGCCGACTTCTTTCGATGGGTTAAACCTTATTCCCTTTCAGATCAACCCGCATTATACCGAAGCAACTATTCCAAATCACGGAGGGGAAAGCAGAGAAATGCGCTTGCAGGAATACATTTATGTAAATCAAAACATGTCAGTCATTGGCCTTCCGGAAAGTTCGCTACTGAGACTTGAAGGCAACGAACTCACTTATATCGGCAACCGAAGCTGTAAAATTTTTCAACATGGAAAAGCTCCAAAAATCCATGAAAATGGAGATAATATAAGCTGGTTGCTCTAATTATATATTACCGAGAATCTCGCCTCCAAGATTGGATCCTGATTGTACTTCTTCCGGTTTTCCTCGGTACTTCACTTTCGATTTAGATGATGCGGTAGCTTCGAGCTTTCCTGTCACCCAAACAACCACTTCAGAATTTGTACTGGCCTTTACAAAGCCACTTTCTGTTTCCAATTCATAGCCGCTGTACGTGCCGCCAAGGCTGGCATTAATTTCCTGAATCGACGCCTTTCCAGTTATTTCAATTTTTCCACCATTCGATACAGACGCCTTTATAGCAGATGCTTGCACATCAATATGGATAACAGCACCACCGCTGGATTTTAAGTCCAAATCTCCAGTCAGTATTTCCTCAAACTTCACATCCACTCTGTTAGAAGCATCGATTGATCGGAGCGTGACATACTCGATTTCTACAGTGGCATCTGCATCTTTATATATCCCTGTTTTCACCCTTACCCTTAGTTCCCGACCAGATGTCTCCGTCATGATTTTATCATAGCCAATGCCATTGGCAACAATCGTGATTTTTTCTTTATCAGATTTTTTGAAAACTATCTTGAGATCATCTGACACTTTCACTTTGTCAAATGAATCAATTTCCCGTATTACTTTGTTCTGTGCGATTACATTGGTAGAAGCTAATAACAATAAAGCGTAAAACAGGTTGACAGACGATTTTGCAAGAGATAAATTCATAGTATATTTTTTTACAAAGGTATAAAAAATATGAAGTCAATTTTATTTAATAGCCATAAAAAACCCATCAATATTTTACCTTCAATGGGTTTTAGATAGTATTTGATATCAACTACGCTACTTCCCTTTCTTGCATTTCCCTCATCAGTTTTTGCTGGATATCCATCGGCACAGGTGAATATTCCGCAAATCGCGTAGAGAAGCTGGCCCTACCCTGCGTAATCGATCTTAGGGAAGTAGTGTACTTATACATCTCCGCCAAAGGGATTTTTGCCTTTATCACCTTATAAACCCCTTTGCTATCCATTCCCTGAATAATGGATCTACGCGTCTGAAGATCCGTCATCACCTCACCCATCAGGTCATCTGGCACCATAACTTCCAGGTCATTGATCGGCTCCAAAATCTTAGGATCTGCGTGTATAAAAGCTGTTTTAAATGCCTGGGCGCCTGCAATCTTAAAGGAAATGTCATTAGAATCCACGGCATGCATCTTCCCGTCATACACCATCACACGAATGTCACGTACATATGATCCTGTGATTGGCCCCTCTTCCATTTTTTCCATGATTCCTTTCAGGATCGATGGTATGTACCTGGCGTCAATGACGCCACCGACGATGCAGTTGTAAAAAACCAGCTTGCCTCCCCATTCCAAATCAATCTCTTCTTTTCCGCGAACGCTAAAGTCAGTTGGTTCATCCATTCCTTCGAAGTACGGTTCCACACGCAAGTATACTTCTCCAAACTGCCCTGCACCTCCCGACTGCTTTTTATGACGATAATCTGCATCAGAAAGCTTTTGAATTGTCTCACGATAAGCAATTTTTGGTTTGATAAATTCTATTTCTATGTTGTGCAATTTAGAAAGTTTCCATGCCGTTACTGCAAAATGAAGTTCTCCCTGCCCATGGAGGATAAGCTGTTTTAATTCTCTGGAATACTCGTAAATCGTCGTTGGGTCCTCTTCATGAATTTCCCTGAGCACCTCTGCCATTTTATCGTCATCATTTTTGTCTTTGGCTTGTATGGCACTAGTAATTCTTGGCGCAGGGAAATTCATTGGCTGAATGGCAAAACTGACAGACTTGTCATGCAGGGTCTGATTTGTATGTGTATTTTTCAGCTTGACTGTGGCTCCAATATCTCCTGCCACAAGTTGCTCAACGCTATTTTTATTTTTCCCATCCATGATGTACAGTTGGTTAAATCTTTCCACGGTATCATTCTGGTTATTCACCAAATCTTGCCCTACTTTGAGCACGCCTGAAGTAACTTTGAAATAGGTGATTTTTCCCAAAAAGGGCTCAATAATTGTTTTGAATACAAAAACGGAAGTAGGCTGGCTGCTATCACATGCTATCTCTTCACCTTCAGTGGTGATCTCAGGGTTCATTTCTACTGCTGCTGGTGCTACGTTGTCGATAAAACCCATCAACCTGCCACTGCCCATATTATTTTTAGCAGAAAGACAAAATATAGGAAATACATCATGCTTTAGCATCCCGATTTTCAACCCCTTTCTCATTTCATCTTCATCGAGGTTTCCCTTTTCAAAATAAAGCTCCATGAGTTCCTCATCGTTTTCTGCGGCCTTTTCGACCAGTTCATTGTGCAGCTCTATAGCCTTGGCTTGCTCGGCCTTTGGGATGGGCAATTTCTCCGGCTTACCTCCATCTTTTGGAAATTTATACATCGTCATCTTGAGTAAGTCAATAATGCTGTCAAACCCGACTCCTTGGTTCACCGGATACTGCATCAATACGGCAGGTGTGCCAAAGCGTTTTTTGATAGAATCGACGGACGCTTCGAAATTGGATTTTGGATGATCTACTTGATTGATAGCAAGAATTACAGGCTTTTTAAATTGATCTGCATAATTCCAAATCAGTTCCGTACTTACCTCAACCCCGCTTTGAGAATTTAGCATCATCACACAGGTATCTGCCACTTTCATAGAAGAGACTATTTCTCCCATAAAATCATCTAACCCCGGTGTGTCGATGATGTTGATTTTAAAACCACGCCATTCCGTATGCATAGAGGTCGCATATATAGAATTTTCTCTTTCGTGCTCAATTTCATGATAATCAGAAACTGTGTTTTTATCTTCGACGGTGCCTCGTCTGTTCAAGATTCCGGATTCGAAAAGCATGGTTTCGGCAAGTGTGGTCTTGCCGCTTTTCGCCCCACCAATCAGTACCACATTCTTAATATGTTTTTCGTCGTATGCCTGCATAATACTAAGTTTTTTTGGGTTAAAAAATGCGTCAAAGCAATATTATCTAAGCCTTGAGAAGGTAGGTAAATCTAACCGAACAGGCCAAAAAAAGCAAGAAATAGGAGGCAAATATGCACATCTGTCGATCATGAAATTCATGAAAATATTCATGGACTTGAGATGGCTTTGTAAGGTGAAAATTATGCCCTGTGTAAATATCCCGATCTACTAAAGGAAGCTTTCGCTTTTTATTTAGCTGTTCAGTTTTGTTTTAGTTATTCCTCCAACTGGTTGTTTAGGAATGCACCCTCATGACCCAAAAAGTGGTGGATAATTATTTCCACTTTGACAAATTAACGTCCAAATATGAGGCTAACGCATTTATATCTTCACCATATATTTCTTCTGTTATTCTCTTCTTTAATACCGAATCTAAAATGGGCCGTTCCAGATTCTTCAATTTCATCTTGTTTAAGAAAGAAAAAACATATTTATTTTGCTTTGCATATTGATAGAAGGCAGGAAATAATCTATTAATTGCTTTAAGCACTTTACCATCACCACTGATAAATTGATTAACAAACTTATTCTTTATAAAGCCTGATTGGTTATACCTAATCGCTGTATTTGGGACAAAACTGACGTCAACATCCAGAAAAGAAAATAATTTATAAAAGGTGCCCTCAACGTCAGAAATGAAGTCGTCATAAAGTATTACATGAAGCTGATCCCTTCTGAAATGTGACATAAACTTGCTTAGGTTTTTATAATAGAACCCTTCAGGTATGAGATCAGCCCTTTTCCACCATATAGAGTCCCTATTAAAAAAACCATCTATATCATTGCCTAATAGCCTTCCATCCCGCGCCAAATGCAAGTATCTAGAATATAATCGTTCTGAAGGATCTCTTAACAGAACGATTATTTTCACATCCGGGATATATTTTTTGATCTGTTCGGCAGCAGATGGGTGATGTAGGTAAACATTTGATGTCTCTCCGATAATCTGGCTGCGTGTCGCATATTCAAATAAATACAAATAATCCTCAAGATTGGTGACAGAATTATCATAATGCTCACAAAAAATCTTATTGTCGGCAAACTCTTCCCTTTTCAATGTTTTGTAAGCAAAAAAATTAGGCTCCTTTTTTTCAGGTATAAAAATACCAGGATGCTGCTTCAAATAGTTGTCCAGTGAAGTTGTTCCGGACTTACCGGCACCTATAATTAAAAAATCTGGAAATCGTCTCTGCATTGCAAATGATTAAAATATTACCTTTTCAATGACCAGTGCCAATCAAGCTTATAGTTAATACCTTGAAATTATAATATTGGTTCTAAACGAACAAAAAGAGAATGTGAATTTTGAGTATGGGACATACTATAAAAGCTCCATTTTTCCATGATAAATTAATATCATTCTCGTAACCTACACATCAAAGAAAAACATCTTCTATATAAGATCAACTCTAATCACCAGCTATTTATGTTGATCTTACCTCATTGCCTATCAATCTATCAATCTGCAAACATCTTGCACTCCAGTTGTTTTGAAATGCAACTAATATTCTTTCATGAATCACATCATCTCCCTCCTTCGAATCCAATAATTCATTTGTCTTGGATATGAACTCATTATGGTCCTTAGCAATAAAAATTAAATCCTTAAATGCATAGAGATCCTGAGAAAAGTCTGTTGTAATTATCTTCTTTCCTGCAGCTAGATATTCATTAATTTTCAACGGATAAATGCACTTGGTCATGTCATTTTTCAAAAAAGGGATCAAGCAAATATCAAAAGTGCTAAGATAGCTTGGGAGTTCACTCATATCCTTATAACCAACTAGAATAACATTAGGAAGCCTCCGAATACTTCTAATACCTGCATCATTTTTTTTATATGGACCTAGCAAAACAAGGCTTATCCGAAGATTTCTTCGGGCCAATTCCAAAATCAAATCAAAATCAATTCTTGTTTCATCTATATTACCAATATAGCCCACAATTGGCTTTTCTATGTTTTCTAATTCCTTAGGGTATCTCACCTCGGTGGCCTTGTTAAACAATTGCACATCCGCAGCGTTGGGCACAAGAAACACTTTATCTTTTATCTTCATAAAGCTTTCCAATAGCTTTTGAGAAGTAGTTAAGGTCAAATCTGAACCCAAAACAGCTTCTTTTTCCAACCGCAAACCATGCTTTCTAAGCCATGGAGTATTTAGATAATCGACGCATTGATAGATATAAACCGTAGGCTTTAGAACCATTTTGACATCTCTACAGTAAAAACTATTGAACGAGTTTAAAAATACAAATTCATGGATTTTATACCGTTTTATTATCCTCTTTAATACCTTATAAATAAAAAAATCATTCACTCGTGATAATTGATGATAAAGCCGATTATCAGGTAAAAAATTGATTGACATCATCATAGGCATCTGTATAACATTGACGTTTCCTTTTTTGGAAATAACCTTACGCATCAATAAAATTTCGAAGGTTTTTTTAAACTTCCCTGAAATCATCAGGGAGATTAATCCCTTTACAGTATATGGATTGTCAATATAAAATACCCTTCTCGTTTTTGAGAATTCCCTGGCAAGAGACAAGGATGTGGAAGAATAAGTATGGCTATGCCTTGACAGACCAAGAAAAATCATATCAGGTGTTACCATTTCCATGAAATTGACATTTATAGAAGAATTTTATTAAAAATATCTGTGTTTACTTTGTGCGATATGCAAATGTACAAAAATAAATATTCGTATTTTATTTTGTACTTTAATAATAATTGGATTATTTTTGTTCATAG
>JAUHYU010000066.1 GCA_030426345.1 Bacteroidia bacterium
TGAAATCGAAAATCTTATTTCACGACCTATTGAAAAAGAGATCTCCTCTATCACCGGACTCAAGCACCTGCAGAGTACATCCATGCAGGATTATTCGGTAATTACGGCAGAGTTCAATACAGAATTGGAAATGGAGGACGCCATCCGAAAGGTAAAGGATGCTGTGGACAAGGCAAAAAGTGAATTGCCCACCGACCTCGATACCGATCCCAATGTCATGGATATTGACTTATCTGAGATGCCAATTCTCTACATCAATATATCAGGGGATTACAGTATCAACGAATTGAAAAACTATGCCGAATATCTTGAGGATGAGATAGAAAAGCTCAGTGAAATTTCCAAATGTGAAATAAAGGGTGCGCTAGATCGCGAAATTCGCGTTGATGCAGATCTGCATAAAATGGAGGCAGTGGAGGTCAGCTTTAAGGACATCAGCGATGCCATCGCAGCGGAAAATGTGACCCTTTCAGGAGGAAATGTGCTAGCTAATGAATTCAGAAGAAGCTTACGTGTCGACGGAGAATTTAAGACTGTAAAAGAAATCGAAAAGGTAATTGTTAAAGATGAGGATTACCGGATAGTGTATGTAGGCGATGTAGCAACAGTTACTGATTCATATGAAGACCGAACTAGCTATTCACGTTCTAATCAACAACCGGTTGTGACAGTAGATGTGGTAAAAAGAAGCGGAGAAAACCTACTGATAACGGCTCAAAAAATCAGAGATATCATTAAAAAAACCCAATTGGAGAGGTTCCCGGATGATTTGCATATTGCTATCACCAATGACCAGTCCAAGTTTACAAGGAGTATGGTAAACAACTTGGAAAATAGTATCATCTCCGGGGTAATTCTCGTAACGCTCGTGCTCATGTTCTTTATGGGTTTGCGCAACGCATTATTTGTAGGAATCGCCATTCCATTGTCCATGTTTATGGCTTTTATGATACTTTCGGCCATTGGATTTTCGGCCAATATGATGGTGCTTTTTGGTCTTATCCTCGCACTTGGGATGTTGGTGGATAACGGTATCGTGGTAGTGGAAAATATTTATCGGCTGATGCAAGAAGGTTATAGCCCGATTAGGGCAGCCAAAGAAGGTGTTGGAGAGGTTGCTGTACCAATCATTACTTCTACGGCGACCACGCTTGCTGCATTTTTGCCATTGGCATTTTGGAGCGGGCTTATGGGGCAGTTTATGAAATACCTGCCCATCACGCTGATTATAGTGCTTTCTTCTTCATTATTTGTGGCCCTAGTGATCAACCCTGTTTTGACTTCGATTTTGATGAAAGTAGAAGAGGCTAAAGCTAACCGCACCAAGCTCTTAATTGTGGCAGGGGCATTTGCCCTGGTGAGCGTTCCATTTTATATGACGCATAATAATGCCTTAGCAAATATCTTGGTACTCATCGCCCTTGGCATACCTTTTAATCTGTTTATATTAAACCCAGGTGTAAAATGGTTTCAATATACTTTTTTGCCTTTTTTAGAAAAAATTTATTCACAGACCATTGTTGTTGCATTAAATGGAAAAATGCCTTACCTGTTTTTAGGGGGAACATTCGCACTATTAATTGTGTCGATCATGTGGTTTGGCGCAAGCCAGCCTAAGGTTGCCCTGTTTCCGGAAAACGAACCGAACTATATCAATATTTTCATGGAAAAGCCAATTGGGGTTGACATAGAAGAAACTAATAAGTTCACCCAACATGTTGAACAGGAGATTGTGGAAATTCTGAAGCCTTATGATGAAGCTGTTGAATCATTTATAGCTCAGGTAGGGGAAGGGGCAAGTGATCCTAACCAAATGCAAGGGCAACAAGAAACACCAAACAAATCCATGATTACAGTATCGTTTGTGGAATATGAATATCGAAATGGCATCAATACCAGAGAAGTGATGGAAGAGATACGGCAAAAAATCTCCCATTATCCTGGTGTTGAGATCACCATCGACAAAGATGCTACTGGTCCTCCTGTGGGTAAGCCTATCAATATTGAGATAAGTGGTGAGAATTATGAAAGGTTGATTGGCATCACTGATGATATCATGAAAACCATTGATGAGGAAAATATCGCTGGTATCCAGGAATTGAAATCTGATTTGGAAACGGGTAAGCCAGAATTGTTGGTACATATTGATCGCGATAAGGCAAGAAGGTTTGGACTTTCTACTTCTTCAATCGCAACAGAGTTAAGAACGGCACTCTTTGGGCAGGAAGTATCAAAATACAAAGAGGGAGAAGATGAATATCCAATTCAGTTGAGACTGCAAGATACTTACAGATATGATATCGATGCCCTTTTGAATAAGCGCGTTACTTTCCGCGATAAAATGGGTAAGCTAAAACAAATACCTATCTCTGCTGTTGCATCTGTTGAATATTCATCTACATATGGATCTGTAAAAAGAAAAGATTTGGACCGAATGATTTCCATATACAGCAATGTGGTGGAAGGATATAACGCAAATGAAATTGTAGAAGAATTGAAAATGTTGCTTTCCAATTATGAAATACCAGAGGGTTATACGATTAAATTTACAGGAGAGCAGGAAGAGCAAGCGGAATCCAGTGAGTTTTTAATGAGAGCATTGATCATCGCTGTGTTCGCCATATTTTTGATAATTGTGGCTCAATTTAACTCAATAGCAACGCCATTCATTATTATGGCTTCTGTGCTGCTCAGTACCATAGGAGTATTCCTCGGCTTGGTGATATTCAACATGGATTTTATCATTATTATGACAGGTATTGGTATCATTTCATTGGCAGGGGTTGTAGTAAATAACGCAATTGTACTGATTGACTATACGAATCTGGTACGCTCTAGAAGGCGAGCCGAGTTAGGTCTTAAACCAGATGAATATCTAGGCTTTAGTGAGCTGGTAGACAGCATCCGTGTTGCAGGGCAAACGAGGTTGCGTCCAGTATTGCTTACAGCCATCACAACGGTATTGGGATTGATTCCAATGGCTATAGGAATGAATATTGATTACATAGGCTTACTGAATGATTTTGATCCTAATTTTTATATAGGAGGGGACAATGCCAACTTCTGGGGGCCAATGGCTTGGACGGTGATTTTTGGATTGATTTTCGCGACTTTTTTGACATTGGTTGTGGTACCGGTTATGTACTTGCTTTCAGATAAGCTTTCGCTAAGAATAAAAGGTGTGAAATTAAAAGACTAGTGGATGGGCAATTTTCATTGCAAGGTGCCATTCTATAAATATTAAACAGAATGAATAAGGTGGTATTGATTGTTGGATTTTCGTTGTTTTTTATTCTTGTTGATTTGTATGTCTATCAGGCGATCAAGGTATCTATCCATGGATTTTCAATGGGTTGGCGTCGGGGAATCAATATTTTGTTTTGGGCTTTGACAGGACTCAGTATTATCAGTATTGTGTTGATTAACCTGAATGGAGATATGTTCACGAAAGACGTGCGGCGTTTAATCGTAACATCCATCTCCATTCTGTATTTCTCCAAAATATTTGGCGTACTTACCCTGCTGATTGATGATATTTTTCATGGAATTCAATGGCTTATAGGTAAATTTAATAAACCCGAAACGTCAAAAATCCCATTGGAAAACGGCATGTCTCGCTCCGAATTTATTTCCAAAACCTCGTTGATAACCATGGCGGTACCCATGGCCACCATGGGTTTTGGTATCATTTCAGGTGCGCATAACTACAGAATAAGACGAAGGACTATCCATCTTCCGAACCTACCGGCGGCATTTGACGGGATCACCATAGGACAATTATCTGACATTCATAGTGGTAGTTTTTTTAGTAGAAAAGGAGTTAAAAAGGGAATTGATTTATTGCTTAGCCAGAAACCAGATACTATATTCTTCACAGGGGATTTGGTGAATGATGAAGCTAGCGAAGTGGCCAAATACAAAGATTTATTTTCGAAAGTAAAAGCCCCACTCGGCGTATATTCTACCTTGGGTAACCATGATTACGGTGATTATAAACAATGGAGAAGCGTTGAGGAAAAGCAGAAAAACCTGTCTGACTTGATCCAGACCCACAAAGAATTGGGCTGGGATATTATGCTCAATGAAAATAGAACCCTTAAAGTTGATGGAGAAGAAATAGCGATTATTGGTGTGGAAAACTGGGGTGCTGGAAGGTTCTCAAAGTATGGCGATCTGGAACTGGCACATCAGGGGACGCAAGATAAACCTGTAAAGCTGCTGCTTTCGCATGATCCGAGCCATTGGGATGCACAAGTGAGAACTCAGTTTAGCGATATCGACGTGATGTTTGCAGGGCATACTCATGGTTTTCAGTTTGGCGTTGAAATAGGAAATTTCCGATGGAGTCCGTCACAATATATTTACAAACAGTGGGCTGATCTCTATCGGAATGACAATCAATACCTTTATGTAAACCGTGGCTTTGGATTTCTTGGCTACCCTGGGAGAATTGGTATCTATCCCGAAATCACTATTATAGAGTTGAAAAAAGCATAGATCATGGGGCTATTTTTTTCCAATCGTCAGAGGATGAAACAGTGATCGTGCCATCGTCATATACAAGTATATAATCTACCATGGTGGCCTTGGTACAACCCTGAAAAGTATTTGCACTAGTACAGTTGTAAATGATGGGATAGGAATAACCATAATCTCTTTTGAACTTAACAACTTCGCCATTTTCGTCTAATATAAAACCGTACAGAAATTCTATTTGCTTTCCCGGACAATCAGTAGAAATGCCCGGATAGTCGTATTGATAGATGCCTGAACCATCCGTATTAAGTATCAGAAATCCGCTTTTATTGCCAATGTATTTCCCATAAAATTTATCGTTGATCTCAAAGGTGGTGTTTACTTTAGAACCATTATGCTCTAATTTACGACTCTTGTCTTGTGCCCCTGCCCACATGTATATTAGCATAAAAACCGCCCCAAAAGCCTTCATAAATCCATGAATTTAATTCCGCACAATGATACTGCAAATTTCATTTAATTGCCATCAATCAAAAATCAAATTGAAAGGCAGTCATTATCGAAATGCTTGATTTATAATTGATTTTGGCATATAATTGCCAACCCTTAAAAAAACACATCAATGCTCGTTTATACACTTCCTTTTATTGCTGCCATCACCGGATGGGTGACTAATTTTCTGGCGATAAAAATGCTATTTCATCCAAGAGAGAAAGTAAATTTAGGCTTCTTTAGCATTCAGGGGATATTTCCAAAACGTCAAAAAGTATTGGCTGAGCGGTTGGGCAAGATCGTGGCCACAGAATTATTTTCATTCAGCGACATCAAAGACAGGTTTACCAGCACATCTTCTGTCTCAGAAATAAACCATGTACTGGATGAAAAATTGGAAGATTTTATGGAAGTGAAACTAAAATCAGCCATGCCCATGTTGGCAATGTTCCTCAATGGAGAGGCAAAAACAAAAATAAAAGATACGCTACATCAAGAATTTCAGAATATCTTACCTGAGATAATGACTGCTTATTCTGATAAGTTGGAAAAAGAATTGGATATAGAGGCTATTGTATTTCAAAAAGTAGATGCCTTTTCATCTGACAAGCTGGAGCAGATTCTATTTTCCATCATGAAAAAGGAATTTAAGTTTATCGAGCTTTTAGGAGGTGTGTTGGGTTTTTTGATTGGGATTATCCAATTGCTGATAATTCAATTACAATAGTCTTTCCAAAGACAATACAAGTACTAGACTTGTGGTTACTTATACTGTTCATTGCATTGACATTAACTCATAGCTAATCTAATAAAAGCAAATAAGTAGAGTTTTCTTCTTTGAAAAGCAAACTGGCTTGTGCATTGACATTGAATGAATTCTGAACCATAATGGTGACAGAATCATTTTTTTTGCTAAATTTATTATCGTATTAAAAATATCCCTATGAAACACGTTTCCTTATTTCTTTTATTTATCTCTGTGGTTTTTGGTTCCTGCATGAGAAATGAGTACTTGGTGGAATCTGATTATAGCTATGCAGGTTCGTTCAAAGATTACAAATCATTTGACTTTATGACCGAGATTGGGGCAAATAAAGATTCGATCAATCAACGAGAAGTCATTCAAGATGCAATCATGCGCAGAATGGAGTTGCAAGGTTATAAATACAATGAAAAAAAGCCAGATCTATTGGTGTCGTATAAAATGTTTTACGGTGACTTTGATTTTTATGGATATAATCAGCCAAACTTTGAAAATTGGTTGGTATATGAAAATGATGAAGAGGCTTACGATCCCGTTACATATAATATGTACGAGGGTACGATTATCGTGATCTTATGGGATCGCAAAAAACGACGGGTCGTCTGGCAGGGTTATGCTACTACTATGTTTGGCAATCCTTATCAAAATGATAAATATATAAAATGGGCTATAAGGTCAATTTTTGACCAATATAGAATTTTCGGTGAAGATTTAACGGTTCAAAATCGTTTGAATTAAGCTAAGATTGAACACAATGCTAATAGAAGAGGCTAAATGCTTAGCATTTAGCCTCTTCTATTTAGTAAAACAGCACATCAATAATCATTTCCTTGTCAAATTCATTATGGATAATGTCCAATACTTTAGATTTGGACATAGTCAATTCTTGGCGTAGAGGAGCAGAATTGAGTTTTACAAAAAGTACTTTTTCTTTAATAAAAAGTTTGTCAGTTCTTCTTGCGATAGGGTTTCCCATCATTCTCCCCCACGAATTGATCAATTTATTTTCATCAAACTTCCCGCGTATTTTATAATTATCGATCATCGCATCGATGACCTCTTTCAGGCTAGAAGTAGAGGAAGATCGCTTCGAAAACTTGTCTTTGTACTTCATGGATTTATGATGCTTTTTGAGGTGTCAAGTTACCATTATCCACGGCAATAATCTTCCATTCGATATTTAATTTTTTTAGAAAATGATGTGTCCTTTCTGGTCTAGCATCTGTGATAAAAACCTGTCCAAACTCATGATGTTCAATCATTTCTGTTAGTTTTTGTATGCGATGATCATCAAGTTTATCAAAAATATCATCCATTAATAATATGGGTTTGAAACCCTTTTCCTGTTGGATAATATCAAACTGGGCTAGTTTCAGAGCTATGAGGAAGGACTTTTGTTGTCCTTGAGAACCAAATTTTTTTAGAGGGTATCCATCCATTTCAAAAATATAATCATCTTTATGAATGCCGATGTTGGTACGTTGGAGAATTATGTCTTTTTGCAATGAAGTTAGATAAACATCCTTATAATTGTCTTGTAAAAAGCTTGAGTGATACAGCAGGCCGATTGTTTCTTTTTCGTCTGCGAGAAATGCATAATGCTTTACTATTTTCGACAAATATTTCTTGCAAAAGGAGGCACGCATATTACAGATATTATTTCCGAGAGATAACAGGATAGAGTCGTAAGGTTCTAGGATGTCTCTATCAATTTTACCCGATTCAGAAAATTGTTTCAGCAATCTGTTGCGTTGTTTCAGCGCATGATTGTAATCTATCAATTGGATTAAGTATGTTTTATTGAATTGCGAAATGATACTGTCGATGAATCTCCTCCGGGTTTCTCCACCTGCCGAGATCAACTCATGGTCGCTTGGGGCAATGAGTACAGTTGGAAATCTGCCGATCAGGTCTGCCGCTTTATTAATAGGATTTTTATCTACAGATATTTTTTTTCTTTTGCCAACAGTTAGTGAGTTACTTACCGCAATTTCTTTTTCCAATTGATGGAATTTCCCAATAATGCTATAAAAGGGTTGGTTGTGCAGGATGCTCTGGCTGTCCATGGAATTAAAAGCACTTTTGGTCATGGAGAGGAAGTGAATGGCATCGAGAAGGTTGGTTTTGCCACTTCCGTTGTTGCCCACGAGGGCATTTACATATTTTGAAAAGTCTATATTGGCCTCTTTATAATTTTTGAAATTGGCTAAATAGAGATTTTCAAGATGCATAAATTTCTTTGTTGAATGTTTTTAATTATTTTCGCATCGCTTTTGGAGCCCTGCGATCACCATAGGGTAGATATTTATAAAGCTCTGCAAAATTAAAATATTTAAGCAATCTAAAATGGCAACAGCAAAGGAAAAGAAAACACGTACTGCATCAGTAAAAGCACCTTTCCCAAAGGAAACATACAAGTTCTGGTATGAAAACATGCTTTTGATGCGGAGGTTTGAAGAAAAGGCAGGCCAATTATATGGTCAACAAAAGATCAGGGGATTTTGTCATTTATACATCGGGCAAGAAGCGTGCGCTTCTGGGGCGATTTCTGCCCTTAAAAAAGGAGACAGCTATATTACCGCTTATAGAGATCACGCTCATCCACTGGCTTTGGGCACTGACCCGAAAGCAATTATGGCCGAACTCTTTGGTAAGGAAACGGGAGTCTCAAAAGGTAAAGGAGGCTCGATGCATATTTTTGATAAAGAGCGTCATTTTTTTGGAGGCCACGGTATTGTAGGAGGTCAAATCCCGTTGGGGCTTGGATTGGCCTTTGCCGAAATGTATAATAAAACTGATAAATTGTGTATCACCTACATGGGAGATGGGGCAGTACGCCAAGGAGCTTTTCATGAAGCACTTAATCTCGCCATGCATTTTAAAGTTCCCGTGATATTTGCCATAGAAAACAATGGTTACGCCATGGGGACATCGGTTGAGAGAACTTCTAATGTTACTGATCTTTATAAATTGGGCGAGGCCTATGATATGCCTTCTGCCCCGGTAGATGCCATGAATGTAGAAGAAGTGCATAATGCAGTGGCAAAGGCAGCAGCACGGGCACGAAAGGGTGATGGGCCTACATTGCTAGAGTTTAGAACTTACAGATACAAAGGACATTCTATGTCTGATCCTGCTAAATATAGAACCAAGGAAGAAGTGGAAGGCTATAAACAAAGGGATCCGATTGAGCAGGTAAAAGCCTCTATCCTGAAATATAAATTTGCTGACGAATCTTATTTTAAAGACATAGAAGCGAAAACGAAGCAACTGGTTTTGGAGGCAGTGAAATTTGCCGAAGAATCTAAATTTCCAGATCCCGGTGAGATTTATAATGATGTATATGAGCAGAAAGATTATCCTTTCATCAAGGATTAATTCTGTAAATATTTTTTTAACATTAAAATATACTATTTTTGCATCCTGAAATTTTGAACGATGGTAAAATCCAAGACAAAAGGAAAACCTAATACAGGAGAAGAGTTACTGGAAAATCCGGAAGCTATAGCAGAGCAAATTAGCAAGACGGAAGAGTTTTTGGAAAAAAACAGGAAGTTGGTATTTATAGTAGGAGGTGCTCTTGCAATTATAATAGCTGCTTATTTTTCATATAATTATTGGATAACCAATAAAAATGTTTCTGCGCAAAACGAAATGTTTCAGGCCGTATATTATTTTGAGGCCGACAGTTTGGATAAAGCACTTCAGGGAGATGGGAATAACCTTGGTTTTCTCGAGATCATTGAAGACTACGGAATGACAGATGCAGCAAATCTAGCTCATTACTATGCAGGAGCCAGTTTCTTAAAAAAGGGAGAGTACATATCTGCTATTGATCATTTGAATGAATTTTCATCTTCGGATTTGTTGATTCAGGCTAGGGCTTATGCCTTAGTAGGCGATGCGAATATGGAACTGGGCAATACAAAGGACGCTGTTAGATTTTATATGAAAGCAGCAGACTATAATCCAAATGAGTACACTACACCAGGTTATTTGATAAAAGCCGCCGTAGCCAATGAGCTTTTGGAAGACTATGGATCTGCATTTGATTGCTACAATACGATAGTAAAGGAATATGTGAATTCCAGTGAATATCAAAATGCGCGAAAACAAAAGGCAAGGCTAGAAAGCAAGGTAAACGCCGGTTAATAACTGAAAATAAAGTTTTTGAAAGGGATACGGCAGAAGCTTTATCCCTTTTTTAATGTTATAAAACTTAGCAGATGACTACGAAAAACAAGAATCTTAGTGCCTTCAGTGACAAAAATATTGAAGATGTTTCGCAAAAAACTTTTGGGATTGTGGTTTCTGAGTGGAACTCAGAAGTGACAGAATCATTGTATTCCGGGGCATTTGAGACTTTGAGACAGCATGGTGTTCCCAAAGAAAATATCTTGCAAAAATCTGTTCCGGGAAGCTATGAACTTACTTTGGGAGCGCAATGGCTAGCTGAAGAGCAAAATATTGATGCAGTGATTTGCCTTGGTTGTGTAATTCAAGGGGAAACTCCGCATTTCGATTATATCTGCCAGGCTGTTGCCAATGGAATCACAAACGTGGCCTTAAAGTACAATAAGCCTGTAGTGTTTGGGGTGCTCACTACTTTGAATTCTCGGCAAGCACTAGATAGAGCAGGTGGAAAGCACGGCAACAAGGGAGATGAGGCTGCTGCTACTGCCATTAAGATGCTTGGCTTTTAAATCCCCTTAAAAAAGGTATAAAAATCCATAAATTCATATAACCAATTTCTACTCATAATGAAAGTTTTGAAGTTTGGAGGCACCTCCGTAGGACAGCCCGACAGAATGCACCAAGTCGCAAAAATTGTTGAATTGCAAAAAGGGCCAAGGATCGTGGTGCTCTCGGCCCTCTCCGGAACAACAAATGTACTTGCAAAAATTGGAGAGGAATTACTTTCTGGAAATAAGGAAGCTGCTTTGCGGGAAGTAGAAGTGTTGTATGCTCATTATCAAGAATTTTTGAAAGCTTTGGTGCAAAAAGAGAATAGTATATCCAAGGCACAATACATAATCAATGAACATTTTACATACATCCGTTCACTTGCAAAGACGGAATTCAACGAAGGTTGCACTAAGGAATTGTTGGCTCAAGGAGAACTGATGTCCACAAAATTATTTTCTGTTTATCTTGATGAGATTGGACAAAAGAATGTTTTGTTGCCTGCATTGGAGTTTATGGCAATTAATGAAAAAGACGAACCTGATATGGATTTTATCCAGTCACATCTTAGAGGTTTGTTGGAAGAACATAAGGATACGGATTGGTTTATTACCCAAGGATATATTTGCTTGAATGCAGAACAAAAGGTAGATAATCTCAAAAGAGGGGGGAGTGACTACACTGCTTCGTTGATCGGAGCTGCAATCAATGCGGAATTGGTGCAAATTTGGACAGATATAGATGGGATGCATAATAATGATCCTCGCATAGTGGATCACACAAGGCCAATTGCGGAATTATCTTTTGATGAAGCTTCTGAGTTGGCATACTTTGGAGCAAAAATTTTGCACCCTTCATCTATTTTGCCAGCAAAGCAATTCAATATCCCCGTGCAATTGAAGAATACCATGGATCCTGAGGCTTATGGAACCATGATTAGTGGTATGGAAAAATCTAAGGAAATCAAGGCTATAGCCGCTAAAGACGGGATCACAGCCATCAAAGTAAAATCTACGAGGATGTTGCTGGCTTATGGCTTTTTAAGGAACATTTTTGAGATATTCGAGAAATACAAAACACCAATTGATATGATCGCTACTTCTGAGGTAGCAGTTTCGTTGACGATTGATAATGACGCAAGGCTTACTGAGATTGTGGAAGAACTGAATGCTTTTGGTGCTGTGACTATTGATGACAATCAATCTATTATTTGTATGGTTGGCAATGATGTGGTAGAGGAAAGGGGGATTATCAAGAAAATATTTGATTCTTTGGAAGATATTCCGATTAGAATGATCTCTTATGGTGGTAGCAAGTACAACGTCTCAATTCTTACGGAGTCCAAATATAAAAAGGATGCACTTGTTGCCCTGAACAAGGGTTTATTTGGCTTGTAGTAGCAAAAGGAATATTGGGTTTAGGTCTTCATTTTTATGGAAAAATATCACTATATTCAATTTGAAAATCATAAAATTGATTGCGCAGCCATGAAACCCGTATATTTTTTGTTTTTACTGTTTTTTTTAAGTCATATCGCTATTGGTCAGACTTTCGATTTACAGGGGCACAGAGGATGTAGGGGATTGATGCCTGAAAATTCCATCCCGGGATTTTTGAAAGCCATTGACTTGGGAGTTACAACCCTTGAGATGGATGTAGTAATTTCTGCCGACGGGAAAGTGGTTGTTTCCCATGATCTGTATATTTCATCCCAGTTTTGTGTGAATGAACTTGGTATAGAAATACCTAAAAAGGAAGATAAGAAAATAATCATTTTCCAACTTGATTATGAGGATGTTAAATTGTTTGATTGTGGTATTAAAGGCAATGAAGATTTTCCTGAGCAGCAAAAAGTTTCTGTATATAAGCCATTGCTCAGCGAAGTAATTTCTCAGTGCGAAGCGTACGTGAACCAGAATAACCTTCCGTCAATTCGCTACAATATAGAAATAAAAAGTAGCCCTGATGGTGACCTCGTTAGGCATCCAGTTCCAGAATTGTTTACTCAGTTGGTGTATAATATACTTCGAGAAGAAGTCCCTTCCGATCGGGTGACTATTCAATGCTTTGATCAGCGCGTATTGAGATTGTGGAAGATGAAACATCCCGAATATGCTTTGTCATTTTTAATAGGCAGTTCAAAATCGTGGTCAAAAAACATTGAGGAGTTGGGTTTTGAGCCAGATATTTATAGCCCAAATTATAAATTGATCACTGAGAAGGATGTACAAGAGCTCCATGCAAAATCCATCAAGGTGATTCCATGGACGGTAAATGAAGTGAAGGATATGAACAAGGTAAGGGATTTTGGCGTTGATGGATTGATAACAGACTACCCAAACCGCTATCTTGACAATTTCCCGCTCAAATAGCATATAACCTCAAGTCAATTACCTCATTCGAAAACCGTTGTAAATCCATGGATTTTTAACGGTTTTATGATTTGAGATATACCATCAAAGGAACCCCGCAATTTCACCAAGAGTTTTTTAGGGTTAAAATAAAGGGAGTCCGTTTTTGTTTTGGTGCAAACGCTTTACTTTTGCCGGAATTATAAAATATCCTTCAGAAATATGAAACCGGCATAGCCGGGGAAAATACGGGGCACACGAAGACATGGTTTAGACAGTGCGGAAAATTTAAAATATAAACAGATGAAAAAAGTATTAGGGATGGGCAATGCATTGGTGGATGTCCTAGTGAAAATAGATGATGATAAAATACTAGACAACTATAACCTGCCAAAGGGAAGTATGCAGTTGGTAGATAAGGAGGCTTCTCAATCTCTGATTCGTGCTTTGTCTCACTTGAAATACGAAGTCGCGTCAGGAGGGTCAGCTGCAAATACCATCAATGGATTGGCTCACTTAGGAATGTCATGTGGGTATATAGGTAAAATCCATGACGATGAATTTGGAAAGGTTTTTACCAAAGACATGACGCTTAAGGGCACAGAGGCTTTTTTGTTTCTTGGAGAGCAGGATACGGGGATTGCCACTACGCTGATCAGTCAGGATTCTCAGAGGACTTTTGCAACTTTTTTAGGAGCAGCAGTCGAATTGGCAGCCGGTGATTTAAAAGCAGAATTTTTTCAAGGGTATGATTTTTTCCATATCGAGGGATATCTCGTGCTAAACCATGCTCTGATCGAAACAGCGGTGAAAATGGCTAAGGAAAATGGATTAAAAGTGTCGATAGATCTTGCTAGCTTCAATGTGGTGGATAGTAATCTTGACTTTTTGAAAAAGCTAGTTGCAGAGTATGTAGATATAGTTTTTGCGAATGAGGAAGAAGCTAAATCTTTTACGGGAAAGGCTCCTATAGAAGCCTTGCTCGAAATCTCAGAAATGTGTGAAATATCCATAGTAAAAGTTGGAGAAAATGGCTCGCTGGTTAAAACTAAGGGCGAACAATTATCTGTGAAGGCTATTGACGCGAACTCTATTGATACCACCGGGGCGGGTGATTTGTACGCATCTGGATTTTTATTTGGCTTGGCCAATGGATATTCCCTTGAAAAATGTGCAAAGATCGGTAGCCTTTTGGGCGGAAATGTGATTGAAGTAATCGGTCCGAAAATGGATATTGATCGATGGAAAGCAATTCAGGTCGGAGTTGCTGAAATACTTAATTGATTGATATGAAAGCAAAGAAAATCAGCCAAACAATGATAAACAATGGTAAGAGGAAAGGTATGGCAAACCTAAGAATATAACCAAAAAACGAAGGCATCTTGATTCCTAATTGCTCCGCTATGGATTTCACCATGAAATTGGGTCCATTCCCGATATAAGTAAATGCTCCAAAAAATACCGCAGCGATAGAGATGGATTTTAATAATAATGTTGAATCGGGGTATCCCCCATGTGCAAAGCTCGCAACATCCGCAATGGAATTGATGCTGGCTCCTTTGGAAGCCATAGCTGCGGCTAAAAAGTTAAGGTAGGTTGGTGCATTGTCGAGAAAGCCGGAAAGGAGCCCTGTGCCCCAGTATAAGGTGTTATGCGTTATGAGCTGCGACCCAGAAGGAGATTGCGCAAAATTACCAACCAATTCAAGGGCAGGCATCATGGTGCCAAATATCCCTATGAATATAAAGGCTACCTCTTTAATAGGTTCAAAGTTAAAGCCATGGGCTTTTAATAGTTCTTCGCTTGATAATTTGTGCGATACATATGCAACACTTAGCATTATTATCTCACGCAAAAAGGAAAACTTCTGTCCGTCGTAATGTATCGCCGGTACCCAGTCAAAAACATTAGGATCCAGAAATACAGCCAGCACTACAACCAATAACCATCCAAAATTTTTACTGCCTTCAATGGTCACTTTCCCTGAATAGGAAACCGTTTCTGCTTCTTCTCCATCCTTGTTCTTTTTATCTATAAAATAAAAAACTGTCACAAGAATTACTATTGCCAAAGCCCATGCAAGAACGTTATGTGTCAATGTCCAGAAAAAAGGCACTCCTTTCAGGAAACCCAGAAAAAGAGGAGGATCTCCGATGGGAGTAAGGGAACCTCCGATATTGCTGACAATAAATATGAAGAATATGATGTGATAGGCTTTTATGCGGTTCTTGTTTACGCGAATAAATGGGCGAATCAGTAGCATCGATGCTCCGGTGGTACCAATAACGTTTGCTATAATTGCACCCACTATCAATATCGCTGCATTTACACCGGGAGTTCCTTTTTTATTTACTTTTATCATTATCCCCCCCGATACAACAAATAAACCCGTTAGCAGGGCTATAAACTGCACGTATTCGAATGCTGCATGTACAGGTGCATGGGTGTTGTCTAAAACGAAGAGATAGTACAATACTACAACTGCTGCGAGGGCAACAGCAATTTTGGGATAGTTGTGGTGCCAAAAAACCTCATAAAACAATGGACCTGTAGCAATCATGAGCAGCAGAGCTATAAAAGGTATTACAAGCCATGGTGCAGGCGCATGATGATCCGCTTGACTTTCATCAGAAGCAATCTCAGATTCATGGGAATTAGATGCTTTTGTGGAAACTTCTACCTGTGTTTCCGTTTTGTTATTTGCATTAAGGCCAAAAGTAGTGGCTGGAAAGATGAATAAACTAAAAAGTAAAACAACTAACAGGACATGCTTCATAAACTAAAATGTTGGTTTAATCAAAAAATGGAAATTGCCGATCCTTCCCAAACAAAAAAAGTTAAATTTTAAGGCAATTGCAAAAGAAACCAAATACTATTTTTTTTTAATTTTAATGAGTCTTTTTCATGACCTCTACTGAATCTTAATCAAAGATCAACCCACCGGAGGAATCCTTTCTTGCACCAGTGACAGAGCTTAATGTATTGGTTTCTCCCAGTGACCTCAACAATCCTAAAAAAGCAAAAAGTATGGCCTCTTTAAAATCAATGAGTTCATGGTCAGGGACTATTATTTTCACTTTCCCTGTTAGCCGGGTTTGCAGTAGGGAAATCAAGAAATTATTTTTTGCACCCCCACCTGTAACGAGCAATGTCGGCTCTTTGTTTATTTTCATGATATCATTTTCAAGTACCCAAACGATTTGATCAGCAATGTGATGATTATAGGTTTTGAGCAGGTTGGCTGGGGAATCTCCAGTGAGTAAGGGGAGAATATTTTCCACAACCCATTCTATTCCTAAAGATTTTGGAGGTGTTTGGGTATAATAATTCAAGGAGTTTAAAGTAGCAAGAAGACCTTTATTGATATAACCTGTTTTGGCCGCATTACCACCTGCGTCATACTGGAGGTCTAACTTCGTAGCCAGATGATTTAAAACAGTGTTTACAGGGCAAATGTCAAAAGCGATTCGTTTTGCTTCCTGTTCAAAAGAAATATTGGAAAAGCCTCCAAGATTAAGACAAGAATCATATTGCCCAAATAACAACTGGTCGCCAATCGGCACAAGCGGCGCCCCCTGGCCGCCAAGGGCAACGTCCAGTGACCTCAAGTCTGCAATAGTCTTAATGTCCGTTTTAACCCTAATTTGATAAGCATCACCAATTTGATGTGTAATTCCGAGCTTTGGCTGATGAAAAATCGTATGACCATGCGAGACTATTAATTCGGGAATAAAGTGGTGAAAATCCATGAATTTTTTTGTTTGATCTCCAAACCAATAGCCAAGGTGCAAATCTAATTTCTTTAGATCCAAAGCACTTTTTTGGTGAGCATTGCCAAGTTGGTTGATTAAATCATCATCGTAGCTAACTGATTGACAATGGAGTATTTCAAATTCCCACCTTTGATTTTTCACGAAGCGAACCGCAGCTATATCCAACCCATCGAGAGATGTTCCAGACATCAAACCAATTACATCGTATTTTTTCATGGAATAATTTTATATTTTTGACCCCGTTGCTAACAAATATAGCAGATTAACCAACCAGTATAGACTTTGAATATATGTATTGACATTGGAAATTCAAATGCCAAACTAGGCATTTTTGACCACGATCAATTGGTGGATGTACACCTTCACGTAGCAGATCGCAGCATAGCAAAACTTCTGAAAACCCTCAATCCTGATCAGGTGATAATTAGCAGTGTAAGAAAAGGAATTGGGAAAATCGTAGATCAGTCAAGGCAAATTGCAAAAACGTTGGTGCTCAGTCACCAGACATCACTTCCTATAAAAAGCACGTACCAATCTCCTGAAACATTGGGAGTAGATCGGATCGCTGCCTCTGTCGCTGCCAATTTTTTGCACACAAATCATAATTGTTTGATAATAGATGCGGGGACATGTATCACCTTTGATTTAGTTGATGCCTCGGGCACACATCATGGTGGTGGGATATCGCCCGGTGTAGAAATGAGACTAAAATCCATGCACAAATTCACCTCCAAACTGCCATCAGTTGTGCCAAAAGGTACTCCGGAACTGATAGGAAAGACAACAACCGAATGTATGCGTAGTGGCGCTATTTGGGGAGCTGTTGCAGAACTTGAGGGGATTATTGCTCGCTACAGGCAATTTTATGATAATTTAACAATTATAATCTGTGGCGGGGATGCATTTTTTTTTGAATCTAAAATAAAAGATCACATCTTTGCAAACCCAAATTTAGTTCTAATTGGTCTAAATCAGATTTTGAGGTTTAATTTGAATGATTAAAAAACTCGTTTTTTCAGTATTCCTATTGTTCGGAATAGCAGCAGTCGTTAATGCGCAGAGTGCGGCAAGCCCATATTCTATTTTTGGAATAGGAACATTATCTGGTAAAGGCCTGACATATCATAATAGCATGGGAGGCTTAGGAATAAGCAATGGAAAACCATATATATTGAATAATATCAATCCGGCATTGTTGCCAATGAATAGCTTTACGACTTTTGATGCGGGACTAAGTATAGAGAATAGGGTCTTGAGAACCACGGATTTAAAGCAATCAAATATAAATGGAGGGTTGAGTTATTTAGCCTTGGGGTTTCCATTAATTAGTGGGAAGTGGTCGATGGCGCTCGGCCTGTCACCGTACAGTAATGTCTCATATAATATTGTATCAAGTGGGAATGTTATCAATCATGAAGAGGCCACTTCGGATCGACAGAATGTTGGTAGCGGAGGGCTCAATCAAGTATATATGAGCAGTGGATGGCAGTTAATTCCTAAATTTTTGTACGCTGGAGGGCGTATTGGTTATACCTTTGGGACAATAAATGACGAAACATTTCTGAATATTACCGAGATAGAATACAGTGATCAAGATGATGAAATAGGTACTCCCAAACAATTTGACCCTTCTGTACTTTACAGGTCAACTCATTATTCAGACTTTTTGTTTGAGGGGGGGCTATATGCAAGAAAGACCATTGGTAAAAAAGTAGATTTAAATGTTGGATTGACCTATGAGTTTTCGAGTGATATGAAAACAACAAGAAACGAACGCATAGAAGCAACCACTAGCGATCCTATACCCCCAACGGATACTATTGTATTTGATGCCAGAGGGAAGACGTTTCTTCCACAAAAACTTGGAGTTGGGATTAGCTTGTCAAAAGCCTATAAATGGACTTTTGGAGTAGATTTTTATTCTCGTGATTGGAGCAAGTTTGAATCGGAATTTGGCCAGGAGCAAGAGTTGGTTCAAAATTATCAAGTGATTGTTGGAGGTGAATTTACCCCGGATATCACATCGGTAACTAGCTATATGAAAAGGGTGACTTATCAGTTTGGAATAAACTATGAACAGACGCCCGTGAAGATAAATAATACAAATATTGATGATTTTGGCATAAATTTTGGATTATCTTTACCTGTTGGTAATGCATCCATATTTAATGTTGGAGTTAAATACGGTCAATTAGGGACAACATCAAACGGATTAATTAAGGAGAATTACTATAAAATAAACCTGGGAATGACATTCAATGATCGCTCCTTCGGTTGGTACAGAAATCAACGTAAAATAAAATAAAATTTTAACTATGAAAGCTAAGATTTTTCTAATCGGATTAGTAGGAACATTATTCTACGGAACTGCCAATGCACAGTTTAATTGGCCAGAAGATAAGGCAAAAGCTGAGGAAAAAAATGCCTTATATACAGATAATTTAAAGCAGGGCAATTTTAGGGGGGCTGCAAATCATTTGAGGTGGTTACTGACAAATGCCCCTGATCTGAACAAATCTATCTATATAAATGGAGTAAAAATATATGAAGGTTTGGCCAGCAATGAAAATGATGAAGTTAAAAAGAGGGTCTTTGAAGATTCAGTCATGACGCTTTACGACCTTAGAATTAAATATTTTGGGGAAGAAGGCAAAGTGTTGAATAGAAAAGCTTATGATGCGTATAAATATTATAGAGATGACAAAGGTCGTTATGAGGAACTATTCAATATGTATAAAAAGACATTTGAATTAAATGGCGATAATGTCATGGATTTGAACTTGTTGCCATATATGGATGTTATGCGTAGATATAAGGCCGCTGGCGGTAATATTTCAGATGAGGAAGTATTAGATAGATATGAGGGGCTGATCCGGACAATAGGATTTAAAATCAACAAGGGAGGAAAAAATGTTGAGCGGTTAAAAACTGTAAGAGAAAGTATCAATAATTTACTGGTTCAAACTGTAAAAGTAGATTGTGATTTTGTGCAAAATAATCTTGGGCCAAAACTAGAGGCTGCTCCTGATGATCTTAAAATTGCAAAAGATATCCTTCGCTATTCTTTTGCTGCTAAATGTATGGATTTAGATATTGCCATTAAAGCTGCCGAAGTAGTACAAAAAAACGAGCCTGATTTTGGTGTGGCAAAATTGATTGCCCAATCTGCTGCTTCAAAGGAAGACTATGAAACAGCCATAAAATACTATGAAGAAGCAATTACTCTGGCTGATGACAACACCAAAAAAGCGGATGTTTATTATACTTTGGCAATTATTCAATCAAAATTGGGAAAAAATATAAGTGCAAGAGACTACGCAAGAAAATCTGTGGATGCTGATCCATCACAAAAGGATGCATATAAGCTGATAGGCAACCTGTATTATAATAGTTTCAATGACTGTAAAAAGGGTGTAAATCCCGTGCATGATAAGGCGGTTTATTTTGCAGCGTATAAAATGTTTCAGCGTGCTGGTGACAGTGCAGGAATGAGTAGGGCACAGGCGCAATTTCCAACGAATGAAGAGATATTTACATGGGATATGAAGGTTGGCGATTCTTACACAGTAGGTTGTTGGATCAATGAAACAGTAACGATACAGAAAAGATAGAAAACCAAATTTGAAAAAAGCGGTCGAAGTATTTCTTTGACCGCTTTTTTTGTTTTGCTTCAATGAGACTATTTTCAATATTGATTTTTCTCGGAATTGGGACGATGCTGATTTTCGGTTGCCAAAAGAAGGTGGATGAAGTAACAGAAATTCAAGAATATACAGGGCCAATTGCGGAAATCGGTAATGGGATTACTTTTTATTCTGATTCAGCAATTGTTAAAATGAAGATGGAGGCACCCAAACAGTTGGTCTTTGGCAGCGGAGATAGGGAGTTTCCTGAAGGGTTATTCATGGAATTTTTTGATATTGATGGCAATCCAACATCGACCTTAAAGGCAGATTATTGTTACTATACACAAAAGGATGATTTGTACAAAGCCACAGGAAATGTGGTGATCCAAGACATTGAAACCAATGAGAGGCTTGATACTGAGGAACTTTTCTTTGATCGGAAGAATGGAGATGTTTTTACAGATAAGTTTGTTCGAATAGAAAAGGACGGCGAGTTGCATGTCGGGGATGGGTTGGAGGCGAAACAGGATTTCTCGTATTGGAAAATATTAAATTCCAAAGGCACCATTTCCCTTGACGAATAATAGCAAAGATGAAAATACTATTGGTTTTTGTTTCACTAACGTTTCTTATCATAGGGGCTCATCAGACATTTATGCATGGGGTTCAAAACTCCTATTGGCTTTTTATGTTTTCTTTGACTTTTTTGTTTTTATATTGGTACTTGAAGGGATCGAAAGATTCAAAAAAGTAAATAGGCAATGAAATTCATTACTTGAATTTATTCATGTTAGAAACAACTTATTTAATAATTGTACTTGTCTCGTTATTGCTTTCGGCTTTTTTTTCCGGAATCGAGATAGCGTTTATTTCCTCTGATAAACTTCATATCGAGCTAAGAAGCCAGCAGGGTCACCTTTCTGATAAGATCATGTCAGGGTTTCTCAAAAGGCCATCTTGGTTTATTACTACCACACTGATCGGCAATAATGTTACTTTGGTAATCTATGGAATTTTCATGGCTTTTTTGCTTGAACCGCTGATCATCGATTACCTACCCTTTTTCCTGCACAATGAAATCTCCAAATTAATAATCCAAACTATTTTAGCTACTTCCGTGGTATTGGTAACTGCAGAATTTTTGCCGAAAAGTTTATTCCTGATTAGTCCAAATAGGATGCTTTCTGCTTTGGCAATCCCAATTTATGTGATCTATATTCTTTTTTATCCAGCAGTGTGGATAATTGTGCACTTATCGAAAATTCTCATCGAAAAAGTGCTGAGGCTGGAATATTCTGAAGATAAGCCTGTATTTGGGCTTATTGATCTCAATCAGTACATCAGAAATATGATCGATTTTCAGGAAGAAGAAAAAAAGCAGGAAGTCGATGCTAAGATTTTTACCAATGCATTGGAATTTAAGACGGTAAAAGTACGAGATTGTCTTATCCCGAGGACAGAACTGGTGACAGTAAGTGTAGATGATTCTATCGAAGAATTAAAGTCTGCCTTTGTGGAGAGTGGCTATTCTAAAGTTCTTGTATTTAAAGAATCGATTGATAATGTCATAGGATTTTGCAACTCGATAGAATTGTTTAAAAAGCCTACAAGTATTTCTGATATACTGATTCCAATCATTATTGTACCTGAAACCATGCTTGCTAATGAACTAATGATACAGTTTATATCTGAGCGAAAAAATATTGCTCTTGTTGTGGATGAATATGGAGGCACATCGGGAATCGTGACGATAGAAGATATTATTGAAGAAATTTTTGGAGAAATACAGGATGAGCATGATGAAGAGGATTTGCTGGAGCAAAAAATAGATGATGAAAATTATCTATTGAGCGCACGGCATGAGATTGATTATTTGAATGATAGATATAGATTTAACCTCCCTGAGGGCGATTATGAGACATTAGGAGGGTTGATACTTTCGATTACCGAGGACTTGCCTCAGGAGCGCGAAATGATCCATTTTAATAATTTTGTGTTTTCCATAGAAGGGATTGAAAATAATAAGATTGATAATATAAAAATCACTCTGAGGAAAGAGAATTCTTAGAATAAACGTTCTGAATATGAACGTTTTATTTTTTTGTTTTTAAGTAGGTAAGTAGCTATTTTTGCGGCACTTTAAGAAAAAATTATATGGCATTAATAAATAAAATAAGAGAGAGATCAGGTTGGGCAATTGGGTTTGTGGCTGTTGCAATGGGATTCTTTGTGGTAGGAGGGGATATCATGGGGCCAAATTCTACCATACTAGGTAAAAATAAGACAGATGTGGGGGAGATAGCCGGAGAAACTATTGAACGAGATCGATACCAAGAACAGATCGATCAAATTAAATATAATTACACAGTTAACTATGGGAGGAATCCATCTGAAAGCGAAATGTTCTCGATTCGCCAACAAGCTTGGGACTACCTCATAGTCAAAGTGGCATTTCAAGAGCAGTATGACATGCTCGATTTAGAGGTGACGGAAGATGAACAATGGGATATGGTTCAAGGAAATAATGTTGCCAATGAGATCAAGCAGGCTTTTACTGATCCTCAGACAGGGGAATTTCAAAGAGATCGTATCATTGCCTATCTTAAGCAAGTAAGCCAACTACCACCTGCACAGCAAGCATCATGGTATCTATTTGAGCAAAACCTTAAACCTGCGAGATTGAGGATTAAATATGATAACTTATTGGTGAAAACAACCTATGCCACGGATGCGGAGGCAAAGAAACAATATCAGGAAGAGACCTCAGTAGCAGAAATAAAGTATTTATATATTCCATATTATTCTATTTCAGATTCTTTAGTTTCAGTAACAGATAGTGAATTGAGTACATATCTGAAAAATCACCAAAGTGAGTATCATGTGGATGAAAGCCGCAATTTTAGCTATGTGTCAATTCCAATGGTGCCTTCAGCTGAAGATACCGTGTTTTTTCAACAGGAAATGGATGAGTTAAAGGCAGATTTCAAGTTGAATACGGAGGATTCACTGTTTGCAAGGAATAACTCTGATGGAGATCAATTTTTTAGTAAATCAGCTGTTGATGGACTGCCGGAAATGCTCCGTGCCAACTATTCAAATTTGAGCAAAGGGGATGTGAGGGGGCCATATTTTCAGAATGGAAATTTCACCCTTTATAAAGTTTCAAATATTGTTGAAGATGCAGATGAGGCAGCGGTTAAAGCCAGCCATATCCTGATCAAATGGACAGATGAATCAGATGCTTCTAAGGCGGTGGCTAGGAAAAAGGCTCAAGGTATTTTAGCACAATTGCGAAGGGGTGCTGATTTTGAGCAAATGGCTCGTGAAAATAGCCAAGATGGATCTGCGCAAAATGGAGGCGATCTTGGTTGGTTTAGTAAAGGAAAAATGGTACAGCCATTTGAGGAGGCAGCCTTTGGAGCTTCTAAGCCAGGTTTGATCAATAAACTTGTAGAATCTCAGTTTGGGTATCACATAATCAAAGTAACGGAGTCTATAAATAATAATGTGTTTTATATAGCTAGTATCGAAAGGGAAATATCGCCAAGTGATGAAACCAGAAATAAGGCCTTTAGAAAAGCAGATTTTTTTGCATCTACCAGTGGAAATTATGATGAATTTATTGCCAATGCAGAACGGGACTCACTTCAGGTTTTTAACGCTGAAAATATAGGTAAGAATGACAGAAGATTTAACAACATAGGGGATGCACGAACAGTTATTCAATGGGCATATAACGATGCTAAAATTGGAAGTGTTTCAGAAGTGAAGGAACTGGAAGATCAATATGTAGTCGCTACATTGACAAAAATCACTGATGAGGGAAATGCGTCACTTGAGGATGTACGGGATCAAATTGAGCCCAAAGTAAAGAATGAAAAAATGGGAGATATCATTATTGAAAAATTGGTATCGATGTCCGGTTCTCTAGATGAGATAAGTGAAAATTATGGTGCAGATGCAAAGGTATATAATTCAAGTGACCTAAAGATATCTAGTAATTCTCTTCCTTCAGTGGGTTTTGCTCCCGTTGCGATAGGCGAAGCATTTGCTTTGAAAAGCGGAGAAGTATCCAAGCCAATCAAAGAAGAGAATGGCGTCGTGATTGTGGAAATGGTTAATCTTACCCAAGCTCCGGAAATTGCTGATTATTCTACATATAAAAAGCAACTTGAACAGCGTTTGTCGAGCAGGGTTTCGTTTAATGCAGGTGAAGCCATTAAAGAAAAAGCCAATATCAAGGACTTGAGATACAGGTTCTTTTAGAAGAATACACGATTAATTGAAAGCGATCATGACGATGATCGCTTTTTTATTTTTTGCAACAGATGGAAGAATCTTTCGACGCGTTTAAAGAGAAGCTGGACAATGAGCATAATTGGCCAACTACGTACATGTTTAAATTTGTGGTGCCAGTATTGAAAGAAAGTGAATTTCGTGCTTTATTTCCCGCCTTTACATTTGAAACCAAGCACTCGAAAACCGGAAAATATATTTCTTTTACCATGAAGAGGGAGATGCATTCGAGTGATGAAATAGTTGATATCTACTTGCGAGCTAAAGAGATCGATGGACTAATTGCTCTGTAAACTCTAGTTTTGAGAGTCCAGAATTTCCTTTAAATGTACCTTCACTTGTGAAAAGTCAAACCCATCATAAGGAGCAGTAACAATGGCTTTGAGCAAATCATTAACGATATGTGATTGGAAACCAATTTTTTCCGCATACTTTGTAACCACCTTCAATTCAACATCTTCCAATTCGCCATCGAGGTAAATCATATAAACTAGATTGAACAAGTGCTCTAAAGCTTTTTCTCTATTGGGGATTTGCTTTTTTTCATTTAGTGGGTCGATAAATTTTAATTCTTCTTCTGAGATATGTAATTGAATTCCCCATTTGAACAGACACCCAATATAATCTTTAGATATAGAATGCTCATTCAAAAGCGAATGGTAAATGTGAAAAAAGCTTTCCTTGATTGATGTGAGTTCCTCTTTGCTGATGGTGCTTACATTTAATTTCATTCTGTCCAATAGAGTTTTTTATATCCAATGAATCAATATTTCCATACAATTGCAATCGATAATATTTTCAATAGAGTTATGTTAGCCTTCTAAAGATAATCTTTTTAGGTTAAATTTGTAATCCGTCAATTAAAGGGTAAATATCAGTGAAAACTAGTGTATTGTCATTTTTTGTCTTAGGTTTTTGCGTCTTATGTCTTTTTTCATGCGTCAATAAGGACACTTCAGGGGCATCCGAAGATTTATTTAATAAGTCATCAACTACACGTATGTCGGCGGATTCTATGCTCGTGTTGCCAGATCCTAATATCGAATTGGATATTGAAGCGGAGCCTGAACGTGGTTCATGGCAAAATCCTGAATTGGTAATAGAAAAGTTTGGCGATTTGTCTGATAAAGTAGTGGCAGATATTGGTTCAGGAACTGGTTACTTTACTTTTTTGATGGCGAGGAAGGCTAAGAAAGTATTGGCTATTGATATTGAACAGCGGTATTTGGATTTCATTGAAGATAGAAAGTTAGAACTCCCCATCGAGCAGGCAGAGGTAATTGAAACACGCCTGACTGTTGAAAATGAGCCGAATCTCCATGCTGAAGAAGTAGATGCTGTGCTCATGGTAAACGTTTTTTATTACTTAAACAACCGAGCGGATTATATGAAAATTGTCAAGAATGCTCTAAGCAAAAATGGATTGCTTGTCTTGGTGGATTTCTTACCGGGAGATATGCCGCTGGGTCCATCAAAAGATAAAGTATCTCCTAATGATGTCGTAAAGGATCTGAAAACTGCGGGATTTACAAGTATACAAGTAGATATAAAAAGCCTTCATTATCAGTACATCATTACCGCCAAATAATTTAGAAGTGAAAGGGGCAATACTAACATTTGTTTTAGCTTCATCATTGGGCATATTAAATGCACAGGTGCTTTCTGAGGCTTCCACTATTAGCTTATTGACAGGATCTCCAGGATCAGAATTGTATTCTACATTTGGTCATAGTGCCATCAGGGTACATGACCCTAGTCAGCAATTGGACTTGGTTTTTAACTATGGCACATTTGACTTTAGAACTCCAAATTTTTATTTGAAGTTCACTCAAGGAAAATTAAAATACATGCTATCCATTCAGCAATTTGATGGATTTTTGATGGATTTCAAAGCTGAAAATCGTTCTTTGACTGAGCAAGTGCTCAACTTGGATTTAAATCAAAGAAGGAAACTGTTAGCCATGCTTCTGGAAAATTACCAGCCAGAAAATCGGTATTATAAGTATGATTTCTTTTTTGACAATTGCGCCACCCGAATCAGGGATATTATGCTGGCTGCTTTTGGAGATGATTTTAAATACCACTTTCCGGATAGATGGAGCAAGGACGAACTTACATTTAGAAACCTGATCGATCTTTATTTGACCGACCATGACTGGTCAGATTTTGGCATTGACATCGCACTTGGGCTGCCTACTGATGATGTGGCGACTCCCACGGATTATATGTTTCTTCCTGATTACCTCTCTGAAGGGTTTGGTTTGGCGAAAATAAATTCGAGTGGCAAGTGGGTTCCTCTTGTTTCATCCAAAAAACTAATTCTTCCAAGACTGGATGTTGCTCCTCACGTGTTTTTCATCACACCGGTTCGGTTGATGTGGACGCTCTTCGTGGTGTTTGGAATATTGAGTTGGGTAGCTTTAAAAAGGAATATTAATATTGGCTGGTTGGACAAACTATATTTTAGCATTATTGGTTTAGTTGGTTGGATAGTATTTTTATTATGGTTTTTCACAGATCATATTGCGACTAAGGATAATCTAAATTTACTATGGGCTGTACCTATTTATTTTCCGTTGTTTTTATTATGGGGAAAGATAGACGTTGGAACCAAGAAAGTGATTTTCATGGTTTTTGGAGGCATTGACATGCTGATTTTATTGATGTGGTGGATATGGCCTCAAAGCTATCATGTTGCTTTTATTCCATTGATTTTGATGGTCTTGATGCGATTTGTGTGTAACTTCATTTCTATGGAAAAAGAAAGGATTTCAGATTCTGAAAACTAAAATATGTGAGATATGTGGATAGAAAAGGATGATAAACTTAAAGCGGAATTTCAGTTTGATAACTTTGTGGATGCATTTGCTTTCATGACAAAAGTAGCCCTTGTCGCTGAAAAGATGGACCATCACCCCAATTGGTCAAATGTTTATAACAAAGTTTGGATAGAGCTTTGTACACATGATGCGGGAAATGTAGTTACTGACAGAGATCATCGACTGGCAAAGAAAATAGATCAACTCATAGCCTAGAACTTTGAGCGATAGATTTACCTCTTTGTACCTCGTGCCAACTCCAATCGGTAATTTAAAGGATATTACCCTGCGAGCTTTGGAAGTGCTGCAGAATGTACAGCTGATCTTGGCCGAAGACACGCGCACTACGGGCAAGCTTCTTAAGCACTACGATATTACGACAAGACAAAAAAGCTACCATATCCACAACGAACACAGTCAGGTAGAAATGTTAGTTGCCAGGATGAAGGAGAGAGAGCAGTTTGCCCTTGTCTCTGACGCAGGCACTCCAGGAATTTCAGACCCTGGTTTTTTGTTGGTTCGGGCGACGGTAGATGCCGGGTTGGAAGTAGAGTGCCTTCCAGGTGCTACGGCACTTGTGCCTGCACTCATTAAGTCGGGTTTGCCTGCTGATCGGTTTGTTTTTGAAGGTTTTTTGCCTGTAAAAAAGGGAAGACAGACCAAGTTAAAACTTTTGGCAGAAGAGGAAAGAACCGTTATTTTATATGAATCACCTCATCGGCTCAAAAAGACGCTTGGGCAGATTGTAGAATATTTTGGTGAGGAGCGAAAAGTATCTGTTTCCCGTGAATTGACCAAGATATATGAAGAAACGAAAACGGGTACAGCTAATGAAGTTCGGGCCTATTTTGATGCTAAAGAAATCAAGGGCGAAATAGTGATCGTAATCCATGGAAAAAGCTAAAATATTTTTGACATGGATATTAAGCTACAATAAATTTTATCTGCTAATTTACCATCTAATTCTATTGATATGAATATTGACCTCCAACACACTCTCAACGAAGTTGTGAAAATTGCTAAAAGGGCTGGGGAATTTATCCGCCATGAAGGCCAAACCTTTGATAGCT
>JAUHYU010000158.1 GCA_030426345.1 Bacteroidia bacterium
TGTCCTTATCTGCCTGCAAATCCATGGGGCCTCGAACAATCCCAACTGACAGCTTCGATTATAATGACAGAATCGCCAGACAGCAACAGGAGCAGCTTTTACTGAATATAGTACGATTGCGCTATGGTGAAGCCCCCCTCTTTTTGAATGTGAATTCAATGATCAACTCGTATTCACGTCAGGGAAATGTCGGTATTGGTTCTTCCTTCGGAGGTGGCAGTTCGCAATCGGCAAATATCGGAGGCAGCTGGACAGACAAACCAACTATTACCTATACGCCCATGTCAGGTGCCGCATATTCGCAAAGTCTGCTAACTCCCTTGCCGCCTGCTGCAGTATTTTTCCTTGTACAATCAGGATGGTCGGTTGACCGGGCACTAAGAGAAACTACCAATGCCATCAACGGTAATATGAATAGTGCCGCATCTCCGATGCGTAGACAAGAATCATCGGTGGAATTCGATTCGCTGTTAACGGCCATACAGCGGATTCAGCAGGGCAATTCACTAGGGTTGAAGATGGATGAAAGAGAAGATAAATCACATACAATTGATATCTTCTTCCCAGATGATCCGGCAAAAAGTATAGCTGATGATATTGCCATTGTTAAAAAGCTGCTGAAGGTAAATCCTGAATTAAACAGTTTTCCGCTTTTATATGGATTGATTCAGGAATCCGATGAATCCGTTATGGTGCAAACTCGATCTACCATGGAGATTCTAATCAACCTCTCATACCACATAGAAGTACCAGAAGAGCATTTTATTAATGGCCTTACGGAAGAAACATTTATTCCAAAGCACGACGATTCTTTCCATATTTACAGCTCCAAAAATAAACCTGAAAGCAGTTTAGTATCGGTATATACAAGAGGGCATTGGTATTATGTTTCGGATAATGACTTAACTTCAAAAAATACTTTTTCATTTATTCAAATGATTATGAGCTTGACAGAAGCAGGCCAGGCAGTAGTCAGTCCATTAATATCGATAGGAAATTGATTGCCAATAGTCGATAAGTATAAAGAGCATAAACGCTCTTTATACTTATCGTTCTATCCTTATTTCACAAGCGTGAAATCACCAGGTTGCCATGTTTTGTCAAACCACGGATCAAGCGGGCCATACAGTCTGAACAAGACAAAAAAGCCTTTTCCGGAAACCGATTGTAGCCAGTTGGCCTCCTTGCCTTCAGGAGCGCTGTTTGTCGGTCCGAAATATAAAGTAACAGAACCATCCTCATTCTTGACAAGTGGCGTTCTTTGGCTACTTACGCTTGGGAGAGGTTGATCTGTTTGCAATTCTGAACGTGTTTGAGGATCATACATTACGATCGACCAAAAATCTTTTGCAGGTGCATTTGCAGGAATATTGAGCGTGTAATTTTTACTGCCATCAAGGTAATTTCCTTCTGAATCAAGAACGCCCATGGCATATTGTGAACCTAAACCAACCATTTTTAAAACCATTGCAGGTGTGTTTACTGTAGCAGCGTAAAAAAACCTTGTTCTTGCATCCAAGAAACGGCCACCTTTTCCGCCATCTTTTAACCATTGATAACTTCCACCGATGAATCCTGATTCCCAATGACCGGTTTTAAAAATAGCGGCCTCCTGCTCTCTGGTTTTAAAAGAAATAGCTCGCGCAGTAGCATTACCAACTGCCATGGCATCCGTCAAGATATCTTTCATTCTTTCATCCGGATTAAAGGGCAATCCTTTTTCAATACCAATACTAGCAAACAGTCCACGCAATTCAGGATCTAAAAATGAGATTGGCTCACGTTCTATAACCTCAGCCAATTCTGGATAAAAATCATAGTTATTTGCATGAATAGTGTTAAACTCTTTATTAGATCCATTGATAAACTCCATGGATGGAGGACTATTTTTGTCCTTAAGTGGATAAACCTTTAAACCATCACGATACATTTTGGACGACACATCAGTTTTTCCATCTACCAAAAAGCCTCTAAGAATAAGCCAGTTGGCATAACTGGTGGATTTTGCTACAAAATAGCCAGCCGGTGTTTTCCCTTCATAATCCGGTGGTAGAATCAAATATTTACCTCCTTTACCTCTATCCGGTCCGGGCGCTCCCATGTCTACCACAAACCTAAAGAACGCGTCATTTACGGTTCCCGGACCACAGCCAGCAGGTATTTCTACAACCGTAGGTCCATCTTCTTTTAGATCTAAAAAAGTAGTGGCATAAACTGTACTTGTGTTACCAGTTAAAAACAACTGATTAGAATTCATTAGGTCTTCAAAAATTATTACTTGATTTGACTTGTGGGCTCCCGCATCTCGTAAACCCAACCTAAGTCCTTCTATCGAAGTGGCTGGAATCCCATTTAAGAATGTTTCAACACCTCTCATAAAATCGAGGTTATCATATACTTTTTTTGTGGTTTCATCTGATGGCAGTCCGTCAAAGAAATTTAAGGTTCCTATTCTTGTGTCCACAACATCGGGTGTCAATATTTTTTCTGGGATGTCTGTATTGTACTTCTCTTTAATCAATTTTATCGAGTTGGCCTCTACAGCAACATTCTCTACTTTACTTTCCTCCCCAGTATTTTGGCAACTCATTGCCAATAGAGAAAGGAGGCAAATTGCAATTGGTAATTTGTGTTTTAAATTCATCTTGTATTATTGAATAATTAAATATTGACCGACAAAACAGCCGTTTATAAAAGGTTTTCTTGAATATAGCGAAGCGGATTGAGAAAGAGAATGTTATTCTTAAATATCGGAGGATTGTCAAATTCCCGAAATGGGGATTTTTTTATAAAATGAGTGAGGTAGCCAATGTTTTCGGATTTGAAATGAATTGAACTAACTTTAAATTTTTAACCCAAGACAATTCAACAAGATTATTACTCAACTTAAATATTCAGCAATGCGAATTCAGTCATTTATTTGTGCCACTTTGATAACCGTCCTTTTCTTCTCAGGGTGCAACCCATCAGCTAAAAGGGATAAACAGCCTGAAAAAGCATCAAAAATCCATGAAAAGTCCGAGACTAAAACTTTCAATATGGATCAGTTTTTCGAATCTGCTTTGGAAGGGAATATTGGTGTTATTAGGGATGCGGTACGAAATGGAGTTGACGTCAATAGTCTGGGCGAGGGCAACAGGACTGCCCTGATGCTGGCGGCTTACAATGGCCATCAAGATATCGTGAGGTTGTTGATCGAAAGAAATGCCAATGTAGATTTGGTGGATGAGTCTAACCGAAACGCTTTGATGTTTGCGTCTTCTGGTCCGTTCAATTCCACTGTCATCGAATTGCTCAATGCCAATGCAGACATGGATGTTGTTGACAATGTCGAACATTGGACCGCACTCATGTTTGCCGCTTCTGAGGGACAGATGGAAGTGGTGCAGACCCTAATTGCGAAGGGAGCGGATTTGAGCTTGGAGGATATCGATGGTGAATCTGCCTACGATTTTGCATTAGCAAATAATCACCCCGAGGTGGCGGCATTCATCAAGAGCAAGATGTAGGTGATATTAAAATAAATTATAAATCAGCTTTTTTAAGCATCAATGCATTGCTCAGTTTATTGAACCGGATATATAAAAGAACTGCAGCAATAGATAGCCCCGCCAAAAGCCCGTACCAAACTCCTAAAGCCCCTTGGCCAAGTGTAAACCCAAACAAATATCCAAGCGGCAGCCCAATGACCCAATAGGCGACCAACGTAATCAAAGTTGGTATTTTCACATCAGACATGCCGCGCAAGGCCCCAAGCGCAATCACCTGCACTCCATCAGACAATTGAAACAAAGCTGCCACGATCAGGAGGATAGCTGCCTGCCGAATCACTTCTGGGTCCGAGATGTACAGTTGCGGTAAAAAATTCCGGCCTAGGATAAACACTATCGCAGCAACAGACATCAAACCGACGGCCATAATGATACAGGTCATGGCGGCGTTGCGCATGGTTTTATAGTCCTTTTTCCCTATTTGATTTCCTACCCGGATGGTGGCAGCGGCAGCGATTCCAAGCGCGACCATGTAGGTGATTGAGGCCAGATTAATTGCAATCTGATGAGCTGCCAATGGCGTAGTTCCGATCCACCCGATCATGATGGCTGCCATGCTGAACGTGCTGATTTCAAAAATGAGCTGAAAAGCCATGGGAAGTCCAAGCCGTAGATTGGCCATGATCAGCTTTTTAGAAAAATGCCTAAAAACAAAATGTTGCCAGTAGGGAGCAAACCGATGATTGAAAAAGACAAAGGAAAACATCAGCAGAGCCATTACGATCCTAGAAATCAAAGTGGCCAATCCCGCACCATATAATCCCATGGGTTCTGCGCCCATTTTTCCAAAAATGAAAATGTAGTTCAATACAATGTTGATGATGTTTCCAATGACGGTAATGTACATGGATTGTTTTGTGAAGCCGAGTCCTTCAGCAAACTGTCGAAATGCTTGGTAAACCATGAATGGAATTAGCGAATAGGCGATTACTCTGAGGTAGGGCAGGGCCAACTCAACAACGATTTCCGGCTGGCTGAAAAACCAAAGTGCATCTTGTCCCGCCAAGATGATCCCTGCCAGCAAAACGCCAAACAATCCATTGATCAGGATACCATGCTTCAGGATTTCTGTCAGCTTTGGTGTGTCGTTTTCTCCATCAGCCTGCGCTGTTTGAGGAGTGATTGCAAACGACATTCCCACCCCCATTATAAGAAAGATCACAAAGATGCTGTTGGCAAAAGAAGCACCGGCAAGGGGTTCTTTGCCCAACTGGCCCACCATCATGCTATCTGCTACTTGCACAGTCACCTGCCCCATTTGACTGAGCATTACTGGGTAAGCTAATGAAAAATTTTTTCGAAAATGTTGTTTAAAATCCGGGATCAA
>JAUHYU010000159.1 GCA_030426345.1 Bacteroidia bacterium
AATTACAGAAAATTCTACCCTTGACAATGTACGGCCTTATGTGCCAAGAGGAGATGGTAAAAAACAAAATACAGTTGTCCTATGGATGCAAAACAGAAAGTATATCTACTATACTGACTTTGATACATCCATCAAATATTGGATAGATAAGTAGAAAAAGCTGTTAGCCACTGGCTCTTAGTTGCTAGCACAGACGAGGCTAACGGCTAAAATCCAACAGCTAAAAACCATTTCAAAACTTCAGTTCCTGCTGCACGGGTATTCCGGAATATTGCTGTTCATGGTTTAGCAGCCATTTTTTCCGATGCAAACCTCCGGCATATCCGGTAAGGCTTCCATCGCTGCCAATCACGCGGTGGCATGGAATTAGAATAGCTATTTGGTTCGTACCGTTGGCAGAAGCTACCGCGCGCACGCCTTTGGGATTATTCAATAGCTTGGCTTGCTGCATATAAGATCGCGTAGCTCCGTAGGGAATTTCTTTCAAAATATTCCAGACTGACTGCTGAAATTCCGTACCTGATGGACATAGCGGAACGGAAAAAAGCCTTCTTTTCCCATGAAAATATTCGTCGAGTTCTTCCCGCAACAATTCTAAACATTGATTTTCCTCCGAAACGAATACGGCATTTAACCTCCGCTTCATATCCTTTAATTCTTTATCAATATTTTTACGGGCAACAAATTCCAACAAACAAATTCCCTGATTGGTAGCGCACGCCACCATATCTCCAATCGGTGTGGAAATATGTATTCTATGTATTAGTGCCTTGCCCTCCGAACTCATATTTAGATACTAAAAAGCCTCTAAAATCCATGAATTTGAGGAACGCCAAAGCCTACCTAGAGTTTCATTTCCCATCCTTTTTCATAAGTCCGTGACCAATATTTTTTGGACTTTTTGTCATTCAAAATATGTCCGGTTTTAGGATCAATATCTAGTGATTTTCCCATGCGCTGAGCGATGTTTCCAAGCTGCACCAGCAAGGTGCTTTTGTGCCCTGAGTCGATATCTGAACGAAGTTTTTCCCCTTTTGTAATCCCGTCAAACATATTTCGGATATGCAGAGCGTCAAGGTGTTCGGCAGGATTTGCCAAATCCCGAGGATCGATATTTTGGTCAGCGGCCACATGTTTTACAATATTGCTTTTAAGGTCAAAAATAGTATAGCTGTTTCCACTCGGGATCAGCATGCTACCATTTTCACCATAAAACATCACGCCTACATTGCTGCCTTCGATATTTTTCCCATTGCAACTTCTACCTTCCCATGTCATAGAGGTATTATTGTCAAAGTCCAGGTTGATTATTTGCGTGTCGGGAGTTTCCCAATCATCTTGATATCTGTAGCGTCCTCCATTAGAACTGACCTTTATTGGGTAGTCAACTCCTAGCCCCCAGCGCATAAGATCGACCATGTGTGTGCCGTTGTTCAAAGCCTCGCCAGTTCCCCAGTGCCAAAGCCAGTGCCAGTTGTAATGAATTAGATTATCCTTGAAATCCTTCCTTGGCGCAGGTCCTTGCCACAGATCCCAATCGAGCCATTCCGGAGGAGCTACTTGCTTCCCAATTCCAATGGATGCGCGGTTATTGGTATACCATCCTTTGCCATAATATACCCTGCCAATCGCACCGGACTTGAGTGCTTGAATTCCTTCCATCACATTTGGCCAAGACCTGCGTTGATTACCCATTTGAACGATCTTGCCATATTTTGCGGTGGCCTCGACCAATATTTCTCCTTCTTTTGGGTTATGACTGCATGGTTTTTCGACATAAACGTGCTTGTCAGCCTGTAAGGCCAAAAGTGTAGCAGGAGCATGCCAGTGATCCGGGGCAGCGATCACCAAGGCATCAATATCTTTGCTCTCAAGGGACTTTCGGAAATCTGTAAACCCAACAGGAACACGGGTTTGGCGGTCTTTAATAGCCTCAGTGCACGCAGTGATCGCCCTGCTATCCACATCGCAGATATGGGCCACTTCGCATTTTTCTTGACGGGAAAAGTTTTTGGCGAGTGCCTTTCCTCTGGAGTTGACGCCCATCATCGATACGACGATTTTATCATTGGCACCAACGATATTTGCGTAGCTCTTCGCACTAAAAGCAGGGAGCGCCCCGCCCACTGAAATAGCTGCCGCACTTCCAATTGATTTTTTTATAAAATCCCTTCTTGAATTTTCCATAATGTATTGTCTTTATTTTTTTCTTCCAATTAGTAATATAGAATCGTTATTCTCAAATTCTTGGTAGCAATCCAGAAATAAAATTTCAAATTTTTTCTCAAACAAGTTCCGAAGGATTTGTTCGGAATGATAATTCACAAAAAGTCCTTTAAATATTTCTGAGCCTTTTCCTTTCCAGAAAGAATGACAAATAATTCCTTTTGTATTTAGGATTTCATATTGCCTGTTTATAGAAGCTATTAACTCCTTGTCCTTCAAATGATGCAAGACCTTATTCGAATAAATCCCGCCAAATATTTTGTCGGTAGCTAAGGTGACAGCATCCAATTCGAGAAATCTTCCCTGCGGATTGTTGGAAATTAAATGGTTTAGAAATTCGCTGGAGTTGTCAGAACCAACAACATCATAATCCTTTTTCAAAATATTCCAATCTGTTCCAGGACCAGAGCCTATTTCAAGTAAATGTGCACCAGATGGTAAATGTTCCTTAAGTTTTTCAATCAATATTTGACCATCAACACCTTTTGCCAATTTGATGTATTCTTCAACTGAAGCTTTGGTTTTATAGTAACCTTCACCCATGCCCAATCATTTTATTCTTCTTCTCTCTCTGGCCATCTTAAGCAATTTTTAGCGGTTGTTTTTCAAATACTCTTTTGCTTTCGCCGTAGCACGAGCCCTGATCATATCAAGCTTTACAGAGGCACCTCCCAATTGCTTGCTCTCGTCTGCTGCTTCCATAAAGGCCAATATTTCCATGGTTTCTTTCGACGAAACCGGAACTTTATTGGTTTGAAAAAACTTAACAATCTCAACTAAAAGTGGTTTGTATCCTTCATAAGCTCCCAGAGGCATGTTCCCTTTTTCACCAAACACAGTTCCTCCATAACCTGACTTTCCAGATCGTGTACCCCTGAAAGTCCCGATGCGATCATCATCCCAAACCCCCACAACAACGTCTGTGTCATCAGTGGAAACTCTGCTCACACTTTTGCATCCAGTTCCCATTACGGTGTAAAGTATCTCAACTCCATGGATTCCATACCAAAATATATCAGGATGAGTTGGCTCCAATTTGCATGGACTGAAGGCGTCCGCGCCTACAATTTTACCCAATCCTCCTTTAGCGGCACGTTGTGCATTTTCCAAGTAGCGCAGTGATGAAGAAGAAAAAACAGGTACATTATATTTTTTAGCTTCTTCAAAAATGATCATCGCATCGCTAAGGGAAGCCGTTATGGGTTTGTCTATAAACATGGTTTTTCCGGCCTTTAACACAGGTAGTGCCTGCTCAAGGTGCAATCGCCCATCATTGGTTTCCAGCAATACAACATCAACCTGATCGAGCAATTCATCAATGGAATTTACGATCTTTACGCCCAGTGATTTTACCTCCTCGGTATATTTAGGAATGCGGCTGTAGCTGGATTCGATGTCGCGACTACCATGGGGATAGGCAGCAACGACCTTGTATCCTCCCAAATCGCTACCCGCTTCTGGAGAGTTAAATTCTTTGGTAAATGCGATGCTGTGAGAAGTGTCCAAGCCGATCATTCCAATTCGCTTTCCGGGTTCCGCCAAGCTTTTACCATGGACAGCGGATGAAGTAACCATGGTTATACCCATACTTGCAGCGGCGGTTGTTTTGATAAACTTTCTGCGGTCATAATTTTCTTTCATTTTATATAATCAAATAGTCCATTGAATAAGACTGTTAAACATGATTTATTTGCGAACTGTATAGGATATTACTTGGCAATTACCCAATTCAGAGATTCCAAAGATAATATTTCTTACCAGTTTTCAAGCTTCAATTTTGTCAATTCCATAAAACCCATCTTTGCAATGACGATGCTGGAAGAAGTGGTAATCTGTAAATCACAATAAGATTGCCTTGCTTCTGAAAATAACCGATCGTTCAACGTTTGCTATTCTAAAATCAACTCAATCACAGGGATCTCGACAGGTGGTTTATTGATTGGTAAATTCAAATTGATGTCGTTTTCTGCAAGGCTCTGACTTACCCAATGCCCTCTGGGGGCGGTGATTTTTATCTCTGAAGCATCGTGCAGAAACTGGGCATATTTAACCTTTCCTTTATATCCTTTCAAGGTAAAATTCTGAAGTGGATAGTCAAGCAGATGGATATAAAGCCTGTTGGTTTCAGGATTATAGGTCAATAGGCTATTATCCGGAACATCAAATGACTCTGGTGCCTGCGTACAGTTATAAATCGAGCGGCTGTTAAATTTCATCCATTCTCCCATGGATTTTAGGGCGTTTTCTGCACGATAATCAATCTTTCCCCTTCCGGTAGGCCCCACATTGAGCAATAGGTTTCCGCCTTTACTTACCGATTCGATCAATAATACCAATAATTGTTTGGTGTCTTTCCACGAATATTCGTCCCGGTAATATCCCCATGATCCTGAGAATGTCTGGCAGGTTTCCCATGGGATTTTTTTGCCATCGTAGGTTGGCCATTCCGAAACTTTAAATTGTTCGGGAGTTGTAAAGTCCCATCCCCCAGCGTAGTCTTTCAAATCTGCCCGATCATTGACAATGATATTTGGCTGAAGTTTCCGCACCATTTTCATCAACTCAACAGATCCCCAGTCATCCCGGCCTTTGCCAAACTTGCCCGGAAAGGAATAATCGAGCCACAGCACGTCTATCGTTCCGTAGTTA
>JAUHYU010000067.1 GCA_030426345.1 Bacteroidia bacterium
TAGCTGTTGACTGGCCTATTCGTTATAAAGACTTGGCACCTTGGTATGACTATGTCGAAAAACATGCTGGTATCAGTGGGCAAAAGGAGAGCCTTTCCCAACTGCCAGATGGTCAGTTTCTCCCACCAATGGATATGAACTGTGTTGAGCAATCAGTAAAGTCTAAACTGGATAAGACTTATGGGCGAGATAGGGTAATGACTATTGGACGAGTGGCAAATGTGACTGTAAACCATAAGGATCGTGGGCCTTGCCAGTACAGGAATTTGTGCAGCCGAGGATGCCCATTCGGTGCATACTTCAGCACACAGTCTTCAACACTTCCACCGGCAGTAGCTAGTGGAAATCTCACATTAAGGCCACATTCTATTGTGAATTCTATCATTTATGATAAAGAGAAAAAACGTGCAACAGGTGTACGCATTATTGATGCAGAGACCAATGAAACCTCAGAGTACTTTGCTAAAATTATTTTTGCCAATGCCTCTACGCTCGGCACGGCTTTCATTTTGCTCAATTCGATTTCTGAGGCTTTCCCCAATGGATTAGGAAATTCCAGCGGACAGATTGGCCACAACCTGATGGATCACCATTTTAGAAATGGGGCCCGTGGAGAAGTAGAAGGTTTTGATGATAAGTACTATTTCGGACGCCGGGCCAATGGCATTTATATTCCGAGGTATAGAAATATCAAAAAAGGAGAGAAACGTGACTATCTACGTGGATTTGGATATCAGGGTGGAGCGAGTCGTCAAGGCTGGCAGAGAGGAATTGCCGAATTTGGTTTTGGCAAAGGCTTTAAAGAGGAACTCTCACGTCCTGGCGTGTGGACCATGGGCCTCGGTGGATTTGGTGAAACACTTCCTTATTATGAAAATCAAGTCACTATTGATAAAACCAAAACGGATAAATGGGGTCAGCCTGTGTTGGCGATAGATTGTGAGTTCAAAGAAAACGAGCAAAAGATGCGGAAGGATATGATCAACGACGCAGCAGAAATGCTTGATGCCGCAGGTGCAAAAAATGTGAAAACCTATGACGGAGGATCTTTCCCCGGCATGGCCATCCATGAAATGGGAACGGCAAGAATGGGAAGGGATCCAAAGACTTCAGTGTTGAATGCCTTCAATCAAATGCACGATGTGCCCAATGTTTTTGTGACAGATGGGTCATGTATGACATCGGCTGCTTGCCAGAATCCTTCACTGACATATATGGCGCTCACAGCTAGGGCTTGCGATTATGCGGTAAAAGAACTTAAAAAACGAAATTTATGATTTGAAGGAATCAAATAAATCTAAATGTTTAGATCCGGCATCAGAAATAGTGCCGGATTTTTTGTTTTATAGTGGCGTATAATTTCTGTTAAATTATGTTAGATATTAACCCATTATGGAATTATGATGGTTTTTATGCAGTATTTATGATAATATATTGTGAAGGCATGAGTGGGTTGAATTGTCGCGATTAGGCCAACATCCCTTTTCCGGGGATTACACAATTAACATATAAATAATTGTTATATTATATCGTATTGCGATAACTTATGTATAATTGTAGAAAGCTATTGACAATTCACTATGATTTTTCGGGAATTATCCGATCACTTCAAACCCATAAAGAACAATCCTTCGTACCCGGATAGATCATCAAAAGATATGGATTCTAAAGGGCAATTATTCCATGAAAAATCAGATGAACAGCTTTGGGATCTTTTGAAATCCGGCAATGATGCCTCGCTCATAGCCCTTTACAACCGATATTTTCATAATCTCATTTCCTACGGATATCAGTTTTCCAAAGACAAAGAATTGATCGAAGATGCTGTACAAGACCTTTTCGTAGATTTGAATGTTAAAAGGAAACAACTGCCAAATATAAAATATTCGGTAAAGGCCTATCTTTTGAAATCTACGAAATTTAAAATTATTCAGTATTTACGCCAAGAGGTTAAAAGCATTGATGCGCATCAGGAATCTAGGTTTTTTGAGTTTGATTATGCATTCTCCATAGAACGCCATATTATTTCAAAACAACTAGAAGAAGAGCAGAACCAACGACTGAAAATAGCTACTGAAACACTAACATCAAGACAGCGGGAAGCGCTGTATTATTTTTATAATGAACAATTGAGCTATGATCAGATCAAAGATATCATGGAACTCAATACTACAAAATCTGTCCGTAATTTAATATATAAGGCCATTTCACACCTGAAGAAAGTCTTTTAGTTTCTCTGGATAATTCCGTTTATACCATCCTTTAAATTGATCAATATTTTCCTTTTGTTATCAATGCGAAAATATGCCATTGAAAAAAGTGAAAAAATATTGATGTCATTTGGTGCTTTTCTTCTACACCTATGTGAAAGCGATAAAAAATGAACTATAAGGATTTTGATATAGAAGACTTTCTTGCCGACAAGGAATTCATAGAGTGGGTGAAAAATCCAACCATGGAAAATGAAGTGTTTTGGCATAAATGGATAGACCTGCATCCGGACAAAAGAGAAATGATTGACAAAGCCACAGAGATAGTCCGATCCGTCAAATACCCCAAGTATGAGATAGAGGAAGAAAGGGTTCAAAAAGTTTTGGACAATATTATTGCTCAAAACTATTCCAACAGAAATGTGCCTAAAACAAACTCTGTAGATAAAAAGAGGGATATCTCCCGACAACTGTATTTTGGTAGTGTGGCAGCAGCAATATTGATATTGATCACTTCGATTTATTATTTCAACGGTATTGAAGTTCCTGGTGTGAAAGTTGATTCGCCAACGCAAATCACAAAATCCAACCCAAGGGGTCAAAGATCTACGATTATACTGCCTGACAGTTCTGTAGTGCAACTTAATTCAGAAAGTAAGATCGTGTATCAATCTGATTTTAGAACCCACCGCGAGGTGCAGCTATCAGGAGAAGCATTCTTTTCAGTCAAAAAAGGACATGTTCCTTTCAGGGTGCATACCCAAAATCTTACGACCACGGTGTTAGGAACAAAATTCAATGTCAAAGCATTTACGGAAGAGCAATATGAAAGGATATCACTCGTGGAGGGGAGCGTAAAAGTAGAAAATAGTCAAAATGATCAAATCGAAACTTCCTATTTAGAGCATGGAGAAAGATTGGTTTATGATGATAAAGAAAGGGTGACATACATCAGCGAATTAGATGCCGATGAGCTGGCATGGAAAGATGGATTTTTAGTTTTTAACAATACAGGAGTGAGCGAATTCACCCATTTATTGCGACGTTGGTATGGAGTGGAGGTCACCATAATTGGAAACCCAAATTCGAAATGGGAAATAAATGGAAGGTATAAAACCTACTCACTAGAACTGCTTCTAGAAAGTATCAAGTTCACAGAAAATATAGATTATAAAATAAAAAATAAAACAGTAGAACTAGTCCTAAACTAATGAAACAATGAGCAGATCACCATAAATAAAAATGCCCTGCTGGGAAAGTGGAGTTTCCTGGCAGGGCGGATTAAAATTTAAATAGCTGATAAACTAATTAAACATTCAAAATTATGAAAAATAAACCATTACGACTAATTATCATGTTTTCTAAATATGCCTTGTTAGGAGTTGTAATACAGTTGTTTGCCTATACGTTCTTGCAGGCAACTGACGGGAACGCCCAGCAAAAACTTAGCGTGTATGAAGTTACTATTGACCTAAACCTTAATCAGGCATCTTTACAGGAGGTTTTTGAAGCAATAGAAAATAAAACGGATTATAATTTCTTGTATGATAAAAAGCTACTAAAAAAAACCACCCTTGTTTCTATCCATAAAGAAAATGTTTCCGTGGGAGAAATATTAATGGATGTTTCCAAAAGTTTGAATGTGAAATTCAAACAGATCAATGAATCCATTAATGTAAACCTTAACGATCAATCAGAAGCGCAGAGTGCACAGGTAGAAGTAATGCAGACCATGACCATAACCGGGCAGGTTACTTCTGGAGAGGATGATTCGACCCTTCCGGGAGTAAATGTAATCATTAAAGGAACTGCTCAGGGAACTGTTACTGACTTGGACGGTATGTATTCTTTGGATGTGCCAGTAGAGAATTCCGTACTCGTATTTAGCTCTGTTGGCTTTAATTTTGAGGAGATAACAGTTGGAAACAGGACAGTCATTAACATGGTATTAATGCCTGATATCACAGCACTAGAAGAAATTGTCGTTGTGGGTTATGGAACTCAAAAGAAAGTAAATCTGACTGGTGCCGTTTCTACGATTGATTCTGAAGGAATGTCAGATGCTCCATTGACGAGTGCTGCTATGGCACTGCAAGGAAAGGGAAGTGGGGTTCAGGTGGTTCAAGGGTCTGGTGAAGCCGGGCATGATCAACCATCCATACGGATAAGGGGAGTGGGTACTTTAGGGCAGGGCCGTAGTGATCCATTGATATTGATCGATGGTATTGTGGGAAATATCAATGATGTGGACCCCATGGATATTGAGAATATTTCCATACTTAAAGATGCTGCATCCGCTGCTATATATGGAAATAGAGCTGCCAATGGGGTTATCCTCATTACAACCAAAGGAGGCAAGCGGAATAAGGATATAAAAGTTTCGTATAGTGGTTATTATGGCATCCAACAGCTCACGCATGTTCCTAAGTTATTGAGTGCGTATCAGCATGCCTTAATGTACAATGAAGCACTGGAAAATGATGGGACAAGTCAGTTTTTCCAACCAGAAGATATAGCCAAATTACAAGATGCGCTTTATGTAGATGATCTGGATTTTCCTAATAACTTATCTGGCGCTGATCTGGCCAAATTTAATTCTGATGACGGCTATTATCAAAATACCAATTGGGCAGATATGTATTATTCGCCTTCACCAATCCAGAAACACCACATAAGCTTTTCCAGCGGAAGTGAAAAAAGCTCTTCAATGTTTAGTCTGGGGTATTTGGATCAAGATGGTGTTAAAGAAGGAAACTGGGCCAAGACCTACAATGCCCGGCTTAATCAGAAAGTGTTTTTGCTTGACGACAAGCTGACACTATCGGCCAATTTGTATTGGGTAAAGAAAAAAAGTGATCGTGGTGCTGATACTGGCTTGGGAGATTGGGATCAGATTCCATGGGGAGGGTACTATTTTCCAAATGGACAATATTCATCAGAAACTTTCTATGCATTGAAGCTTGGGGCTATGGATCAGACGGAAAGCGACTATATGCAGGGGATAATAGGCGCGGAAATTACGCCTTTCAAAAATTTAAAGTACAAGATAGAATACGCTGTTCAACAGCAGAGGGCTGAATCAAAAAAATTCGATCCAAGTATGCAAACATATGAATTCTGGCAGGATCGACTGGATAATATTCCATCGAGATTAGAGGATTTGGAGTCATCGTACGTCAGGCAAACACTGAATAATACTATACACTATGATGTAAATGCAGGGAAGCATAGTGTGAATTTTCTAGTTGGAAGTGCGGTTGAACTTTACGACTTCTCCTCCTTTAGTGCAGGGAGAATGAATTTGATAAATAATTTTCAACCTCAACTGGTCTTGGGAGATGCCGGCACCATGACCAACAGCAGCAATGCCATGGATTTAGGATACCTTTCTTACTTTGGTAGGGTACATTATAGTTATGATGACCGCTACTTATTGGAAGTCAATGTAAGGCGTGATGGTTCCTCACGGTTCAATGAGGGTAAGAAATGGGGTACGTTTCCATCCTTTTCAGCAGCTTGGAGAATCTCCGAAGAGAATTTTATGAGCGATGTTGATTGGATGCAAAATTTTAAAATCCGTGGAAGTTATGGCGTGTTGGGCAATCAAAATGTACGGGATTTTTATGCAGCGAGCGATGTGCTTGCTCCAGGCGCTAATTATCCAATTGGTTCGGCACTCGAACCTGGAGTATTTTTAGATAAGCTTGCAGACAAGGATATTTCATGGGAAACCACAACACAGAAAAACATTGGAATTGACCTTACTCTATTTGAAATGCTCAATGTTTCATTTGATGTATATGACCGCGTTACAAGAGACATACTGGTGACAGTTCCTATTCCGAGTACCACGGGAATCGAAACAGCACCATATAAAAATGCGGGGGAAGTTAGCAACAAAGGTTGGGATCTGACTACGGGAATTTTTAAGGAGTACAATTCTGGGTTTTCATTTAGTGTTGATTTGAATGTTTCTTCCTATAAAAATGAAATTACCAGCCTGGGAGATGTGGATACTTACTACTTTGGGGCTGATGATACAGGAAGCAAATTTGTTTGGAAAGAAGGATATCCGGTAAATTCATTTTACGGATTTGATTATGGCGGAATTGTTAGCGATGATAATTTGGATGATATTCCCGAGCAGGTCGTTAACGTAGAGCCTGGAGATATGTGGTTTAAGGATGTGGCAGGTGGTGATGATAAAGTGACCTACGATGACGACAGGATAATCTATGGCACGCCACATCCGGATTATATTTATGGTTTAAGTATTTCCGCCAATTGGAAAAACTTTGACTTGAATGTGTTGTTGGAGGGTGTGCAAGGTATTGATGCCATTACTTACGATCCGCTGTACATGCCGGCTTTCAAAAATATTCATGGAAAATTGGACTATCTGTGGGGCCGATGGACTCCCGATAATATGGATTCCAATATTCCCAAAGCCACAGAGAATGTGCAGAAGATGCCTATATCAAATTATTTCATGGAAGATGCATCCTATTTAAGAGGTAAGGATATCACGTTGGGCTATAGTTTGCCAAAGGCTTTGCTGTCTAAAATACAGGTAGATAATTTGCGTATATATGCGAATCTCCATAATTTCTTTACACTGACCGATTACCGAGGTCTTGATCCTGAAAGACCAGATCCTGAAGTTTCTACTTCTTCGCATCAGCATCCGCCGCTGAAGACGGTAACGTTTGGCCTTCAACTTCAATTTTAAATATGAATGTTATGAAAAATATATTCCAATATTCAATTTCTAAAATAGCAGTAGTCACATTTTTATTATTTGCGACTTCCTGCAACGATGTACTGGATACAACCCCACTGGATACACTCGACCCTGATAATTACTTTAGGGATGAGACTGAGATCAGGACCGCTGTAGTGGGCATTTACAATACCCTTGACATGGATCTTTTCCTTCGATTGTCGCGATATACGGACAATGCCTATGGTTTTAAAGACAATACCGCCAATAATATTTTAAGTGGAGAGGCCACTGCTTTTGAAGAGGACGTTTTTACCAGGTGGAAAACCGACTACTTTGCTTTGGGGCGTGCCAACCTCGTGATCAACAATATTGATAAGTCGGAAGTGGACGACCAGATTTCTAATATCTATAAGGGGGAGGCGTTGTTTTTGAGGGCGTTTTACTATTTTGATCTCACAATGCTCTTTGGTGATGTGCCGCTGGTTTTAGATGCGCCCAGTATTTCTGGCGATGTTATGGTTTCCAGAACTTCCAGAACAAGCATCATAGATCAAATTCTTGTGGATTTGGATCAGGCTGTGAATTTATTGCCTGAAACCAACCAGGATGGCAGGGTAACTAAAGGAGCGGCTTTGGCCATGAAGGCAAAGGTGTTGCTGTTTAATAATGATTTCCAAGGTGCTGCCAGCGCAGCAAAAGAAGTCATGGACTTGGGGATATATGATCTGTTTCCAAATTATAAAACGTTGTTCTGGGAGGAAAATGAAGACAATGAAGAAGTTGTTTTCAGTATCAAATATATGCAGGGATTCCATATTAACTTATTGAATAAGAGGTTGGTGAACTCAAGTCGGTATGCCGTGACATTGTCCATGATGGAAGAATATGAAATGGCCGATGGGTCTTTTATCAATGATGCCGCTTCCGGTTATGATCCTCATGATCCTTTTTCCAATCGTGACCCACGGGTAGATATGGCGATTTTAGCTCCTGGTGGCGTGCAGGAAGGACTTTTGGATAGTGATGGAAATCCGCAGGTTTGGTTGCCTACGGATAAAGTGAAGACTTCAATCAGGATCAATAAATTTGTGCAATGGGATCGTGGTGATTGGGAAACTTATGACGGACAGGACTGGATCATGATCCGCTACGCAGATGTACTTCTGATGTATGCCGAAGCAATGAACGAAACGCTAGGTTCGCCTACCCAGGAAATCTATGATGTGATCAATAGTATTCGAGATAGAAGTGGGATGCCTGAATTGCCAACAGGCCTGACCCAAGAAGAAATGAGATCTCGTATTAGGCATGAGCGCAGGGTGGAACTTGCCTTCGAAGGCCACCGGCTTTATGACATCATCAGATGGCAAATTGGGGATGAAGCGTTCAATGATGATGCGCGCGGGTATGACCAGAAAAAGCTGAAAGACCCATCTGACCCAGACAATTGGCAATTCAAAGAAAAGGTAATTGCAGAGCGCAATTGGAATCTGTCCAAGGGATATTTATGGCCTATTCCGGGAATTGAAAGGGATACCAACCCCAACTTGACGCAAAACGACGGGTATTAATGTACTTTATAATTGGCAGGGATCTCCGGTGTATTTCGGAGATCCCGCTTAAAAAAAGCACTCAAAATCCATGAAATACTTATTAAAAATTGATTTATTTTTCCACATAATTTTTAGCTATTAAAGATGGAGTCATTTGTTAAATATTCGTGCCTGCTACTTTTATTGACACTTTCTATCTGTTCTTATGCAGGTATAGAATCTTCGGGGCAGGAAAAGGCTGATAAATTCATTCAGAAGCCCAACATTATCCTGATCATGGCCGATGATATGGGTTTTGAGTGCCTTGGGGTTAATGGTTCGCTCTCCTATGAAACGCCTGTGCTAGACAATCTTGCCAAGGATGGAATTCGGTTTACACATTGTATCTCTCAACCCGTATGTACTCCTTCGAGGGTAAAGATCATGACAGGTCAGTACAATTTCAGAAATTATATTGACTTCGGTTATTTGGATGTGAAACAAAAAACATTTGGAAACCTGATGAAAGACGCTGGGTACAAAACCATGATTGCCGGAAAATGGCAGTTGAGCGGTGCAAAGAAAAAAGTGGAAGGCTATGATGACTTAGAGCGTCCTCAGGAATTTGGTTTTGATGAATATTGCCTGTGGCAATTGACCAAGAAAGGCCCCAGATTTGCAAATCCTTTTCTCGAACAAAATGGAAAACTGTTGGAAACTACCATTGATGATTATGGGCCTGATATTGTTTCTGACTACGTTTTGGATTTTGTGGAAAGGAATAAAGATCAGCCTTTTTTTGTCTATTACCCCATGATATTAGTGCATAGCCCGTTTGTGCCTACACCAGATTCGCCGGAATGGAAAAATCCGGATAATCGGTTAAAACCGGATAACAGGTTTTTTAAGGACATGGTAAATTATTCCGATAAAATCGTTGGGAAGATCATGGCAAAATTAAAGGAGTTGGAGATTGACGACAACACCATTGTTATTTTTACGGGGGATAACGGCACACACACTAGTATAGTTTCTCAAACCAAATCAGGGGCATATCCTGGGGGCAAAGGCCACATGCCTGATAATGGAACTCATGTACCAATGATAGTTTCATGGCCAAATGGTCTGCAAAAAGGGGTGGAAATCCATGAGCTGATCGAGTTTAGTGATTTCCTTCCCACTTTTGCCGAGGCCGCAGGAGTAGCATGTTTCAAAACGGATGGACAGAGCTTTTTTAAAACCCTCAATGGGAAAAGTGATGCGCCACGGGAAACCGCTTTTGTACACTACCATCCCTATCCTGAAAAAGTACGCAAACAGGACGGAAGGTTTGTGAGAACCTTGGAATACAAGCTATACCACGATGGCCGTTTTTACTTTTTGCCCGAAGATAAATGGGAGAAGAAGCCACTTGATCATAAATTATTGTCAGCAAGTCAGAAACAGGTTTATGAAAAGTTGAAGGCCAAGATGGACAGTATGCCTTCTTATGATTTCACCATTACCGAACAGTAAAATTGGCTTGATATGGTAAAGAAATTAAGCGCTATTATTATAGTTGCCTTGTGTGTTTCTTCCTTTTCAGTGAAGGAAAAGCCTCAAAAATCCATACTGGATATTCCGGGATATCACACACTAAAATGTGATTTTCATATACACACCGTATTTTCCGATGGTAAAGTATGGCCTGATGTACGGGTGGCAGAAGCCATTGCCGAGGGGTTGGATGCAATAGCGATAACCGATCATCTGAAATATGGGAAGCTTGGGAAATATCCGGAAATTCAGGAGGAAAACAGGAACCGGTCTTATGAAATTGCAAGTGAAGCTGCGGCCAAATCCGATTTAATCGTCATTCGAGGGGCGGAAATTACACAGGGCATGCCACCCGGCCATATCAATGCCATTTTTCTGAGTGATGCCAATATTGCGCAAGCGGATTATATGGATACGTTTGAAAAGGCAAAACAGCAGGGGGCGTTTATCTTTTGGAACCACCCGCACTGGAAATCACCGGACAAAGACTGGGAGCAGGACGGAATTCCTCAATGGTTTGACGTGCATACAAAACTTGTAGAAAATAAAACGCTTATGGGTGTAGAAGTGGTAAATGCAAGGAGTTATTCCAAGGAAGCCCATCAATGGTGCATCGACAAAAACCTGACCATGGTCGCCAATTCGGATATCCATACCCCCATAGCACTGGAATATGACCTCAAAGAAGAACACCGGCCAACCACTTTGGTCTTTGCCAAGGCCAGGACTCAAGCAGGTATCAAAGAAGCATTGATAAACCATAGAACTGCGCTATGGTTTGAAAACAATATCATTGGCGACGCGCAATTTTTAGATCGGCTATTTCACGAAAGTGTGAAAGTGGAGAAAACAGAATATCTGGAAAACCTGGCAGTGGTCACTATCAGGAATGAAAGTGGGTTGGACTTTATTTTGGAGAATATTGGAGAATATTCATTTTACAATAAAACCAATTTTTTGGAAATTGAAGCAGGGAAAGAAATGATATTGTTAGTAAAAATAGGTTCGGTAAAGGATCAATTTAATTTAAAAGTGAGTGTCAAAAATTTGTTAACGGCTCCGGATACTTATCTTACGACTAATCTGACCTGTAATAAAACAGGAGTTATAAAAGACAAGAAGCAAGTAAAATAGACTAAAAACCCCTTAAAATCCATGAACATCAAAATAAGTAAGTATTCATTTTTTGTGGCAATTGGCATATTGTTTTTCAATCTGCAAATGCAGGCACAAGCGATTAAAAAAAATCAAAAACCCAATGTCATTGTGATTCTTACTGATGATCAGGGATCCGTAGATTTGAATTGTTATGGAGCGAAAGACCTTTACACGCCCAATATGGACAGATTGGCGAAAGAGGGGGTTAGGTTTACACAGTTCTATGCCGGAGCTGCTGTTTGTTCACCTTCCAGGGCCGCCTTGCTCACAGGGAAAACCAATTTGAGGGCTGGTCTACCGGGAAATGTACCGGTACCGGAATATGCAGATGCAAAAGGCAGGCATGGCATGCCCACCGAGCAGGTTACCATGGCGGAAATGCTCAAAGGGAACGGTTATTATACAGCTTTGATCGGGAAATGGCACCTAGGGCATGATGCAGATAAATTGCCAAATGGTCAGGGCTTTGATTATTTCTTTGGCCATCAGCGTGGCTGTATTGACAACTATTCCCATTTCTTTTATTGGCAAGGGCCAAATAAGCATGACTTATATAGAAATACAGAAGAGGTTTATTATCCCGGGCAGCATTTCAGCAGTTTGATGGCTGATGAGGTCAAGCGTGTTATTCAGGAAAAAAAGGATAATCCGTTCTTTATCTATTGGGCCTTTAATGCTCCCCACTATCCTTATCAGGGAACACCCAGATGGTTGGATCACTACAAAGACCTGCCGTCTCCAAGGAAAGAATATGCAGCTTTTATTTCCAATACGGACGAGAAAATCGGCGAAGTGCTGAACGAACTGGACAAGCAAGGACTTGCCGAGAATACCATTGTGGTTTTTCAATCTGATCATGGACATTCACGGGAAGAGAGGGCTTTTTGGGGTGGAGGAAATGCCGGGCCTTATCGAGGATGCAAATTCAGCTTGTTTGAAGGAGGTATCCGGGTTCCTGCTATTATACGATATCCTGGGGTGGTTCCTGCAAATGAAGTGAGAGATCAGGCATGTATCGAAATGGATTGGTACAGTACAATTGCCGAGCTGACCAGTTCGAAAATTAGTGAGCATATTGACGGCAAGAGCTTGATGCCGGTGGTATTGAATGAAAAGGCACCTTCCCAGCATGAAGTGATCTATTGGCAATATGGCAACTATGATGATGGGGTGGCGCAATGGGCCGTAAGGAAAGGACCATGGAAATTGATAGGTAATCCTAATGAACCTTTGTCTAGTGGGGGAAAGATGGATTTGGACAAATTGTTCCTTGCCAATCTTGATGAGGATATTTCTGAAAAGAAGAATCTGGCGGATTCAAACCCTGAAAAGATAAAGGAACTCATGAGCTTGCATCAAGATTGGTTGAAATCCATACAATCAGAAGTGAAGCCTTAAAGGGCGACAAATAAAAGGGATGCTCACGAGAATTTTTTACTTCGTTTTCATTTGCACACTTCTTAGTCAATGTACGCCTAAAGAGGACACATTGGTTAAAAAGGATCCTGTGGATTATATCGATCCGTTCATAGGATCTGTGGCAAAAACCAAATATTACGGGCGTACTTTCCCAGGAGCGACTTTGCCATTTTCGTTGGTGCAGCTTAGTCCCGATACTTTTACGGGTGGGGACATGGGGTCTGGGTATTCTTATGAGCACAATACCATTGAGGGCTTCAGTTTTATCCACATGAGTGGGATTGGCTGGTTTGGCGATTTCGGCAATTTGCTCACCACTGCCACCAACGGGGATTTTCATCCCAACAGAGGATCTGTCGATCATCCCGAATCCGGATATCGCTCGCGATTTTCCCATGAGGAGGAAACTGCCCAAGCGGGATATTATAGTGCCACTTTGCAGGATTATAATATCAACTCAGAAATGACCACTACCCAGCGGGCAGGAATTTTAAAATTCACTTTCCCACAGGATTCTTCCAATCGGATTCAAATTGATTTGTCGCGGCGGATAGGCGGCACTTCTACAAGGCAATACATCAAAATTATTGATAACACCCACATCGAAGGTTGGATGCTTTGCGAATCTGATGGTGGGGGATGGGGAAATGGAAAACCTGAAAGGCTGGGTTATAGTGTGAAATATACTGTCTTTTTCCATGGGGAATTTTCCAAACCTTTCACTTCTTCTGGTGTCTGGTCTGCAGACATTCCTGATGGACAATCCAGAAAAGATGAAGATGTTCGGAGTGATGCATATCAAGACATGATCGCCCAAAGTGAATTGCTAGAAAATATTGAAGATTATGAGGGGAAACATCTTGGCTTTTTTGCAAACTTTCCGGATTTAAAGCATGGAGAACAGGTGCTTTTTAAGGCGGGGATTTCGTTTGTAGATGTTAGAGGTGCCAAGCAAAACTTGCAAGAAGAATTGAATCATTGGGATTTTGATAAAGTAAAGAATGATGCGAGGAACAAATGGTCCGATGAACTGGATTTGATAAAAATAAAAGGCGCAAGCGAAAAACAAAAAAGGATTTTTTGTACCTCTATATACCACGCCCGGATCGATCCGAGACAATTCACTGATGTGGATGGAAGGTATTTTGGAGGAGATCGTAAAATTCACCAAAAATCTAACTTCAACTACCGAACGATTTTCAGTGGATGGGATGCATTTAGAAGCCATGTTCCTTTGCTCACTATTATTGATCCGCACACTACTGAAGAACTGGTGAACAGCTTGGTCGAAAAGGGAAAGCTGGGGGGCAAGGGATTGCCCAAGTGGGAAATCGCAGGAAATTATTCTGGATGCATGTTAGGGGATCCAGCTATTCCGGTCATTGTCGATGCATACAAAAAGGGTATCCGTGGATTTGATATTGATGAAGCGTATCAGCTTGCCAAGCAAACATCTGTTGGACCAAACACCACCAGAAATGGTTGGGAGGAATTTACAAATTTGGGATATGTGGCTTGCGACCCACAACCGGTCCGGTGGAAAGGCTACTACAAAGGTGTATCTGCCACTTTGGAAAACAGCTATGCTGATTGGTGTTTAAGCCAATTTGCAGGCGAACTAGGATATTCAGGTGATGAAGAGTTTTTTTCGAAAAGAGCACTCAACTATAGGAACATATTTGATAACAGCGTTGGCTTAATGCGTGGTAAATTCAAAAAAGGTGATTGGATTCCATGGGATGGGCCATTGGGATTTTCGCAGGCATGCATAGAAAGCAACCCTTTACAACAAACTTGGTTTGTGCCACACGATATTGATGGGTTAAAGATGCTTTTGGGAGAGGATCGGTTTCTATCTGAATTGGAAATGTTGTTTGATAAAACACCCAAGGATTTTTCGTGGAATGAGTATTACAACCATGCCAACGAGCCAGTCCATCATGTTCCATATTTGTTCAATTTCACGTCAAAACCATGGCTGACCCAAAAGTGGGTGCGTACTATTTTAGAAAATGCATATGGCACCACTCCCTATGGCATCATGGGCAATGATGATGTGGGCCAAATGTCTGCTTGGTACATCCTTAGTTCCATGGGTTTTCACCCCATTTGCCCCGGAAATAATCGGTATGAATTGGGGAGTCCGTTGTTCGATGAGGTGGAAATCAAGCTTGACCCCAACTATTATTCAGGTAAAAAATTTAAAATATTAGCAGAGAACAATTCCCCGGAAAATGTATATGTGCAATCTGTTCAATTGAATGGAAAAAAACTAAAGCGTACTTATATCACCCATGAAGAAATCGTCAGCGGAGGTGAACTTTTGTTTGTGATGGGACCGAAGCCCAATAAGTATGTTTATTCCATGGATTTATAAAGCATTTAATGAGACCTGTTTAGTCATGATAGAAATGAAACACCCTATAAACCATCTAAAAACCATGGTTTTAATGTTTGCCATTGTCGCTTGTTCTACCCCAAAAAAGGAGGAGAAAACGATTGCAAACGAAAAAAATAAACAACCAAACATCCTGATTCTGATGCCTGATCAATTTCGTGCTGATATGATGGGTGTGGCAGGCCAGCCGGATATTCTTACGCCAAATATTGACCGCTTGGCAAATGACGGTATTCGTTTTACAAATTCCATAAGTGGCGCGCCTGTCTGTTGTCCGACGAGGGCTACTTTTCAAACTGGCCAATACATCCATGAGCATGGGGTCACCAACAACAATATGCTGCTGGCTCCCGAAAAAATAACTATAGCGGAGATATTGGTGGAGGCAGGGTACGCAACTGGGTTCATCGGAAAATGGCATTTGGACGGGGGTATTCCAAAGGAATCTGTTGGTGGATATATTGAGGAAGGGCCACGTCGGCAAGGATGGCAGGATTGGAATGGCTATGAAAAATCGCATGAGTTTTTCGAAGTATGGGAATTCAATGACAAAAAGGAGAAAGTAAGGGTTGAAGGATATGATTGGGAGCCGACATGGCAGACAGATAAGGCACTTGATTTTATTCAGAGGAATACTGAGGAGAAAAAGCCTTGGTGTTATTATATAGCTTATGGGCCACCCCATAATCCATTTCAATGTCCTCAGGAATACTTGGATATGTACGATCCCGGTAAAATAGTATTGCCTCCGGATGTAGAGAGTGAATTGGACGAAGACGAGTTGAGAGAAGTTCGGCGATTGCGGCAGATTTACTACGGCCAGGTCAGTTCCATTGATCATGAAGTTGGGCGGTTATTGGATGGATTGGATCAAATGAAAATTGAGGACAATACCATCGTGCTGTTCGTCAGTGATCATGGGGATGTCCTTGGTAGCCATGCGCACGAGATCAAGCAACGGTATATCAAGGAAGGAAAAAGTCTGCAATACTATCTAAGAACCAAAGGCAAGCCTTACATTACTGCCATGCGTACCCCGTTGATCGTGAAATGGCCAGCGGCCATCCAACCGGGAAAAACCAGTGATGTTTTGGTAAATAGCGTAGATGTCGCACCCACACTTCTTGATCTTACGGGGCTGAATATACCAGCACAAATGTCCGGAAAATCCATGGCTGGCTGGTGTCTGGGTGATGATGGCCCTAAACAGAAGGAATTGTACGTCGGCTTGTTTGATGGCAAATCAGCCTGGCGGGGGGTGTGGGATGGCCGATATCTTTATGCCAATCTGGATTATAAAGTACTTTATGATCATCAGACAGATCCTTACGAAATGAATAACCTTTTTGACAATCCGGATTCTCGTGAATTAAAAGCTAAAATGCAGCAGGAATTGGAGCAATTGGCGCAAGAGACTGGCGATCCGTTGTTGGATAAAATTCAAACCGCAAATAATTAATTATAAAATATGAAACGATTTATAATGGATTTTCACAACATCATTCAACACCTAAGAAATTACTTCGTTTTCATGGTTTTTATGGCCTTTTTGGTAGGCTGTGAGGTGAAAAGCAATGAAAGGGTCAATAAAGAAGATAATCGTCCCAATATCTTATTCGCTTTTGCAGATGATCAGTCATGGCTGCACACAGGCGTGAATGGCGATAAGGTAGTTAAAACACCTGCATTTGATCGTTTGGCAGATGAAGGCATAAATTTCACCAATTCATTTTCGGCCTGTCCTTCCTGTACTGCATCCCGAAGTGCTGTGATCAGCGGACAAGATATTTGGCGGATTAAAGAAGCCGGAGTGTTGTTTGGCTCTATTCCCGAGGATTTAAAAATATATCCACACATGCTTTCTGAAGCAGGATATTTTGTAGGCTATACAGGCAAGGGGTGGTTGCCGGGCAATTACCATGATCTCGGTTTGGAAAAAGATCCCATTGGCAAGGAGTATAATGAAATTCCGGAAGGACATACTGCTGTAGGAATTGATAGGAGGAATTATTCCGCCAATTTCAATGCTTTTCTGAAAGACCGTAAAGAAGGACAACCATTTTGTTTTTGGTTTGGATCTACTGAGCCTCACCGTATTTATGAAGACGGTGTAGGAAAAATGATCGGAATGAAAACCGAAGATGTGGATGTTCCTCCTTTTTGGCCGGATGTAGAAGTCGTCAGAAGTGACATTTTAGATTATTACTATGAAATAGAATGGTTTGATTCACATCTGGCCAGCATGATAAAGAAATTAGAAGATATTGGGGAATTGGACAATACCATCATCGTGGCCACATCTGACAATGGCATGCCCTTCCCCAGAGCAAAAACAACGCTGTACGATTGGGGGGTACACATGCCGCTTGCCATTCGATGGGGAGATAAAATAAAAGGAGGTCGCACGATAGAGGATTTCGTCTCTCACACAGATTTTGCACCAACCTTTCTCGAAGCAGCTGGCATTGCCATCCCCAAAGAAATGACAGGAAAGAGCCTTTTTTCTGTTTTATTGTCTGAAAAGGAAGGCATGGTAGATAGTTCTCGCGATCGGGTTTTTACCGCCACGGAAAGGCATACGTGGTGCAGGCCAGATGGGGCGACCTATCCTGTCAGGGCCATTCGTACCAAGGAATATTTGTATATCCGCAATTTCGAGCCAGATAGATGGCCGACCGGAGGTCCTACATTTGTATCATCCAACAGAACTTTTCATGGAGATGTAGATGCTTGTCCTACCAAAACATTCATGGTGGATCCGGTAAATCAAAAAAAATACGCTGAAGAGTTTCAGCTTAGTTTTGGTAAGCGGCCATTGGAAGAATTATACCGAATTCACAATGATCCCGGGCAAATCAATAATCTTGCGGAAAACCCGGAATATGCCCAAATCAAAAAGCAATTATGGAAAGACTTGCAGGCACACCTTACAGCAACTAGTGATCCACGGATCAAAGGCGAAGATCCATGGCAGGCTTATACCTACTATCAGACCGATGGATTTGGGGCTACTTATAATATGAAATTACCGGAAGATCAAAGGGCGAGGCATGCGCTGAGGCCTGGTAATTAATTGAAAAATTTAATCATGATGAAAATGAATTTGAACAAAACCAGCTTGGTTTTATTGCTAGTGAATGTGCTCACCTGGAATTTTGTATTTGGTCAAGATAAAGAATCTAAGCCAAACATTGTTTTTATCATTGCCGATGACCTGACGTTTAGGGATATTAGTTGCTATGGAAGTGAAAATGTAAAAACGTCCAATATTGATGCCATTGCCAGTGAAGGCATGCAATTTACCCGTTGCTTTCAGGCCGCCCCAATGTGCTCTCCTACCCGACACAATATTTATACGGGCTTATATCCGGTAAAGTCAGGCGCCTACCCACAGGCCACTTTTGTAAATAAAGGAACAAAGAGCATTGTTCATTATTTGGAAAATGAAGGTTACAGGGTGGCACTCACAGGCAAGAGGCATATCGCACCAGTCGAATCGTTTCCATTTGAATACCTCGGTGAGAATGGCACAGATCCCGATTTGGGATTGTTGGAAAAGTTCATTTCACGTAATCAGGATCAGCCTTTTTGTGCATTTGTTTGCTTCAAAGAACCCCATACTCCATGGAATCTGGGAGACCCAAGTATTTACGACCCAGATAAAATAGTCCTCCCTCCATACCTTGTGGATACAAAGAAAACCAGGGAAACAATTATCAATTACTACGCTGAGATCAATCATTTGGATAATTCTGTGGGGGAAGTCAGGGGCCTTTTGGACAAGCTTGGAGTAGCCGATAATACCGTTTTGATATTTACGAGCGAACAGGGAAATGCGCTTCCGTTTGCCAAATGGACTTGCTATGACAATGGACTTCAAACGGCTTTTTTAGCGAGGTGGCCAGGAAAAATAAAAGCGGGAAGTATCAGTAATGCCATGATAGAATATGTGGATGTAACGCCCACTTTTATCGACCTCGCAGGAGGAAAACCTGTTGAGAGTTTGGACGGGGAAAGTTTTCTCCCGGTACTCTTAGGCGAAAAAGACCAACACAAAAAATATGTATATGGAATTCAGACCACCCGTGGAATCCGCAATGGGTCCGAACATTATGCCATTAGGTCAATCCGGTCAGAAAAGTTCAAATACATTCTCAATCTGAATTATGATTCCAAATTCCAAAACAACATCACAGAACAAAAAGCTGATTGGACACATTTCTGGCTGACTTGGGAGGTCAAAGCCAACATCGATGAAAATGCGCGAATGCTGGTAAATAAATTTCAGTACAGACCTGAAGAGGAATTGTACAATATAGAAGATGATCCCTATGAGCTCAATAACCTGATCACAGAAAAACAATACAGGCCGGTAGCTGACCAAATGAAAACATTATTACTGAAATGGATGGATGATCAAGGAGATAAAGGCAAGGAAACTGAAATGGAAGCCTTTGAGCATCAAACCAAACGAAAAATGTGAAGATATCTAACAAAAAAACCATGAAAAACATCTCAAAATCCATGAAAAGAGTTTTTTATATTATGCTACTGGGCAGTATCTTTTTCCGATGCGCAGACCCAAAGGAGAAGCAAAATGAAAAGCCAAATATTGTGCTGATCATGGGCGACGATATGGGGTTTTCGGATATCGGATGCTATGGCGGCGAGATCAACACTCCAAATATAGATGGCCTGGCAAAAGGTGGGTTGAAGTTTACCACTTTTTATAATATGGCGAAGTGTAATCCTACGCGCTCCACGATGCTCACCGGTTTGTACAAGGGGGGCAACGGTGCAGTGCATCTTGCCCAACTGACCAAACAGGCGGGCTATTACAATATCATGAGCGGGAAAGAACATTTTGACAAGTGGGTGCCGGATTACTGCAAGGCAGAAAATGTGTTTGACCATTCCTTTTACTTCTGGGCAACCACAGAATATTTCTTGCCTCCTTCGGGAAAGTTCGAGCGGCCATTTTATTTGGAGGGAAAAGATATAGATGCCAAAGATATCGAGCACGAAATCACTCCAATGTACAAGACGGATTTCATCACTGACTATGCCTTAAAGTGGCTAGATGAAGCTTTTGGTAAAGAAGAGCCTTTCTTTCTGTACTTGCCATATCATGCCGCGCATTACCCATTGCAGGCCAGACCGGAAGATATAGCGAAGTACAGGGGAAAATATAGAAAGGGTTGGGATCAGTTACGTGAGGAGCGATTCGAAAGAATGCAAAAACTGGGGGTTATTCCTCAAAACACCAAAATGAGTTTGCCTGAAAAAAACCTCAATACATCGAGAGGGCCATTGGTACCAAGCTATACCGATTACTATCCGTGGGACAGCATGTCTGAAGCGCAGCAAGATTCTTTGGATTTGGAAATGGCAGTATATGCGGCCATCGTTGATCGGATGGATCAAAATATTGGACGTGTTTTGGACAAGCTTAGGGACAATGAAAAGTTGGAAAATACTATAATTATGTTTTTGGTGGATAATGGGGCTTGCCCTTTTTATTCCAATAAAATACCGGATGTTCAGCCGGGACCTGCCGATTCATATTGGAGTTTGCGTACCTCCTGGGCCAATCTCAGCAATGCACCTTTCAGGCAATACAAGCAAGCTGGACATGAAGGCGGGAGCCATACGCCCTTTATCGTTAATTGGCCGGGTAAAATCGCCCCAAATTCCATGACTGATCAACCTGGCCACGTGGTTGACCTTGCACCGACCTTTCTGGATATTCTGGGAATAAACTATCCAGATTCCATCAATGGATATGCCACGATTCCTCTACATGGGAGCTCTCTATTACCAATATTTGAAGGGCAACAGCGCGAAGAACCCGATTTTTTTGTTTCAGGATTTACCGAAAGATTCAGGATGTTTAGGTCGGGTGATTGGAAAATGGTGCGTGTAAATGAAGAACCCTGGGAACTTTATGATATCAAAAACGACAGGACAGAAATGAATGATTTATCTCAACAGCAATCTGAAAAACTAACGGAATTGGAAGGGAAATATCAGGGAGTGAAAAAACAAATTGGATTAGAAGAATGATTTTTATAAAAAAGCCCATTCCAAAGATTCATAGTGGTCTTTGGATCATAGCACTATTGTTTTGTGTACCGCTCAATTCCAAGGCAGTAAGTGGGAGTGGATATTTTCCGTATGGAGTGGCATCGGGTGATCCTTCCAAAACAGAAGTTGTACTATGGACGAGGCTTACTTCCCCTGATCGGCAAGATGCCGAGGTGCAATGGGAAATGTCTCAGGACAAGAGCTTTGCCCAAATCGAACAGCAGGGAAACGCAATGGCCAAGAGTGCCAATGATTTTTGTGTGAAAGCATTTCCAGGGCAGCTTGATCCTGGCACTTTTTACTATTACAGGTTTAGTTACAAAAATAGTTATTCGACTACTGGACGCACCAAAACATTGCCAACCTCGACCGAAAGGATAAAAATCGGCGTGGTGAACTGTGCAAAATATACTGGAGGTTATTACCACGCTTATGAAGCATTGTCCCAAATGGAAGGTATTGATGTAGTGATTCACTTGGGCGATTATATTTATGAAAGTGCCGCTGCAAAAGAGGGCGATTCGTATTGGCCTTCGGTTCAGGCCACAGGTCGTCAACACATTCCGGCTCATGAGTGCCTAAGCCTGGAAGATTATAGAACCCGCTATGCGCAATACCGCAGCGACACATCCCTTCAGAAACTTCATGCAAACTTTCCAATGATCACCATTTGGGATGACCACGAGATCGCTATGAAACCTTTGAAGGAAATGAAAGACGGGAAATTGGAATATGATGGAAACTGGGAAAAACGAAAAAACAATTCCATAATCGCCTACCATGAGTGGCTGCCGTTGCGTCCTGAGCCTTTTGAAAACATCTATCGATCATTTCAATTTGGTGATTTGGTGAATCTGATGATGCTGGATACTCGGGTATGTTGCAAAAGTGAAGTGACCAAAACGTTGCAATCATTGGAGGACACGAGCAGGCATATTATCGGAAATGAGCAATTGCGCTGGATTGAAAATGAGGTGATGAGGCATGATGCGGAATGGAATGTTTTTGGCAATCAATTGTTGTATGCAGACAAGGACATGGGGTGGAACAGATGGTCGGGATTTCCGGCGGATCGGGACAGGTTGTCGGATTTTATTGAGGGGCAACCTGATAAAAACTTTTTGTTTACCACTGGCAATGCGCACAATCCCCATCATTATGTCGTATTTAAAAAGGATAAAAAAGACACGCTTTTCCATGAAGTGTTGCCCGGCTCCATTAGCTCGGGCAACAATGCCGAGAAGGCTTTTTTTGATGAAAGTATTTTAGCGAAAGAAGAAAAGAGGTTGAAAGATGCTGGAAATGTCCTTTGGTTCGATCAGAATTCCCATGGGTTTATTGTCTTGAATGCCACACCGGAGGAATTGAAAGTCGATTGGTACTTCGTTACGGATATTCGGAAGAAGGAATTTGAAGTATTCATTCCATATAGCATCGCGCTGAAACCGCACTGATATAATCATATGCAATGATTATCAACCCACCTGTATATTTATTTTGGGTCAATACATCGGAAAAAGCCTCTAAAATCCATGGATCGAAGTCATGGGTTTTAGAGGCTTTTTTGATGTTTGTTTTTCCTGTTTGGCACAAATACCGTTGCGCTAATCCTTGCGCTGGAGGGGTTATTTACTTCTATCTGCTATTTTTTCATCATCCATTTCATTTCCAAAAAAGTCCGTTACATAAACTGTTTTTAATGATTCATCAATGAAGTAGATGATCTTTATGGATTTCCTGGAATTATGCTGATATAATAAAAACCTATGTTCCATTTCTAAAAGTGCCAGTTGATCTACAACTCTGCCTCGATAAGGGTTTTTATCCAATGATAGGGCCATATCCAATATTTCATCAGCTTTTCTTGCTGCGCTGTTTTCAGAATGGGTCTGATAAAGGTGTTTTAACAATTGAAGGTAATAAATCTCCGCTTCTGGAGTGATTTCCACTATATAGCTCGATTCTTCTTCCACGCTTCAACGTCCTTTTTAAAGTCCTTAATATTTCGGGTTTTGCCTTCTTTAACCGAGTTTAAAGACGCTCTGGCACGTGCAACTAAATTCGATTCCGTTGTATTGAAAAAATCAATGGAAGCTGTTTTTTCGATTTCCCGTTCCAGTAATTTTACATACAAGGTCAATAGCTCATCATCTTCAATTTGATCTATCAGTTCATGCAGGGTTTTCTTGGCTACTTTCGGATTCATTTCCACTCTTTTGATCAAAGTTAACGATTTCACATAATATAAAATGATTTATTCCAAAGGAAATACTACGCCAAAGGTTTTGCTAACCCAAGGGAAGTGTAATTATCCTGATCTCGTTAGCGGCTTCATAGATTTTAGAGGCTTTTTGCTACTTATTTTTCCTGTTTGGCACAAATACCGCTGTGTTAATGCTTGTGCTTTATGGGGGCTGCGTAGCAATACATTATTGGCGTTCCACCCATTTTATTTCCCAAAAATCACCTTGACGAAAGATTATAATATAAAATTCATAAGGAGGATCAATCAAAGGATTTCTTATTCCCTGCTCCTGGTTCCATAAAGGATAAAGGTGGACGAAATAATACCCTGATGCACCTTTAATCTCAGAGATATGCGCTTCAAAATTTGGCTCTTGGCAATTTATTTTATACTTAACTTGAGGTAAAAGAGTATATCTTGAAGACTTAGCAAATTCAACCTGATTATAAATTAAAACAGAGTTATTTACAATGGTATCTGCTTTCAAAGTAAGGCATATATTCTTTTCCTTTATTTCCTCCTTCATTACAAAACTTATTCCTTTATAGATGCCTTGTATTTCTTCATTTTTTAAATGCGTTGAATCTGAACCGTCTCTTGCAAATTTAAAAGTCTGACAAGATATTATTAACGCAAGAAAAAAAATCAGTATTATGTGTCACATTTTTCCAATTAACACCATTTGCATTTAAATACTGTGAATGTTGAGACTAGGTTATTTTATCTTTTCTTTCTGCTCATGTCCGTTTGAAGCGTAAAAGCTCTTTAATTAGCCATATTCTTTACAATCAACTGGATATTCTTTTTGTCGCGGTGTTCCATGATCAGTTCTTTATTGACCATTACCCTTTCGACGGTTGACTCGTCAAAGTAGCGTATGGTGATCAGTTCCAATCCCGTTTCGTAGGTGACGTTAAAGTTACTTTTCAGAGCGTCAATTATTTTTGGTAGTTTTCTTTCGTCGTTGTTGATGCAGAGTATAAACCGAAGAGCTGAATTTTGCATCAGGTTAATCTTCACCCTGTTTTCAGATAATACACCAAAAATGGTCTGTAGGTTGTCTTCGGCTATGAAAGAAAAATCTTCAGGGGAGATTCTGATCAGCACCTGGTCTATCTTGAAAATAAATGAAGGAACGAGCTTTTCATACTCCACATTGCTGATGACAGTACCCTCTCTTTCCGGGTGGATAAAGGATTTGACATGCAGGTCAATGTTTTTATTTTGTAATGGTTTTATGGTTTTTGGATGAATTATACTGGCTCCATAATACGCCAGCTCTATAGCATCACGATAGGATAGTTCGCTGAGCAAAACCGTATCATCAAACCACTTAGGGTCCGCATTGAGCACTCCGGGAACGTCCTTCCAGATGACGAGTTTTTCGGCGTGCAGCACATGCGCCAAAACCGCACCGGTATAGTCAGACCCTTCGCGGCCGAGCGTCGTGGTAATATTATCTATCGTTGATCCAAGAAACCCCTGAGTAACCAATATCCTGTTGTTGTCAAATTGAAAATGCTGGTTTACCAATTCCCGGGTCATATCCCACTGTACCCGCGCTTCCCGATAGGTATTGTCGGTTTTAATGGAAAATCGGACATCTTTCCATTCCGCGGCTACTTGTTGAAATTGTAAATAATGCGTGACGATTTTGGTAGAAAGCAACTCCCCAAAGCAAATGATCTGGTCATAATCATGGTCAAAACTCATGGATGGTGCTTTGTTGAGTTTTCGTTCCAATTCGCCAAACATCTGGATTATATCTGCATAAACAGGATGGTCTTCACGATCAAAAAGCTCCTGAATGATGTTCAGATGATATTTTTTTATTGTGGCAAATTCACTTTGCAATTCATTTGTTTCGCCCTGAACGAAAAGATTAACCATTCGTTCGAGACTATTAGTGGTTTTGCCCATGGCAGAAATTACCACGAGGATATTCCCATCATTATTTTTTATAATCCCGGTCATGTTCCTGACCGCATCTGCATCTTTGACAGAAGCTCCGCCAAACTTGAAAACCATCATATTAAACTTCTTGATTTGGAGACAAAAATAACCACTATTTTAAAAGGCAAATAATTGATGCCTACTTTTTATGGTTCCAATGAAAAAGTAAGTATCACAAAAAATATTGGAAAAGGCATGGGGTTTATGGCTTTTTTCAATGTAATATAATCTGAGAAAAGCTCATGTTGTGATGCCTTATTTTTCATCGGGATATATGTAAAAATCCATTAAGTTTTATCAATTTTGGAGGGAAACGCTAAATGAATTCTGATTTTTCGAAAATATTATAAATGGCACAAAATAAAATTAGAACTATCGGTGTGCTGACCAGTGGGGGCGACGCTCCTGGAATGAACGCTGCGGTTCGGGCAGTTGTAAAAACAGCACTTTACCATGGAGTGGAAGTATATGCTTTTTTGCATGGATATGAGGGAATGGTAGATGGTGGGGATATGATAGTGAAGATGGACTGGGATGCTGTGGGAGGTATTTTACATAAAGGAGGTACAAAAATCGGTACTGCCAGGAGCCAGGAGTTTCGCAAAAGATCAGGAAGGTTGAAGGCAGCAAAGAATTTGATCCAATACAATATTGATAACCTCGTAGTGATTGGTGGAGATGGTAGCCTCACGGGTGCAAATATGTTTAGGGAAGAATGGTCGGGTTTGGTAAAAGAGTTGCTAAAGGATAAAGAAATTACTGAAAAACAGTCCAAAAACCATGAAAAACTAAATATTGTGGGATTGGTTGGCTCGATCGATAACGACCTTTCCGGTACGGATATGACCATTGGGGCAGATACTGCTTTGCGTAGGATAGCAGATGCTTTGGAAGCGATAAGTAGTACTGCGGCGAGCCATCAGCGAACATTTATTGTAGAAGTAATGGGAAGGAATTGCGGATATCTGGCACTGATCAGTGCTTTGAATTCAGGAGCGGACTATGTCTTTATCCCCGAAAGACCACCGCAACACGATGATTGGGCAAAGGAATTGTGCGATAAAATCCGTGCAAATAAAAGAGCGGGGAAAACCAAAAGCCTAATTATACTTGCCGAAGGAGCCAAGGACAAAGAGGGGAATCCTATAAAAAGTTATTACATTGTGGATGAACTAAAAAGGAGAATTGATGAGGAGGCAAGGATTACGATCCTTGGGCATGTACAGCGAGGAGGGGCGCCGAGTGCCTTTGACAGATATATGAGTACCCTTCTAGGATATGCCGCAGTTCAGCATTTGTTGGAAGAGGAAAACTGTAAAGAATCCATGATCATTGGTTTGCAACATAATAGGGTCAAGCCGATTCCTATGATGGAGAGTATAAAAAATACCAAATCGATTCTAGGATTTATTGAGAAAAGGGAATTTGCCAAAGCGATTCAATTGCGCGGAGGGAGTTTTCAGGATTCGCTGAACGTATTTGATACCTTAAGCAAAGGAATGCCGGACATCAAGCTCGAAGGAGATGAGTCCAAAAATATCTTGGTGATGAATGTCGGTACACTGGCTCCGGGAATGAACATTGCTGTAAGGACTGCAGTAAGGTTGGGAATCGAACAAGGTCACAGGGTTCTAGGAGTTCACAATGGATTTAAAGGGCTTATCAGCAATGAAATTGAAGAATTGAAATGGATGGATGTCGAAGGTTGGACATCTCTGAGGGGATCTGAGTTAGGTACGAATAGAAAAAGTCCTGAAAATCGTGACTTTTATCAAATTGCGAAAAATCTGGAAGCTAATAATGTTCATGCCTTGTTGATTATCGGGGGCATGGCTGGATATGAAGCAGCGTATAATTTCATTGCAAAAAGGCAGGAATTTCCTGCATTTGACATACCAATAGTTTGCTTGCCAGCTACCATCAATAACAATCTTCCGGGAACGGATTTTAGCGTTGGGGCAGATACTGCGCTGAATACCATCATAGAAGCCGTGGATAAAATAAAGGAGTCTGCTGCGGCCAACAAACGAGTTTTTGTGGTGGAAGTTATGGGTAGGTATTGCGGATTTCTTACGGCAATGAGTGGATTGGCCACCGGGGCGGAACGTGTATATTTGCATGAAGATGGGGTAACCCTTCAGCAACTTCAGGATGATGTGAATATGTTTAAGAAGGCATTTGCGGATGGAAAGAGAATGGGCCTTGTTGTGAAAAGTGAATATGCCAATGAAATATATACCACACCGTTTATCAGTGCCTTGTATGAGGAAGATGGTGGGGATATATTTGATGTACGGCAATCCATTCTTGGCCATGTGCAGCAAGGCGGAGATCCCAGTCCCTATGATCGTACCATGGCGACACGACTGGCCGCAAAAAGCATGGATTTTATAATTGATAGTATCAAAAAGGGCCAGCATGACGTCGTGAGTATAGGCGA
>JAUHYU010000068.1 GCA_030426345.1 Bacteroidia bacterium
ATAAACCATGCAAGGTTTGGTAAGCTTCGAGTAGCCCCGGAGCTCCAGCCAAAGCACCGTGCAGATTAGGAACATACCCATATGCTTTCTGGGATTTTTCTAATAGCGACTTGCTGTTTTCTGGCGCTGAATCAATGGTGTGAATTTTTAAAGTATTCATAGATATAATTGTTAATTGTTTATAACTAAGCAATCGCTTAGAATATAGTAAAAAAAATTTAAATGTTTTGAAATGCGACTTCAATAAAGTCGTTTAATTGCTGTTTGTTAAGGATTTTAGAAGCAACTGATAAACCTAAAATCGATGTCATTAAATAGCTTGCTTGCTTTTCTATAGTTTCCGTATTTTTTCTTGCGTCTTGTTTTAAGTTAGCTACAAATAAATCTCTGATTTCATTCGCAAATTTCATCAACTCAGACATCAACATAGGATCTGCATGATTGCGCAGCTCGTTTACTGTATTTGTCACCAAGCATCCTTTGCTCATATTATCTTCTTTTGCAAATTCCAGAAAATCATAGAAATAAGCTTTGATCCCTTCAATTCCATTTTTTGATGCTTCTAGTTTATTTGTAATGCTTTTTATTTTTGATTTATAGCATTTGATACTTTCAAGAAATACCCCTTGTTTGCTGCCAAAGCTCGAATAAATAGAAAATTGATTGATACCCATTTCCTTTTCCAACATACGAACAGAAGTGGTTTCGTAACCATTTCGCCAGAACAAAGCCATTGCTTTTTCTATAACTTCCTGTTCGATATATTCTTTTTTTCGCGCCATGATTATTAACGAATCACTAAGCTAAGCAAACGCTTTGAAATAAAATAATGTTGCACTTTTTTTAATTTATTTTTTGGATGAAGCTGATATCAACTTGCTTTCAACTTATTTCTTCAAGAATGAATTCATGGATTTTAGAGGGTTTTATTTGCAAGAAACTCCTTAGCGCTCTGCACAGGGATTTTTGAGTTTTTAAAATCTTTCTTGTTCCTCGTAATGATGACATCTATTTGGTTTTCCATGGCAGAATAATATTGCAATCCATCTTCCAGATCAGTAAAACTTTCATCGCTCAATGCCAATTCCGTGATTTTATCATCTAGGTTTAAAATTTCAACCAGCACTTTAAATTTCCTGAGGATTTGTCTGGCTTCCCTGGCAGATTTTAGTTTGGTTAGGATATAATTTGTATTGGCAAAGGTCAGTGAGGAGATAGTTAGGTTCAACTCTTGTTTGTCTGCAAGTGAGAATAGGGTCGCTGCATCACCATAAAAATCCTTTCTTCTTGACAATAGATCAATGACGATATTGGTGTCCACCAGTATTCGGCTCATTTGTATTTTTCGATTAGATAATCGGAATACGCCTCTTTTTCATCAAAGTCCTCACTTAAATCGATGACTCCACTTAGGCTTTCGACTAAAGGTGTTATGGTAGTTTCTTTCTTGTCTCGGATTGTCAGATTGTTCAAGTAGGATTCAATGAGTTTGGACAGGCTGGTGCCATTTGATTTGGCGTAGGATTTGGCCATTTCTATAACTGTTTGATCCAGACTTAGCGTGAGTTTTTTATCCATCATCTTTTATTTACGTATAAAAATAATAATTTATCACGTATAAATAAAATAGTTCTGGGTGTTTGTGGGAGATACGGCGTTTGTGCTTCTTCGTTAATTTATGAATTTTGATGGCTTTTTAGTTGATCAAAATGGTTTTCAATGTTTCATGGGTTTTAGAGGGTTTTTCTGTGGGAAACTTCTTGTTGTTTGAGAAAGAGGGCTCACTTAAGGATCTTTCAAAATTAACCATATTATTTGAAAGCAAGTTAATTAACTTGTTCCAGAGGTCTTTCTCAAATACATTGACATCTTGTTTTTCGTATTTTATTCTACTCTTCCGCCCAATTGCAGATTTGGTGGATAGCCCTGAAAGCTATAGTCCAGCACTGGTCAGACATGATTTTATATTGAATATTAAAACCCTTTAATTCCTTTTAATTTTTAATGACCCCTTTTGTTCGTCTGTTGATATGGTTTGAAAAAAATGTTTGCTCATTAAAAGTTGATCAGGCCAGTTTTCTGGTTTGTCGAAATACTGGAGATTCACAGTATCATTTACAATTGAATATGTTCCTTCATATCTTCCAGCTCCAAGTTCCAAATAAAATTCATTGTTTGAATATAGAACTAATTGTTGAGTCCCAATTACCAAGTCATTTAATCCAGAATATTTGACTCTACTAGTTTCACATGAAGCTAGTAAACAAAAAAGCAGTCCGATCAGAATATATGTCTTGATATTGTGTTGTTTGTTCATCACCCATGCCAAATTCTGTAGTTAGCAACCTTACCTTTTTTTAGTTCCAATACCAATGATCCTGTGTCAATCGAATGTCTTGACATTCCCAAATAATACCTTAATTCGGAATTGCTCTGCCCTGAAGGTTTTCCAAGAAGTTTGAATACTTGATCGGTTGACATGCCAATGAGTTTGTAGTTATTAGTGAGACTGTGAGTCATATCCCATCTTAAGGAGGCTGTTGTCTCAGTTTCTTCCCAATTCTTCCAAAGTTCGGAATTGAATTCAATTCGGTTCTTGTAGTTTTCAATGTCAGGACTAAATACTATAAATGCAATAAATCCAACGTAACCTATAATTCCAATGGCAATTAACCCGAATATAATTTTAAAAATCTTCATGAATATTCAATTAGTTTAAAGAGGTGTTTACATGATATTTACAATTGCATATTTATCCTAAAATACCCTTTATACTCTTTTTATAATCCATGGGTTTACACCCCTTTTTGCGCTGATTTTTGTTTGAATGCTTCGAAGACCTGCTGGTTTGTTTTGGGGTCTGTTTCTATTTCCAGGATAGACGGGCCAGCTTGTGGGCTAAAGAATTTTCCAAGCATATCGGGCAGTGCTTCCGTGGATTTTACCATGAAGTAAGTCATTCCGAAATCCCTCGCGGTGTTGGCTGCGGTGAGCTTTTGGGGTGTTTCAAAATATGTTTCCAGTTCATCGAGTTGCTTCGGGCCATTGATCAAGCGGAAGATGCCGCCGCCGTGGTTGTTTAGCACGATGATGCGGAGATTGTGTGGGAGATGATGGTGCCAGAGCGCATTGCGATCATAGAAAAACGCCAGGTCGCCGGTGATGATGATGTTCAGGTCATCCGAATTGATCGCATGGCCGACGGCAGTACTTACGCAGCCATCGATGCCGCTCGTGCCCCTATTCGACCAAGCCGCGACTTGCTTTTTGTTTTTCAACCCAAAATAGTTGGCATAGCGTACGGTCATGCTGTTGGCAAGATGCAAATGGCAATGGTCAGGCAAGCCGGAAAGTATTCTTTCCACGGCATGGAATTCAGAGGCTTTTTCTGTCTTAAAGAAGTCCTGAAGGAATGCGGTGGATTGCAGATCCCTTTCTATCCAATGATTGAAATAGCTGTTCTGTTTTGGATTTGGCTCCCAGAGATAGCTTGCGATAATGTCAAAAAACACCTCCGGGTGCAAAGCGATTTTTTGTGTCAATACCTTGAAAGGATCGACGACATCGCTATTCGTGTCCACATGCCAATGGGCCATGGAATGGCCATTTCTCAAAAAAGTTTTCAAGTTTTTGGATAATATACTTTGTCCGAATGTGATTAGCAGATCGGGTTGCAATGGTTTTTTATTTTGCTCATTTTCCAAAAGGATATCATGGTGCAAGACCGCATGATCCAATTCATGGATATTGGCAGTGATATCGCCAACGATCACCCATTTGAGTTTTTTCTGGATTTGATTGAGTAGTTTTTTTAGTTCACTAGAAATCCTTGTTTGGCCTACAACCAGCAGGATTTTATCATAAGGTTTTAATTCATGGATTACAGCCTCTTTCCATTCACTTGTAGGCTCATATGGAATTTGAGGGCTTTTTATCACCTTTATATTTTCTGAATATCCAAACCCTTCGTCGGCCGAAGGGTAGAAGGGTTCGCGGATTGGCACGTTGATATGTACAGGGCCTCGGGTGGTACCATTGGCTGTAACGATCGCTTCAGAAACCATTTTTTCTCCATGCCAGACGGCTTCGGGATGATCAAAGGATATAGGAAACTGAAAAGAAGCCAGTACATGGTTTTGCAAGATATTTTGCTGGCGAATTGTTTGTCCGTCTTGCTGATCTACCCATTCCGGAGGTCTGTCTGCTGAGAGTACCAGCAATGGAACCTGCTGATAAAATGCTTCAATCACTGAGGGATAAAAATTAGCTGCAGCAGTCCCAGAGGTGCAAATGAGCACCACAGGTTTGTTGGATGATTGCGCTAATCCCAGTCCTATAAAACCACCACTTCTCTCATCGGGGACTACAAAAGTGTTGATTTCGGGATGTCGCGCAAAGGCCAATGTGAGCGGAGCGCTACGCGAACCGGGACAAATGACGGCCTGTGTAATGCCGTGTTTCGCACAAATTTCAGCAATATTGACGATGGGTTGTGGGATCATGCAGATCTAAAAATAGGGATTGATTTATTTCTGCATCGAAATTACGGCTATTTTTAGATTATTGAAATAATTGACGGTTTGAGGCGGGAAATTGTGGGTATAATAATATTGTGAATAATACCATTATTCATCTTCGCAGCATTAGATATTGTGCGTAGATTCAAGGAAGAAAAGCATGCGCAAATCCATGGAAAATCAATGCTTTTTTGCGGATAAATTGCCACAAATACCTTGCAGGCTCTCGGTTTGTGCGGATCTACTTGGTGAATGGTTGCCTACTTTATTTCAAAAAAAGTCTTTAAAATCCATGAATCAAATCATTTAAAACTTCAGGATTTTAATTTCTACTCGTCTGTTCTTTTGCCTTGATTCTGCGCTGGCATTGCTAGCGACAGGCTTGGTGCCTCCGTATCCTTTATAGTCTAGACGTTTTTTATCGATATTATTATCCAGCAAATAGTTCATAACAGAAAGTGCTCTTTCTTCGGAGAGTTTGAGGTTTGCCGCCGAAGATCCTCGATTATCGGTATGACCTCCGAGCTCAATCTCGAGTGATGGGTTGTCGTTTAATAGTAATAATAATCGAGCCAATTCGGGGTCGGATTCAGGAAGCATCTCAGCCTTGCTTTGCACAAAAAAGATGTTGTTGAGCTGTACTGTTTCTCCTACCTTCAGCGGTGTGAGTACCAGATCCCTGGTAATTTCTTTGTATGTGTCCACACTTGTAAAATCTTCATTTTGGCTGATCGCAATAAATCCTTTCGCCTCTGCGCGGAATCCATATTTTTTACCTGCTGGCAATACGATTTGATAGCTTCCATCATTGGGGTCAGATGTTGCCAGCCCGTCTTCTTCTTTGATAGGTAGGCTTTCGTAAAAAATATCTGCTTCGATCGGCTGGTTGGTTTTGGAGTTGATGACTTTTCCTTTTACCAAAATTACAGGATCAGGCTTGGCTTCTTTAGATAGGGAGATTCGGTATATATCCTCATCGGTCGGATTAAAATTCACTTTGTTCATCGCTCCGGCAGTAGAGATGAAATACGCGTAATCCCCTTTGGCAGAAATGGTGTAATACCCATCCCAGCTGGCAGAATTGATGGCTTTTCCGATGTTGGTCGGTGAGCTCCAGTTCGTCCAGGTATCGTCTAGTCTGCGACTGTAATATATATCACTTTCCCCAAATCCACGATGTCCGTTTGACGCGAAATATAGGGTTTTATTGTCTGACGCTAAAAAAGGTGCAAACTCCACTTTTTTGGTGTTGATCGCCGAACCCATATTTACAGGACGCGACCATGAATCTTCACCAGTTCTAAAACTAACATATAAATCCTGATCCCCTTTAGAGTCATTTCTTTCAACCGAAGAGATCAACACCTTGCCGGAGTTGGATTGGAAATAATCCTGATATTCGCTGAGATTGAGATAATCTTCAATGATTTGTTTTTTAGGAAACCCCCAACCTGAAGTTGTTTTCCTTGATACAGAAACTCCGTTTTCTACGGTTCCATCTTCATAATAGGCATTGATCACCATGATGCTGTTGCCGTCAGGGCTTACCGAGCAAATGCCATTTGGTAATTTGTCATTCAGCGGCTGATCTACGTTAATGGCAAATGACCATTCTTTGCCTACTAGATCAGAAACATAAATATCCTGTTCGTCGCGTTTGCCCCCCATATTGCTGGGCGCATTTTTTCTGGCAAAATATAGTCTTCGTCCATCGGGTGTAATCACCGGTTTGGACTCTAGGTATTTGGTATTTACATTGTTATTAAGCCGTTCTTTTTTTGCTAAGAATACAATTTCTTCCGATTCTGTAGCCACGGAAGTGGAATTTCCCGGTATTACTTTCCCACTAAATACCTCTTCACTAATCCCAACTGCGTCAATCTGGGACCATCCGGTATTGGTGTAGGTATTGAGGTGGACTGCAACCTGCTGTACCAAGTATTGGGTTTTGTCCACTTTTATTTCTAATATGTTGAATGATTCGCTTATTTTCTTTCCATTACTTTCATAAATGGTATGGGCTTTTTGATCTGTATCGTGTAGAATCACCTTACTCACCCGTCCCGGAAGGAAATTTTCCACAATAAATACCTGGCTTACGGGTTGCGGTACTTCATACCCTAAAGTAATCGTGCCATAACCACTTTCTGTATTTAGCCGGAAGGCACTTGGACTCATTTCCCCAAAAGGCACTGCATCAGGAATTCCCAACACTTGTGAGGCCGAATAATCGTTTTCTCCATATTGGTTAAACTGAAAAATAACGTCGGACGCCCATTGGATATCTTGCCCTGCGCCATTTATGCTGAAGAGAAAAAATGATAAAATTCCGACCCAAAGTCGCTTTGTGCTGATATGGTTTTGCATTAATTCTAAATTGAAATTAAGATGTAGGCAATTTCTTGCTTAAGAGCATGAATTACTTTTAACTTTTTAATAAAAAGGCACCTTGCTTTTAAATCCACAAAAACTTCATCTTTATCCTTTATTAAAATATCAGAATCGTATATTTGCAGCGATTTTTATTATCCATCTATAAGAAGTTATTATGAGTAAAAACATTGCAGATAAAGCGGCAGACAACATACGGATTTTGTCAGCTGCCATGGTAGAAAAGGCTAAATCCGGACATCCGGGAGGTGCCATGGGCGGTGCTGATTTTATACATACGCTGTACGCCGAGTTTTTGAATTTTGATCCTTCAGATATGGCCTGGGCTAACAGGGATAGGTTTTTTCTTGATCCCGGCCACATGTCGCCGATGTTATATTCCATTTTAACTTTTGTTGGAACCTTCTCACCAGAGGATTTATCCAACTTCAGACAATGGGGAAGCCCAACACCGGGCCATCCTGAGTTGGATATTGAAAAAGGTGTGGAGAACACCTCAGGGCCATTGGGTCAAGGGCATACTATGGCCGTTGGTGCTGCGATTACTGAGCGATTTTTGGTGGCTCGTTTTGGAGAGTGGATGGCGCATAAAACCTATGCGTTTATTTCTGACGGAGGGGTTCAAGAAGAAATTTCGCAGGGAGCAGGAAGAATTGCCGGTTATTTGGGTTTGGGCAACTTGATCATGTTTTATGATTCTAATGATATTCAATTATCTACAGATACCGATGCGGTAACTACCGAAGATACTGAAGCTAAATATAAAGCTTGGGGCTGGGAGGTTGTCACTATTGAAGGAAATGATATCAATCAAATTCGTGAGGCACTTACCAAAGCCAATAGCCAAAGCGAAAAGCCATTCCTAATCATTGGTAAGACAATCATGGGAAAAGGAACACTTACAGAAAGTGGTGAAAACTTCGAAAGGCAATGCGCTACCCATGGCATGCCGCTTGGGGCAGCAGGAGCATCTTTTGCAAAATCCATAAAAAACCTTGGTGGTGATCCGGAAAATTCTTTTGCGGTCTTTGATGACGTAGATGCTTACTGGACAAAAATAAGAGCAGAAAAGCAACAAGCAGCTGCTATCAAAAAACAAGCACAGGCGGAATGGGAAGCAGAAAATCCGAAATTGGCGGCCAAGCTCCATCAATTTCTGAGCAATGAGGCTCCGAAAATCAACTATGAAGAGATAGAACAAAAAGCTAATACAGCTACCAGAGGAGCCTCTGCTACTGTCTTGGCTCATTTTGCGGAAAAAGTAGAAAATATGATTGTGGCTTCTGCTGATTTGTCAAATAGTGATAAAACAGACGGATTCCTTAAGAAAACCACCCAGTTTAAAAAAGGTGATTTCTCCGGTGCATTTTTACAGGCTGGAGTGTGCGAATTGACTATGGCGGCGATCGCCAATGGAATGGCATTGCATGGTGGAGTGATTCCTGTGTGTGGAACATTCTTCGTGTTTTCTGATTATATGAAACCTGCAACACGATTGGCTGCGTTGATGAAGCTGCCGGTGAAATATGTATGGACACACGATGCTTTTAGAGTTGGTGAAGATGGGCCGACTCATCAGCCTATCGAGCAGGAAGCACAAATCCGACTGCTAGAACAGTTGAAAAACCATGATGGCAAAAATGGCTTGATCGCCCTAAGACCTGCGGATGCAGTGGAAACAACTATATGCTGGAAGCTGGCCCTTGAAAACACAGAAAGCCCAACAGCCCTATTGCTTTCAAGACAGAATATTACAGACTTGCCAACTAAATCAGGGTCTACAAGATTTAAAGACGCAAGTGAAGCCGGAAAAGGAGCATACATCGTGAAGGATTCAGCAGGCGATCCTGATGTGATTTTGGTTGCCAATGGTTCTGAAGTGGCAACATTGGTAGATGGAGCGGTTAAGCTGGAGAACGAAAAAGGCTTGAAGGTAAGAATCGTTTCGGCACCTTCTGAAGGGCTGTTTAGAAACCAAAGTGCCGAATATCAAGAATCCGTGATTCCGTCAGATAAGCCTGCTTTTGGACTTACTGCAGGGTTGCCTGTGACACTCCGTGGACTAGTGGGTGGCAAAGGAAAAGTATTTGGATTGGAGCATTTTGGATATTCAGCGCCTTATACTGTATTGGATGAAAAATTCGGATATACTGCTGACAATGTTTTTAACCAAGTGGCAGATTATCTGGAAAATTATAAATAGAACTAATCGAAATTATAATGTTTTAAAGGCCTCGTTTATCGGGGCTTTTTTGTATTTATAAAATCATGGATTTTTTACCCTTTTCGAGGGCTTTTCGTTTACATTACCATGTCATTGCTCATGCGCGATCGCTCAGAACATATCAGGTTTCGTTATGCTGTTTTTATGGCAGTGGCTTTTGTGGCTGTTTTGTGGATTGTCAAAGCCATTGAATTTGCTGCGGATGAGAGCTTTGCACATCTGGGTATTTTTCCACGAACGTTTAAGGGTGCAATTGGGATTTTAACAGGGCCATTGATTCACGGCGATATATTCCACCTTATTTCTAACACGCTTCCACTTTTGTTTCTCGGCATTCTTTTATTCTATTTTTACCATCGCATTGCTGTAGAGCTTTTTATCTGGATTTATTTGGTGACCGGATTTTGGACATGGGCACTCGCGCGGGATGCTTATCATATCGGGGCCAGCGGAGTTGTTTATGGCATGGCCTCGTTTCTGTTTTTTAGCGGTATTTTACGAAAGAACAAGCAATTGATGACCGTTTCCGGAATCATCATTTTCCTTTATGGAGGAATGTTATACGGTATTTTTCCTGACGCTGTCGAGCATAATGTAAGTTGGGAATCGCATCTAACCGGAGCTTTGTTTGGGGTAATTTTGGCATTTTTGTTTAGGAAAACTAAGGTGGATTTTGATCAGGGAGATTCTGACGAGGAGGATATACCAAAAGAGGGAAAGGGAACATCAAATTTCCATCATTCAGGAGGTGATCAAGGGGTTGAGATCCATTATACCTATAAACCAACTGAAAAAGGCTCTTAAATCCATGAAACACCTGCCAGTTAATCAATTGTGTATTTGCATTTAAACTTTCCAATCTTTCTTTATATTTGCGCCCGAATAATTTAAATCTAAGACTGTGAAGAATAATTTATCAATTACATTGAATGTTGTCTTGCTGATAGCTGTTGTCGTACTGTATATACTGCACTTTAGTGGCAAGTCATCTCATGATGAGGATAGCGGTGAAGTAGTAGAGCACATGGCAAGTCCCGAAGACCTATCTATAGCATATGTCAATTCAGATTCGTTGTTAAAAAACTATGATTTTTTCAAATCTCTAGAAAAGCAATTGATAGCCAAAAGAGATAAGCTTACTTCTGAATACCAAAATAGAGCAGAAGGTCTGCAAAAAGAAATTGCGAATTTTCAATCTACTTCAGGAAACATGACTATCAGTCAGGCAAGGGCTGTTGAAGAAGACCTTCGCAACAAGCAACAAAACCTGATGATGTACCAAGAGCAACTTGGGCAACAACTCAGGGAGGAAGAGGCCAAAATGAACACGGAATTGTATGATAAAGTCTCGGAATACCTGAAGAGCTACGGAACCAATGAAAACCTCAAAATCGTACTTACCTATACTAAAGGAAGCGGTGTGCTGTACGCCAATGAAGGATTAGATATTACCACGCAGGTATTGGACGGATTGAACACAGCTTATAGCGAAGGCCAAAAGAGTGCTGCAAAGCCAGCCAAGTAAAAATTAAAATTGGTTGTAAAAAGCCTTTGAAATCCATGGATTTCAAAGGCTTTTTTTGTTAGAAAAAATTCAAAAGGTCTTATTTTTAAGGAAGAACAATGAATATTTAAGGTTCCGTTTAAAATAACCATTTCCGGCAAAGTGATGTCCTATCTGTTTTAATATAGTTCGCTCATGATGCGCTTCTGAATTGTATTGCCTTTTGGAAAGTGAATCATGATACTTAGTAACATCTTTAAGAGATGCTGAGCTTTGAAATTAAAAAGTGCACCTAAATCCAACAAAAATCCATAAATTGTTGTCTTTTGATTAAAGCATCCAATATGAAAATAATAGTCCTTTTTCTCACAAGTATATATATCTGTACAAGCAGTATGGCCAAAAAGCCAAATGCTGTATTGGTGGAAACAGAAAGTTTCAAAAATAAAGGAGGTTGGGTCATAGATCAACAATCTATGGATGTGATGGGCTCACCGTACCTCATGGCTCATGGCATGGGAACACCTGTTAGTGACGCTACAACTATGGTGAAATTTCCCAAAAAAGGAAAATACTATGTTAGAGTAAGAACAAGAAACTGGAATGCACAATGGTCTGATGTTGCTGCAGGGCAATTTGAGGTTTTGGTTGGAGGAAAATCTCTTGCAAAGAAATTTGGAGTGAGCAATAAGGACTGGTCTTGGATAGAAGGAGGTATAATAGAGGTGGAGAGTGAAAATACGGAGATTGCGCTGCATGATCTGACCGGCTTTAATGGCCGATGCGATGCCATTTATTTTACTTCAGATAAAAATGACGTGCCACCGAATGATAACATAAATTTAGATGCCTTGAGGGCAGAATTACTGCAATTAAAAAAAGAACCTACAGAAAGTGAATTTGATTTTGTAATCGTGGGCGGAGGAATGGCCGGTACTTGTGCAGCGATTTCTGCTGCGCGTCTAGGTGTAAAAGTGGCTCTAATACAAAACAGACCTGTTTTAGGCGGGAATAATAGTTCTGAGGTTCGGGTGCATCTGGGCGCTCGTATTAAATTGGAGCCATACCCTGCTATTGGAAACTTGGTAAATGAAATTGGCCCTGAAAAGGGTGGGAATGCCCGACCTAAGGATTATTATGAGGATGATAAAAAACTCAAGGCTGTACTGAATGAGCCAAATATTTCTTTGTTCCTAAATTATCACGCCAATCAGGTGGAAACCAAAGATGGCAACATTGTAAAAGTATTTGCGGAAAACCTTGAGACAGGAGAGAGGCATACATTTTCGGCTCCTCTATTTGCAGACTGTACCGGTGATGGAACCATAGGATATTTGGCTGGTGCTGAATATATGACAGGGCGTGAAAGTCGGGATAAGTTTAATGAGCCGACTGCTCCTGAGAAAGCTGATAATCTCACAATGGGAATTTCGGTGCAATGGTTTGCTGAAAAAACCGATGCAGCAGTAGCATTTCCTGATATAAACTGGGGCTTGTCTTGGAATGATGAAAAGGCATTTGCTATTACCCGTGGTGATTGGGATTGGGAAACCGGCATGGGAAAAGACATGATTAATGAGACAGAATTCATTAGGGATTATGGTCTGATCGTTGTGTATTCTAACTGGTCGTATCTAAAAAACCATTATTCCAATAAAGAAAAATTCCGCAACGAAAAATTGAAATGGGTGGCCTACATAGGTGGAAAGCGCGAATCGAGAAGATTGGTAGGTGACTATATCCTTACAGAAAATGACCTGATGAATCAAAATTTTCTTCCCGATGGTACAGCACCTACTTCCTGGACCATTGACCTGCATTATCCCGATCAAGAGAATCTTGATAAGTTTGATGGGGAAGCTTTTAGGTCGATTGCTGTACATACCAAGATTTATCCTTATCCGATTCCGTTCAGGTGTTTGTACTCAAAAGATGTTAATAATCTGATGATGGGTGGAAGAGATATCAGCGTTTCGCACGTGGCCTTGGGTACTGTCAGATTAATGCGTACGGGTGGTATGATGGGCGAAGTGCTTGGTATGGCGGCTTCGGTTTGTAAAGAAGAAAATGCAAAGCCTCGCGATATCTATGAAAAATATTTTTCGGAATTGGAAAAACTGATGCTAAGAGGAGTGGGGAATCCTGATTTACCTAATATTCAAAAGTACAATATGGGAGGAACACTGCTTGAGACAGAAAAAGTAGAATGATCAGGGCAGTAATTGTTGTAATGATTATTGGGTTTGCTTTTGGGTATAAAAGTAAAGTCCCTGATACGCCTGTCACATATATTTTGGTGGGAGATACGATATCAATAGCTGTGTTTACTGTAAGGGACAGCATGGGATTGCCCGAAAAGTACATGGCAAACATCGTGACTCCGGTATGTGAATCTGATAAATGCTATATTATAGAAATTGATTTTTATTGGGATTTGATAGGGAGATTTCTAGACTATGATACCATACCCGGACAGGGCCTAACCAAACTCGACCATGTACCGTTTACAATCGAGGATTACGAGAAATTGGATGAAATTCTAGGTACAAGGAATTCCGTTTTGGCTAGCTATACCAAAGAGGAATTGGTGGAGAATACCCGAGCATCTGAGATTGATGGTTTTACTGGGGCCACAGCACAGGAGATCAAGGAAAGTGTGATTAGTGGTGGTGTTTATTCTTGCTTTACCCTTTGGCATATCGCACATGGAGCGGTCATGGACAGCGTTAAAAAGGCTACAAAATCCATGTTTTCAGAGGCACTGGTTAAGAAGATGGTTGGCCAGTACGATCAGGAAGTAAACTACTACCTGATCAATCATTTTTCAGATTCAGATTTTCTGGATTATCTACCGGAATTGCTCACTACAATTCCTGAAAGTGAAGGGTATTATGCCAAAAATACCATTGAACATATGCCAGTTGAGGTTTTGACAGACTGCTTGGCTCAAGGATTTTTTGCAAGCCATTTTGCTTCTTTCAATTATTATACGCAAGTAGCACTCTTGAAAAAGCTAAGGCCGGGTTCATTGAATCCGGCCTTAGCTTTTGCTTTAAAAGAAAATATGGATGAGCGGAATTCGTATAAGAATGAACTGATCAAATCTCTCTTATCCGCTGAACCTGAAGTAACAGAAGCAAACAGAGATTAGTTAAATTCATGGATTTTTGAAGGCTTTTATACGGTTTTTAATTATCTTCCTTATAGCTCTCATAGACACTCCTGATGCCATCTTCGAGCTCAATATGGTATTTAAATCCAAGGCTTTCCAATTTAGTGACATCCATAAGTTTGCGTGGTGTACCATCTGGCTTGGTCGTGTCAAATGTTAGCTCGCCTTCAAAACCAACTATGTTTTTGATCATCAAGGCAAGCTCTTTTATGGAGATGTCTATTCCTGTTCCGATATTCACAAACCCATCATAGCTGTGATTTTGCATCAGGAAGTAACATGCAGAAGCTAAATCGTCAGCATGCATAAATTCTCTTTTTGGACTGCCGGTACCCCAAATTTCCACGGCATTTTTATTTTGTGTTTTTGCTTCATGGAATTTTCGAATTAGTGCCGGCAATACGTGAGAATTCTTTAGGTCATAGTTGTCATTTGGACCATAAAGGTTCGTGGGCATAACCGATATAAAATCACATCCATACTGGCTTCGGTATGCATCACACATTTTTATTCCTGCAATTTTAGCAATTGCATAAGGTTCGTTGGTTGGCTCAAGTAATCCAGTCAATAAAGCATCTTCTTTTAGAGGTTGTGGAGCAAGTTTTGGATAAATGCAAGAACTCCCCAAGAACATGAGTTTTTTTACATTATTTTCATAAGAATAATGGATGACATTGTTTTGAATCATCAGATTGTCATAGAGAAATTCTGCCCTATAGGTATTGTTAGCCACGATTCCACCAACTTTTGCTGCCGCTAAAAATACGTACTCGGGTTTTTCAGCTTCAAAAAAAGCAGCTACCTCAACCTGAGATTTGAGATCGAGTTGATCACGGGTTCGTGTGATAATATTTTGAAATCCCTCTGACTCTAATTTTCTTCGAATAGCACTACCGACCATCCCGCGATGGCCGGCTATGTATATTTTACTTTCTTTATTCATTATTCGTGATAATTGAGAATTTTATGGCCACCTTTTAGCAAAAACTGATCTCTCTTGAATAACTCGATTTCAGCTGTCATCATATCCTCAATCAATCCTTTTAGGTCGTATTCCATTTCCCAACCCAATTGTTTTTTCGATTTTGTCGGGTCACCGATCAATAAATCCACTTCAGTAGGTCGGTAATAGCGGGGGTCAATTTTTAGAACAACGTGCCCAGGCTCAAGCTGGTATTCATCGTTATTGCATTTCACGATTTTTGCGATTTCATTAACACCTTCCCCTTCAAATGCAATTTCTATACCAACTTCAGCAAAACTCATTATTACAAAATCACGCACGGTAGTCGTAACTCCGGTAGCAATAACAAAATCCTCTGGCACCTCCTGCTGCAAGATGAGCCACATGGCTTTTACGAAATCCTTGGCGTGTCCCCAGTCTCTTTTGGAGTCTATATTCCCAAGATAGAATACTTCTTGAAGGCCTAAGGCGATCCGTGCAACTGCTCTGGTGATTTTCCTAGTTACAAAAGTTTCGCCTCTTAGCGGTGACTCGTGGTTGAACAAGATGCCATTGCAGGCAAACATATTATACGCTTCACGATAGTTTTTAGTGATCCAAAACCCATAGAGTTTGGCTGCAGCATAAGGTGATCTTGGATAAAACGGGGTAGTTTCGGATTGTGGAGTCTCCTGTACAAGCCCGTATAGTTCAGATGTTGATGCTTGATAAATCTTAGTTTTTTCAACTAGACCTAGAAGTCTTACGGCTTCTAGAATCCTCAATGTACCCAATCCATCGACATTTGCAGTATATTCAGGTGTGTCAAAACTTACCTTTACATGCGACATCGCACCAAGGTTATATATCTCATCAGGCTGAACCTCCTGAATTATTCGGATTATATTACCAGAGTCGGTAAGGTCCCCATAATGTAATTTTAGCTTTACTTCATTTTCATGAGGATCTTGGTAGAGATGGTCAATTCTGTCGGTATTTAACAATGAACTTCTTCTCTTTATTCCATGGACTTCATATCCTTTTTCTAATAGAAGTTCGGTTAGGTATGCACCATCTTGTCCGGTAATTCCTGTAATTAAAGCTTTTTTCATTTAATTTTTAATTTGATTTATAACTAATTTGGATAGAAAATATAACCCAATAATTTTAGCAAGTGCGAAGAAAACGATTATTAACCTAAATTCTAAGCTATTGGATTAATCTTCTACATTATTTTAACAATCTTAATTTGAGGGCACAAGTTGTAGGCTTTATTTTCTTTTTCCTTGTTTATTTTTATTTAATCCCGACATAGTAATAAATTACCAATAATTTAAATCTATTTACTGCTTTTTTAACTCGTGTTTTTACTCGAAATAGAGCAGTATTTTAACATAATGCTTAAAAATGGCGATTAAAAGCATGAAAAAACCATGGTGGGCAAAATAGAGTTAAGTAGTTGAAACTAATCAAATTTATATGTGCCTTATATTGTTTGCGTTAAATGCTCACCCAGAATATCCGTTGATTCTGGCCGCCAATAGAGATGAATTCTACCAACGACCAACATTAAAGGCAAACTTTTGGGAAGAAGACAAAAAGGTACTTAGTGGAAGGGATATTCAATCAGGGGGAACATGGCTTGGGGTACACAAGGATGGGAGGTTTATTGCCATTACTAATTACAGAGACGGAAGCAAAGCAAAAAAGGCTGCAATATCCAGAGGGGAATTGTCTAAAAGTTTTTTAACCCAAAATATATCAGTTGTAGATTTTATCTCTGATGTGAAAAAGGAAAGGCATCTGTATGATGGTTTTAATCTTTTGGTGAGTGATGATGGGTTTAGCAGTCTTTACCACTATTCTAATATTAGTGATCAATTCACTAAAATACAATCAGGAATCCATGGATTGAGCAATCATTTGCTCGATACATCTTGGCCAAAGGTTGATACAGGGAAGAATTTATTGACAGAAATTATAAAGAATAATCCTGTTGATCGAGATAGTATAATAGAAATGATGCAAAATGACACCAAAGCTCATGAGCAATTACTCCCTAAAACCGGAATCTCAAGTGATCTGGAAAAGCAACTTTCTCCACTTTTTATTTCTATGAAAGAATATGGGACAAGATGCACCACGATCCTGAAAGTGTCTGCAGATAAAAACGTCTCATTTGTGGAAATAACGTATAATGAGCAAAAGAATGCCATTTCTAAACAGGAGTTTAGCTTGCAGTTCAGTGTTCCTGAAAAAGCTTAGTTTTCTCATATAAGATTCATTTTTAGCAATGTAATACAAATATTACATGGGTTTTTGAGGCATTATTTATAGGTCAAACGCTAAAGCCATTAAAATTGCTAAATTTGAAATGCTGAGATTTTTACATTGAAATATATTAAAGATGATTACACGACAATTAAACATTTTGATACAGTTGGCGACAATAGATGGGTCACTTGCAACTAAGGAGCGAAAGCTGATCGAACATATTGCTCAAGTCAACAACAAAAGTGAGGATGAAATCAAAGAGCTTTTGAATAATCCAAAGCAGGTTACGGATTTAGAGCACCTGACCGAAGATGAGCGGTTTGAAAACTTGTATATGGTGATTCAATTGATGAAAATTGACGGACAGGTTTTTAAATCAGAGATTTCTTTCTGTGAGGATATGGCTGAAAAGCTCGGTTATAGCAGAAAAGTAGTCGCCGAACTTTCCAAAAATATATATAGCGATCCTGCGATTACAGCAGATCGAGATATGCTACGGAAAAAAGCGGCAAAACACAGGGTATAACAGGAATCTTTTCCTGTTTTTTACCGAGCCATAATATTTTCTATTTCTTCTATCTCAATCGGGATATTTTGCATTAAATCGGTGATTCCATTTTCATGGATTACAACATTATTTTCCAACCGTATGCCGATGTTCTCTTCACGAATGTAAATACCCGGTTCCACCGTGAAAACCATTCCCGGAGCCATTTTTTGATTCACTAGTCCATAATCATGAACATCTAACCCCAAGTGATGAGATGTGCCATGCATGAAGTATTTTTTGTACAGAGGATTGGCAGGATCCTGTTTTTTGACATCTGAAATGCTGAGAAGTCTCAAGTCAACCAGCTCCTTTTCCATTATTTTGCCAACTTCTTTGTGATAGTCGGGAATGGTATTCCCGGGAGTCAATAACTTCATGGCAGCACGCTGCACCCGAAGCACTGCATTATAAACTTCACTTTGTCTATCGGTAAATCGTCCGCTCACAGGTACGCATCTGGTGAGATCGGCATTGTAGTTTCCATATTCCGCACCGATGTCCATCAATACTATTTCGCCATCCTTGCATTCATTTTTATTTTCGATATAATGTAGCACACATGCGCTAAAACCAGAAGCAATAATGGGTTGGTAGGCAAATCTCCTACTCCGGTTACAGACGAATTCATGGAGGAGTTCTGCCTCAATTTCATATTCCATCACACCGGGTTTTATAAACTTTAGTACTCGACGAAAACCTTTTTCGGTAATGTCAATAGCTTTTTGTAGTTGGTTAATTTCGTCTTGGGTTTTTATAGCCCTTAGTTCGTGTAATATTGGTTGGGATCGTATGTAACTGTGAAGAGGGTACTCTTCCTTGCACCATTTGACAAATCGTGCATCCCTGGTTTCAACAACCCCTGCCGCGCGCAAGTGCTCATTTGAGTTTAGATATATCTGCCCGACTTGGAAAACAAGGGAATTAAATATGCTTTCAAATTGAGAAAGCCATAATACTGTAGAAATGCCGGAAAGTTCTCGTGCCTCTTCTTTTGTAAACTTATGTCCTTCCCAAATGGCGATTTCTTCACTTGTTTCCTTGATAAATAATATTTCGCGGAACTGCTCTTCCTTAGCTTCCGGAAATAACAATAATATGGTTTCTTCCTGATCTATCCCACTGAGATATAGTAAGTCGGTTTGCTGATAAAAGGGCATGGTTCCATCAGCACTTGTGGGCATGATATCGTTGGAATTGAACACAGCAATGGCATTTGGTTGCATGCGCTGGGCAAAATTTTTTCTGTTTAGAATATATAACCTCTGGTTTGCCGGTGAATATCTCATGGTCTGTTTTTTTTTGGATTTGTCAAATATAAAATAATCAATGCGATCATCAAATGGGTAGTGTTATGTTGCATGCGATGAATGCATTGTCATGGGATATTGCCTACAAAAGGGTTAAATTTCCATGAGATGGCAACTATAACCTTCCGCTGCTTGTATTGTTATAAAAGATAAAGCAAATGAGAAATTATATTTTATTTATTGCATCGATTGGAGCCTTTACGCTTTGTTCCTGTGAGGAAAGTAAGGATGATTTTGATCCGGTCCCCCAAACTGTCATCGATTTGTCATTGGAGATATTTGATGGAGCGGTACTCCAGAAGAAACAGGTAGAGGAGGAAGGTGCGAAGGCTTGGGAGGTGAAAATCCGCAATGATCAAGGAGCAGAAGTCGTATTCTATTGGATGACTAACCAAGAGACACTTCTTAAGTTAAAAGGAGACGTCGGTCCTTTTGATTATGATATACAACCTGGAAATCAACTCGTTAACCTAAGTTCTGCACAGACAGTTGCCATCGGAGCTATAAAAAACAGTGCCTTGGCGAAATGGGAATTGGCCAAAGAGGAAGATTTTGTTGGAGACTGGGTGTATTCGTTTGAATTTGAAGATGCCGGAGAATCTATAAAGGTTTTTGTCAATGCCAAAAGCGGCGATGTAATTCAGATAGATTAAGTGCTTGATCAAGCCAACTTAACCTGATCTGATTTAGGAGTAAGGCAACCAAACCTCATCTTTATTTGTATGGGGAATAAAATCTAACATTTGAATCAAGAAACACAACCTTTACTTAGCCTACTCAAAGGCTGCCTGAAAAATGACAGGAAAAGCCAGAGAAATCTGTATCAGCATTTCTACGGGTATGCATTGAGCATAAGTTTGAGGTATTCGGATGATAGGGATGAAGCTGTGGAACTACTAAATCTGACATTCATGAAAGTGTTCACTAACCTTAAGGATTTTGACATAAAAAGGCCCTTTAAACCATGGCTCAGAAAAATCCTGATCAATACTTGCATCAACAATTTCAGAAAGAAAAAAATGACGCAGACGGTGGATCTAGAGCAGGCAAAGGATCAACAGGTTCCAGAGCAAATCATTTCAGGGATTGCGTATGCAGACATTTTGACCATGATCAGAAAGCTCTCCCCAGCGTATCGTGCGGTGTTCAATTTATATGTAATGGAAGGTTATACGCATGCCGAAATTGCAGAAATGCTCGGGATTTCGGTAGGAGCATCCAAGTCCAATTTATCAAAAGCCAAAAGGAATTTGCGGGTGGTGTTGAATGAATATTTTGAGGAAGACTATAAACAGCCTGAGCATGGATAGTTTAGAGAAATTTTTTAAGAACCGTGCCTTGCAAAAGGATGTGGAATTCCATGAAGCTGACTGGGGGAAACTCGAAAAACAGTTGGATAAGGAAATGCCTGTCGTATTCTTTTCATGGATATGGTTGAAGAAATATTGGTGGGTTCCAACTATGATCTTGCTGTTGCCAACGGTTTGGTTTGCCATTGATCGATTTGGTAAGGATACTCCCGAAATGGCTCAGAAAAATGCCGATCAACGAATGGAAATAGCTGATGCCACAGATCAAGAACAGGGTTTCGAACCTTTCAAGAGCAAGTCAGATATTTCAGCGGAAAAAATTTATTCGAACGAAAATGCGACTGGTTCACGGAACGACAATGTAGAGGTTTTACCTACGGATATTGCACCAAGTACTATTGTCACCGCTGAAAGAAACACATTTAAAACAACAGAAGATAGAGGCTATGTTGTTCTGGAAAATGGAGTAAGGCCATCCGTGGATTCGCGGATGGCTGAGCTCCATTTCCTTTCTCCTTTATCTCCATATTTGCACATTATTGGAATGACTCCACCCAAAATGAGCTATACGGTTGTCGCGGATGTCTCAGAAGAGTTACCTTCCTCTTTGGATAAAAAACCTTCAGAAAACCATGGGATGACAATTAATCTTGGAATTGGCTATGGTCTGGATTTTAGCACCGTAGGGCTAGGGAATTTCACTTCACCCGGAACTAGATGGAAAGTGATGGCAGAAGTTGGTATTACTCCAAGACTGCTGCTGCACACAGGAATTACTAAAGTCCATAACAAGTACACTGCCTACGGAGAGGATTATCATGCACCTTATAGATATTGGAAAAATGGCATCGTAGCGGATGAAGCCTATGGTACCTGTGATATGATCGATGTACCGTTAAACTTGAGATATACATTTATGATAAAAAACAAACACCAGCTATTTATTTCTGGGGGGGCTTCTACATACTTTCTTACCAAAGAAGCGTATCAATTTGACTACACTCAAGATGACCCCGACCTTCCCAGTGAATGGTCAACGGATGAAATGTCGGTCTATCCATTCGGTATTATCAATTTTTCCATGGGATATCAGTACACTATCGGACGAAAAGGAGCCTTTCAAATCGAGCCTTTTATAAAAATACCTACGTCAGGGATCGGATGGGGAGAAGTGGATTTACATACCATGGGGGTCTATTTTATGTATAAATATAGGCTCGGAAAATAGCAAGCAGTATCTATTATAGTTTTAGAAAATGGTAATTAAAGTAAACAACTTTAACATGAAAAAAGCAATACTTTTTGGATGGATTTTGGCCCTATTTTCATGTGCTTATGACAATGCAGAGGAACTCTACGGAGAAAATGAGTGTCCTCCCGGCGGGGTTTCATTCACGCAAAAAGTGCTTCCGATCATCGAGGCAAATTGTGCTGTTTCGGGATGTCATGTCAATGGTCAGCAATCACCAACGCTCGAAAATCATACCCAAATCGCCAATAATGCTGGTAAAATAAAGGAATGGACTTCCAGCGGCATCATGCCCCCATCAACATCAGGAAGAAGCCTTACTGCTGACGAAATAAATTCTATTGCCTGCTGGGTAGACGCAGGAGCTATAAACAATTAAAAAACTGATGAGATGAAATTCGTTTGTGCCATTTATGTTTTTATAACCTTGTTTGCGCCGTCAATCCTTTTGGCGCAAAAATACATCTCCAATTCATCATATATCCGTTTCTATTCTGAAGCTCCGGTAGAAAATATCGAAGCAACAAACGACGCCGGAAAAAGCGCATTTAACTTGTCGACCGGTGAGGTTGTTTTTTCTATTCCGATCAAATCATTCACTTTTGAAAAGTCACTGATGCAGGAGCATTTTAATGAAAACTACCTAGAGTCTGATAAATATCCGAATGCAAAATTTGTAGGGAAAATCCATGGATTTGAGAGTACTTTGGACACTTGGCAAGAGGCAAAGGCCGAAGGAAAGATGACCATTCATGGTATAGAGCAAGACGTGACTTATGAGGGTAGGATAAAAATCGATCAAAATTCCATGGAAATGGAGGCCATTTTTCCGATTCAACTTGAAGATTATAAAATTAAAATTCCAAAGGTCGTTTTTTATAACATTGCTGAAATAGTGGAAGTAACTGTGAAATTTACGTATGAAAAAATCAATTAAATTACTCTTGATACTCATTGTCAGCTTTGGTTTTCTGAATGCGCAAGCTCAGGAAGAACTATTGGGCTTGATAGAAGATTCAGAAGAGAAAACCGAGCAAATTGAATCGACTTTCAACGGCACAAGAATCATTAATGGACATTCTGTAGAAACCCGTGGGGCAGGCACGCTCGATGTGATATTCATGCATAGGTTTGGGAGGCTGAATTCCGGATCGTACAACCTTTGGGGACTGGACGATGCCTGGATTCGCCTTGGAGCCGAATACGCACTAAGTGATGATTTTACTGTTGGTGTGGGCCGCAGCAGTTTTGAAAAAACGTATGATGGTTTTTTGAAATATAAATTTTTACATCAGACCAAGGGGAACAAAAATTTTCCATTTACAAGTACCGCTTTGGCAACGATGGCAATAAATACCCTAAAGCCCACTGACCCGGATCAGGAAATTCAATTTTCGTCGCGGGTTTCTTATACCTATCAAATTTTGATTGCGAGAAAGTTTAATAGAAGCTTGTCGCTGCAAATAGCCCCTACGCTGGTTCATCACAATATTGTCGATACCCCCATGGAAAATAACGACATTTTCTCTGTAGGATTTAGCGGTCGGCACAAAGTGTCAAAGCGCATGGCCGTTACTTTTGAATATTACTATCAGGTAAATAACAATACAGAAAAAAACAACTATAATCCATTGGGCCTCGGACTAGAGATCGAAACAGGCGGGCATGTGTTTCAATTGGTTTTTGCCAACTCCCAGGCCATGACCGATACTTCTTTCATTACTGAATCCTCTGGCGATTTTTTTGATGGGGACATTCATTTTGGATTCAATATTTCCAGGGTATTTCAATTGAAAAAGAATCAGCCTACTAAAAAATGGTAGGCAGTAGTTTTAGAAAACTATAATATCTCAAATCTGTTTCTTTGATTTAATCAATTTGGCTCGTAATCTCTTCATCGCTACATTTGGTGTTTTGTAAAAAAATGAAAAAAGCCAAGATCAAGCGAAGTAGAAAATTGATCACCTATCTGAATATTCTGGATCAGCCGATCAGGTTCAATCCATTTGTGTTTAGCAGGGCGTTTTTGCTTTGGGCATTTTTGGGCCTGTTAGGTGGGGCGATCGCCGGGGTTTATTGGATCGTTCTAGAGTTTTTAACACATCACATGGTCGCTTTTACCGGTTGGCAGGTGATTCCCGTCATGGGAATTTCAGGCTTTTTGGCGGGTTTGATCATCCATTTTATCGGAGACCCCGGAGAGATTCAGCTGATCGTAAACAATATCCGGTTCCAGAATGGCAAGCTTGACCCTAAAAACAATCCATCCATGATATTGTCGTCATTGCTCTGCGTGGCGTCTGGTGGCAGCCTTGGCCCGGAAGCTCCCCTCGTCCAGGTGACGGGATCGACGGGTTCGTGGTTGGGAAAAGTTTTGAGGCTAAAAGGGGAGGAGCTCAGGTCGCTCAGCATTGCCGGCATGGCATCGGGGTTCACCGCGCTGTTTGGGGCGCCATTGGGTGGAAGTCTTTTTTCTTTGGAAATCCTGCACCACAAACACGCATTGGAGTATTACAAGGCGATCATCCCAGCATTGGTGGCGAGCTGTTTTAGTTACATGGTTTTTGCCACAATTATTGGCTTAGGCTTGGGGCCTACTTGGGATCTGCCCACCTATGAAATGGTCGACAAGTTTGATTTTGCGTATGCCATAATTATTGCCATTGTCGCAGCGGCTGTCGGATGGATTTTTATTTTTTGCACAAAACTTTTAAAATCTTTATTTGATAAAATCGCCACTCCAATCTATGTGAAAACATGCTTGGGAGGTATTTTGCTAGGCATCATTGCCTATTATCTTCCGCTCACGAGATACTTTGGACATCATGAGATTAATGGCCTCTTGACGGCTAAGTTATCTATGAATGCCCTGTTGGCCATTTTGATTTTTAAAATTCTTGCCATTTCCATCACGGTGACTTCAGGGTGGCGGGGAGGATTTATCATTCCATTATTTTTTACAGGAGCTACGTTGGGGCTGATCATCCACCAATTTGTGCCGGGCATCAACCTGTCATTGACGATTGTTAGCTGCATGGCTGCGATCAATGTGTGCGTCACGAGGACACCCATGAGCACGACCATTTTGTTGGCAACACTCACAGGCTTTGCCTATTTCATTCCCATCTTATTTGCCAGTCTGGTTGGGTACTTCTTAGCTCCGCGAATCCCTTTCATCACTTCTCAGAAGGATCGGGTGGAGTAAATGTATTTTGTGCAATTTTTGTTTTATGGATTTTAGAGGCTTTTTTGGTGCCAAATAAAATATCTTGTCATTGAGATCTTATGGGAAAATGCTATTTTTAAGTGAGAATGAATGTGCCAGATATAGGGTGCTGGTGTGTATTGGTTAATTGTTGTGAGCAATTTGAGAAATGGAAAAATCTAATAAAATATTAAAACAAATTTTAGAATTACTTGCAAAGAATGAAGCTCGAATTTCGAGCAAAGAAATAACTTTCGAAGGGGATAAGTCAATTGAAAAAGCCGAAAGAGAGGGAGAAGAGGCAAGTAGAAAAATACAATCTACTTTTGATAGAATTCACGACAAACTTTTTACTGTAAACGGAATTTTAGTTGCATCATTTTTTGGGCTTGGGAAATTCCCGATGGACAATCCAATTATTAGTTTATGGCTAGCTGTTTTGCCCATTTCTGTTTTGTGTTATTTAATTTTTTTGGAACAGCAACAAATGGAAATATATCGACACTCATCACAAAGAATGAATTGGAATTTAGATATAGATGTAGCAAAATATGGAAGAATGATTGGCCGACAGAACCTTCAGTCATTGTTTGCAATCATTGCGACATTTGGATTATTCATTTATCTCGCAATTAAAGTTATTACTTATTAAAACTTGGGAAGAACTATTCTACTTTTAACTTTTCTATCGCGCTCTTTGACATTTGTAATCCCGAAGAGTTTTTTGCCATAGCCAACTTAGTAAAACACCCCCGTTCCCACTGGTAATTGTCAAATCATAAACTATACTCCAGACTAAGATCGAGCATAGATCAATTGATATGTCGTGTACAATAGTTAAATATGGCAATCAAATCTTCCTCCTTTTTTATTTTAAGGTCATTATCCTTTATATAATCTTTTAGTTGGGTATAGCGGGAGCCGGCGATTTTCTTCAAACTGGATTTATCTGTTTCTAGTAAGGTTATCGGATCTGACCCACATGCATAAAACCACTGTTTTTGTTTAGCACCAAATCTTACCGGTCTGGAAATAGGCATGCCTGTTTTAGCAGGTAAAGCTTCATGAAATTCAATGGTATATTTTTTATATAAGCTACATTTTGTAGTAGGCATCTTAATTAAAATGCCGCTTTGTTTTTCTCCTTTTTCAATAAATTGTTGATACACAATCTCATTGCCTTCCAAATCTATGCGCTCTATTGTCGGTATTTGATTTTTGAGCAGAATAAACAGTTTGTTATTTTCAAGGTACTCGATTTCATCTTTATATATATCGTAGCGCATAAATCGTAAAGTGCTATCACCTTTTTTAAACTTAACACTCCCTTGGATTAATTGCTCATTGAGGTATGGGCTCCCTTCAATAGCGGCATACTCCATTTGCTTTTTGGATGGTGTGAAGTTATCAATTTCACCAAAAAACTCTACAAATTGGCAAAAGGATGGACTTGCATTTATTAAAGATACTGCAATTAATATAAGTAACTTTTTCATATTACTTGAATTAAAAAAATCATTCTTATGCTAAAATATGCCATTGTGTAAACTTTCACCAATTGATCCCTAGTTATTTATATGGTTGTGTTTCACTCCAATAAAATTGTTGGTGATGGTTCAGCATCGGTTAGGATTAAATAATCCATGATTCGCGCAAAAGGAAATTCAAGTACAGTTGTTGCGGGAAGTTGTCAGAGACATCTATTTCTGATTTAATATCTCCGGGATTTTTAATTGAAAAGGAGCCGCCTTTTCTCTTGATAGAAAATATTGGTCATCTTAGCCACAATCAGAAAAAGTGAATGCGGTAGGGCAATCCTACCACAAGGGATTTATTCGACTTTGGTCAAGGTTACTTCACCTTGGTTGTCCCGGCTCTCCCATTTAACGATGATTTTGCCATCGACATATTTGCCTTTGTTTTTTGTGGTGTTCCCTTCATAGGTATAGGTGTACTCAAATTCATCTCCAGACACAGTGCCGTCAGAAAATTTGATACTGCCCTGATCAAACGAAAGAGTTCCGGAAATCTTGTTGCCCGTCACTTTATACACTACATAAATTTCGAAAGGCCCATTTTGCGTATCTATCTTGGTTTTCCATTTGCCATCAAAATTAGAGGCTAAAACCATGGTGGTGCTAAATGCTACCACAAACAATGATGCGATAATTTTTTTCATGATACTTTAAGTTAAATGAAAGGGCCAAATAGTTTTGTGATGTCATGACGGATAGGCCCTTATGTACCCAGTCTGTTGTACTAAAGTGAGACATCTATTCCTTGGATACAATATATTTTATTTCATTGGTTATCAAATGGTTTAAACCACCAACTATTCCATTTAAGATAATTCAAATTGAGTATTACTTCTATTGCGGCTCATACTTTTCTACAGCTCATGGGATAGCTGGGTTTTCAGTATAGTTTTGAACTTGCCGTCATTTCCCATTGGCAATTCGATATATTTGCAAAAGTATAATCCACTATTCATGCAAAAGGAAATTCAATTACAATTGTCTCCGGAAGTTGCCGGCGATCCAGCTCTACTTAAAACTGCCGTGGCCAAAAAGGTCCAAATTCTCGAAAGAGACGTGCAACATGTCGAAGTCTTGCGCCGATCTATCGACGCCAGGAAAGCCAACATCAAGGTCAACCTGAATGTTCGGGTGTATACGCAGGAGCAATTTGTGGAAAAGGAAATCCCAAAGCCAGAATATCAAAACGTCGCTTCTGGTGACGAAGTGCTCATCATCGGTGCCGGGCCTGCGGGATTGTTTGCTGCGCTAAAGTGTATTGAGTTGGGTCTCAAGCCCATTATCCTGGAGCGGGGCAAAGATGTAAGTGCACGAAGGCGTGACCTGAAAGCCATCAACATAGATCATATCGTCAATGAAGATTCCAACTATTGTTTTGGTGAAGGCGGGGCAGGCACTTATTCTGACGGGAAATTATATACCCGATCCAAAAAGCGGGGTGATGTGTTGGAAGTTCTCAATCTACTCGTAGCATTTGGGGCAACCAGGGAGATATTGGTAGAGGCGCATC
>JAUHYU010000069.1 GCA_030426345.1 Bacteroidia bacterium
TGAATTGTCTGGCCATTATTTCTTTTATGGAATTTACTATGATTTAGTTGCTGAAACAGACGAGGAAAAAGCCGCATGCCGCGAAGTGGTTCGCGATATTACTGATCACCTCATTCGCAATGGGTTCGTGCTCATGGATTATGATGGCAAGCCAACGAGATGGGGGAGTTTCTCTCCAGAATATGTAGGTTCATTCTGGGGGTGGGATCAAAGGGGGCTGAATTCCATGATGATGCTTTCGTTTCTCAATGTAGCGAGTCACGTAACGGGAGATCCTAAATATGAGGCCACGGCCAAAATGCTTCGGGACGAACACGACTATCATATTAATGCCATGCATGCCAAAGAATTTTTTCCACCGGACAATGTGGTGCCGTGGGACAATAACTTGTCGCTCATGAGTTTTTATGGATTGATCAATTATGAACAGGACCTGGAGCTATTGTTGATGTACCGCGAATCTTTGGAATATGCTTGGATGCACATCAGTAAACAGAAAAATGCCTTTTGGAATACAATCTATGCTGCTCTTTGCCAAAAGTTTGACGAGAAAGCTGCTACAGGTATCTTTGATCCGCAAACTGTTTTTCCTGAAAATAAATTATACGCCCCTGCGAAAGTGAAGCTTTATAATAATTGGGATGCAAGGGTAGGAGATATTGAAGAAACTTTGCAACGAATTCCTCTGGATTTGATCGGATATCCGATGGACAATACACACCGATTGGATATACAGATAGACCCTACACCCGGTGAATCTCCAAAAATGGGATGGAGGTATGATACTTATGCCGTGCCAGTGGATGAACGGGGGCATGTAAGACAAGACAGAGATGGATTTGCGTTAGAATATAGAGAAGTTGGTGGCGGAAGCTCGGAGCAAGAAGGGACATTCTATTTGTTGCCATATTATATGGCACGTTACCATAAACTTATTGAAAACTAAGATATACTATATTAAAACCATGAAAAAGCAACTTATAATATTAGTACTTATCCTTACCGTGCCATTATGCTCATACGGCCAGAAAAAGGGTTGGAAATCCATGTTTAATGGTAAAGACCTCGAAGGGTGGACAATTCGTGGAAAGGCTGAATGGAAAGTAGTAGACGGTGTGATGATTGGCGAGGGAGCCAATGGACATATTTATGCTACTCCCGAATTAACTGATCTAGAAGTGAAAGGAACTTTCCGTTTGACGGACCAAGGCGGCGGCGGTAACAGTGGAATGTATTTTAGAAGCAATCCTCCAGCAGATAATCCTGATGGATACCCAAGGGGATACGAAGCGCAAATCTGTCACAATCAAGAGGCATTTACAGGTTGGCTATGGAAGCCGGGAGCACCGACAGGAAAAGCCTCTGAAATGATCACGAAGGATGGAGAGTGGTTTACCATGCGTGTAAAAGCCGTTGGTCCTAAAATCCAGATATGGGTGAAGAACAAACTTGTGATGACATATACCGACGAGGAATACAAAAAAGGATTTTTTGCTTTGCAATGCCACAATCCGGGCATGAGAATCGAAGCAAAGGATTTATATTATAAGGATTTGAGTAAATAATATATTGTCGGATTCTTCTGTTCTATAGTGAGATTATACGATGGAAAAAGCATTGTTTTTCCATGATTGGTAAAAGGGCTTTTAAATTCAAGTAGTTTTTACTTCGATTAAAATATATAACATGTACAAACTTATTGCAGTCCTTGTAATCTTTGGATCATTAATTTCTTGTAAAAGTCCTAATAAGCAGGGTGAGAATTCAAATTCTACGAAGCAAGAGGAAATCCAGCATGTCGAAGTTTCATTTGAGAAAGGCATGTTTAGTGGATGGCCTGCCAACTTTGGTATTTGGTCTTGGAACAATGAAATTCTTGTGGGTTTTGATCGCGGGTTTCATAAAGACCTTGGAAATACCATGCACAATATTGATCGGGAAAGGCCAGAAGAGACTTTGTTTGCCCGTAGCTTAGATGGAGGTGAATCCTGGAAGATAGAAGATCCTTCCGCAGATGGGATTTTGGTTGCTAGAGGTTCCAGTCTTCATGGAATAGAGCCGGTTTATTCCAATAGAAAAGAACCTGTAGGCCTTTCAGAGCCAATTAATTTTCAACATCCCGATTTTGCCATGACTATGCGTTTTTTGAATTACAATACAGGTCCATCGGTGTTTTATTATTCGTATGATCGAGGCCATTCTTGGAAAGGCCCGTTTAATTTATTGGTTTCCGGGATGTCTGATGTGCTGGCCAGAACAGACTATATCGTACTTGACGATCACACTTGTATGGCATTTTTATCCCAATCCAAAACTGATAAAAGTGAGGGGAGACCTATCTGCACCATCACGCGAGATGGGGGGGTGTCATGGGAATTAGTTGGGAATATTGGGCCAGAGCCTGATGGTTTTGGTATCATGCCTTCCAGCGTGAAACTTTCTGAAACTGAATTTATCACAACAATCCGACGAAGGGAAAATACCCATAGATGGATTGATGCTTGGTCGAGCAGTGATGCCGGAAAGAATTGGACATTGCTAGATCCTCCAATTGATGACCTTGGAGAGGGTAATCCTCCGAGTTTGATAAAACTGAAAGACGGAAGGCTATGTCTTACATATGGCGTCCGCGCAGAACCGTATCGGATTGCTGCTAAGTTCAGCAAAGACAAAGGCATATCTTGGTCAAATGAAAAAGTGTTAAGAGATGATGGTGCCGGACGGAATATTGGCTACGTGCGTTCTGTGCAGCGTCCGGATGGGAAGGTAGTTACTTTGTATTATTTTCAAGACAAGCTAAAACCTGAACGCTACATCGCCGCTACCATTTGGAAGCCATAATCTATTTGAAAGAAACTATGGGGTTATCCATTTAGGTACTAATTAATACTTCTCTAGACCTCACCCATGCCTGCACAGCAGGACTTTCAATCTATAGATTTCATGGGTTTTTGATGCTTTTTTTGCCTCGCCCTTCCATAGGGATCACCAAAGGTGTTTTCTACCCAGCTTCAGGTTACAAGTACAAACTTCAGTAATATTTTTTTATCCAGATTGTTACTTTTGATATGTCGTTGCGATTATGAATATAATAATGAACAATAAAATCATCGAGAACGATAGAAATATAACTCAGGAGGATATCCAAAAGGAATTTGAAGCAGTACAGCGTGCGGTGAAGGATCCTGCCGAGTTTCAGGTTTTATATGATCGATACTTTGCGGCGATCTTTAATTATATATTCCGGAAAATTGATGATGAGGAAATTACAGCAGATATAACATCTCAGACATTTTGGAAGGCTCTGAAAAACCTGAAAAAATATAAGTTCAGAGGAGTGCCATTTTCTGCCTGGCTATATAGAATTGCTTCGAATGAAGTAAATAGACATTATCAGCAGACTAAAAAAAGAGTGATTTTTAGTTTCGATGCTCAAGAGTTTGAAAACTTGATTGAGCAAAACGTTGAAGAAGAGCATGAGTTCGATATAGATTTCATTATCAAGCAAATGCGTCAGATGAGTGAATCAGATATTGTCGCATTGGAACTGAGGTATTTTGAAAGCAAAAATTTCGCTGAGATCGCATTTATATTGGATATCACAGAATCAAATGCAAAAATGAGAACCTATCGAGCTATCGATAAATTACGAAAACTGTTAGAAAGGAGGGAAGCATGACCAGATTTGATATTCGGGTAAGGAGAAATAAATTTACTCAAAGTAAGATTGACAGACATAAGAACTTTCAAAATCTTATTGGGAATTATGATTTGTCGAGTAAGAAAAGAACCAAGGGATGGATTTTGGCGGTAGGTCTCTTGATATGGGCAATCGCCCTTTTGTTGGCATACTTCGCATTGGATTCAAAGCAAAAGAAGAAACTGCCTGATAGTCAAGAAGCAGTAAGTTATAATTTAAAAGCAACGAAAAATACGGTTTATAAACTTTAGCAATATAGGGGCCCCATTTTTAATAATCTTTGTTTAACTAAAATTTTAAAATCATGGAACTAAAGAAGAATCCAAATGTGGATTATAAGGGAAAGTATGTCCTGTTTTTTAACATAGGGCTGGTATTGAGTCTGCTCTTGGTGATCACCGCTTTTGAGTGGGAGTCCATTTCAACAGAATCCGTGGTGGATCTTGATAATTACACCATTACCGATGAGTTGCTATTATTGCCCAATACCCGGCATGAGCCTCCCCCCAAGCCAAAACCCAAACAGATAACACTTATCGAGGTGCCTGATGACAAAGAGATAGATGTGGACGAAGTGGCGTTCTCTTTCGATATTGCAAATGATGATGTCATAGAAGAAGTTGCTTTTGCTCCTCCGCCAGATGAAGAAGTAGAAATCGTTCATGAAATGGTCGAAACGATGCCTTCTTTCGATGGAGGGATCAGAGAATTCTACAAATTTGTTGCAGAAAATCTCAAATACCCTGCACAAGCACGGAGAATTGGAATTGAAGGAAAAGTGTTTGTCCAATTTATCATTGATAAAGATGGAAGCTTGAGCGATATAAAAGTGGTTAGGGGAATCGGGGGTGGTTGTGATGAAGAAGTATTGCGCATCGTTAATATGTCACCGAGATGGAATCCGGGAAAGCAAAGAGGGGTACCTGTGAAAGTGCGCATGATGCTGCCAATCTCATTTAAGTTGAAATAAGGAAAGAGGGTTGCTTGTCTGAGTAACCCTCTTTTTATTTGAATCACAATTCAAATAATTCAAAATCTTGACCACGACCGTACTTTATGAGGTCGTTATATTGAGAGAGCTCCATCGTAAACAAATCCTTGATTTTGAAATCTTCACGCCCGGTAGTTTCCACCACCATGAAATCCGTGGTTTCTCCATAGTTGGTCAGGGAATAGCTTTTCCCAACCCTCATGTTATTATCTGACATTATTCTTTTCCCGGCCATGCTTTGTGATTTTTTATAGCTGCTAATATCCATATTCCTGTAGATAAATTAGATGTGTTGTGTAGAATAATTACGATAAAAGTCAAATATGAAAAATTAATATTTTATATATAAACATATGTTCATATGTTTGCGTATTAATAGTGAAGTTTAAAACTATGAGTGAAGTTAAAGAGGAAATACAGGGGGGGCAATCTGCCATTAGTCCTGAGAAACTTGAGAAAGTCGCGTTTATACTAAAAACCATTGCGCATCCATTGCGCATCAATGTGATCAGTTTGCTAATGGAAAATGACAGGCTTTGCGTCAATGAAATATGTCAGAAGCTGGGTTCGGAGCAATCCCTAACTTCTCACCACCTTTCCAATATGAAATTGACAGGAATATTGGGAAGCGAGCGCGAGGGTAAAAACATGTATTACTTTTTGAAACTAAAAGAAGTCGTGTCAGTAATTGAATGCATGAATAAATGTGAAATGATTTGAAGATTATAAAGAGAAATAAAATGTACGTAGAACAATTATATACAGGATGTTTGGCAGAAGCTGCCTACTACATCGAATCCAACGGAGAGGCTGCAATCATCGATCCTATGCGTGAAACGCAACCATATTTAGATATGCTCGAAAAAAGAGGAGCAAAATTGAAATTCGTATTGGAAACACATTTTCATGCTGATTTTGTTTCGGGACATTTGGATCTGGCTCGTGAGACTGGTGCCAGGCTTATTTTTGGCCCGACAGCCAAAACAAACTATTCGAGCTACATAGCCGAGGATGGAGAAAGATTTGTTTTAGGGGATGTTGAGATTCAAGTACTACACACTCCTGGACACACCATGGAATCTAGTGTGTTTTTATTGTTCGATAAACAGGGAAAACAGCATTCGGTTTTTACAGGAGATACCCTGTTTATTGGGGATGTAGGAAGGCCGGATTTGGCAATAAAAAGCGATTTGACCAAAGAAGACCTCGCAGGGCTTTTGTATGATTCTTTGCATGATAAAATACTTCCTTTGCCAGATGACGTGATTGTCTATCCGGCTCATGGTGCCGGATCACAATGCGGCAAGAATATGAGCAGCGAGACGGTTTCCACTATTGGCGAACAGCGCAAAATGAATTATGCTTTGCAGCCAATGAGCAAAGCAGAGTTTGTGGAAGTAGTCGCAGATGGTATTCCAGAACCTCCTGCCTATTTCCCGGAAAATGCTAGAATCAACCGCGAGGGCTATCAAAATATAGATGAAGTGTTGAAGCGCAATCTTGAACCCATGGATTTAGAGGGGTTTGAAAGTGCAATTAGTAATGGGGCATTAGTGCTGGATACAAGACAGGAAGGGCAGTACGAACAGGGATCGATCATAAAATCCATCAATATTCCATTGAATGGCCAGTTTGCTGTTTGGGTTGGGTCTTTGATTCCCATGGATAAACAACTCATTTTGATCACAGAATTAGGTAAAGAGCATGAATCGGTACTGAGGCTGGCCAGGGTAGGATTTGAAAATGTATCTGGATATTTGGAAGGTGGGATGCAAACTTGGCAAAATGCAGATAAGGAAATACAGACCATAAAATCCATCGAAGCCAACGAAATGTCCGGTTATATCCATCAAGGCTATGAAATTCTCGATGTGCGTAGGAGCACGGAAGCGGAAACAGAACACGTATCCGGAGCGATTAATATTTCTTTGGTTGACATTGAAAATAGATTGAACGAACTGGATAAAGATGGAAAATACCTTGTGCATTGCGCAGGTGGATATCGCTCCATGATTGCCTCTTCGATTTTGACCAATCATGGATTCAAAAATGTGGTAAATATCCATGGCGGTTTTGCTAAAATCCGAGAAGATAGCGATTTGGAGTTGATTGCAGGGAAATGCCCTACGCAACTGAGAAATGAAAAGTTGGAGACTATCAAACAGTAATTATTTTTATACGTATAAGTTGGAATTTGTAGGATAGAATTTTTTTAAAAGTTTAGAATGATAGAATTGATTAAGGAACCGTGGCCTTGGTACATTACCGGGCCGCTGATTGGACTGATGGTCCCGTTGCTCTTGGTATTTGGAAATAAAGCATTTGGAGTTTCATCTTCATTACGCCATATCTGCGCCATGTGCGTACCACTGGATATCAAGTATTTTAAGTACGACTGGAAAAGTGAAAAATGGAATTTATTCTTTGTTGGTGGGGTGGTTATAGGTGGCTTCCTTAGCGGGCAGGTATTGATGGACAGCGAAAAGGTACAAATTTCCATGGAAACGGTCAATGATCTGAAAGCACTCGGAGTGACAGATTTTGCCTCTTACGTCCCAAAAGATTTATTTTCATGGGAGAACTTGCTTAGTTGGAATGGGTTTATTTTCATGGCTTTAGGAGGCTTTTTGGTGGGCTTTGGCACGCGCTACGCCAATGGTTGTACTTCAGGGCATTCCATTTCCGGGCTGTCAAATTTACAGTTTGGATCGCTGATCGCGACCATCAGCTTTTTTATTGGTGGCTTGATCATGACGCACTTTCTTCTACCATACTTGTTTTAGCGATGAAAAATATAAAATTCTTAATATTCGGGATTGCCTTCGGGATCATCCTGACCAAAGCAGAAGTTATTTCGTGGTTTAGGATTCAGGAGATGTTCCGCTTTCAGTCTTTTCACATGTATGGAATCATCGGATCTGCGGTAGTGATTGGAATTATATCTATATTTTTGTTAAAGAAATTTAATGTCTTGGCCACAAACGGCGAAAAGCTCAATTTCCCGATAAAACCTTATAACAAAGGAGTAATCTTTGGAGGTGTGCTTTTCGGATTGGGTTGGGCCTTGACCGGAGCATGTCCCGGACCTATCTTCGCATTGATTGGAAATGGATATAGCGTATTTATCGTTATAATGGTGTTCGCAGTATTTGGCGCGTGGGTTTATGGTCTGTTACAAGAAAAATTACCACATTGATCATGATTAGGAAAATTGTTTATATCAATATTGTTAGTCTCGCCGTTTTGGCATTGACGATAATGTGCGAGGCTAAAAGACCAGCAGATAATTCTGCTTGCACGATGGATGCAAAGGCCTTCAAATCCATGGATTTAGCAGATGTCAAAATATTAGATGTGCGCACGCCTGAAGAGTATGCTTCTGGGCATGTAGCCGGTGCAAAGATGATAGACGTGAAAGATAGTTCCTTTGAAAATAGTTTATCTGGATTGGACAAATCTCAAAAATATGTGGTGTATTGCAAATCAGGGATTCGCAGCGGGCGAGCTGCAACCATCATGGCCAAGCATGGATTTTCAGACGTTTGTGTGGTGAAATCAAAGATTGATGAGCTGAGGTCTGAAGGTATGCCATTTGAGCCTTGAGATGTTTTTGGTTAGAAAAGCTTATTAGATAATGAAAAGAATAATATTTGTACTTTCAGTAGGCCTCACTCTTATTGTAAGCTGTCAAAAAACGGATTCTGATTTCAATGAAATAATTGGAAAATGGCAATTGGTTAAAGGTTTTAATTTAATGATGGGTGGTAATTATTGGATAGATATAAATAATCAAAGGGTTGAGGAATATACTAAAAATAGAGTAAAAGTTTTATATGATTATTTAGGCAACGAAACGGCAAGAAGCAGCTATAATATTAGCGAAAATGACATTACTATTTTTGGTACAAATCTAAATGGTGAGGATTGGGAAAACACTTATGAGTATTGGTTCAAGCAAGATACTTTAGTGATTCACAATGATGGTGGATTCGAATATTATGATGAATATTTTGTTCGTATTAAATAATAAAACGTATCAGAATAACGACTCACAGCAAAAAAAGCCTTTAAAATCCATAGATTATCTATCCCTTGGAGGAGGAGGTAATTTTTTTTCTTCCCTAATTAACACATTCATAATATCACCCATAACTAATCCAAATTGAGCTTTTTGTTCATGGTTACACAATGCTTTTAAATTTTCAAAATGCTCAAACGTTATATTGATTTTTTGAGATTCCAAGTTGCTTAATTGAGCCAAAACTTGCTTTTGGGTTTCAGCATTTGGTGATGGTTCAATTAAAAAACTGAAATAGGATTTAATCAGCTCTTTTTGCTGACGATCCATTTTAACCATTTTTTCTTGATGTTCTCTAGCCAGTTGAAAATATTGTTCTTTTTGAGTTTGACTAAGATTTAGCTGTTTACTGATTTTTTCCTTTAAGTCCGTACGTTCCATGCCACGAGCATGCATAGGGCCCTTTGGATGGTTTTGGATCAAAAAATATATCAAAAATCCATTAATGATGATCATGATGATCAATCCGACTTTGTATAACGAATTACTGTTCATTTGCGTAGATGTTAAAATTTGATACTACAGGAGTATAACTCGAAGTGGTTTCAGAAGTAGTGCTGCTTCCATTAAAATAGTCTGAAACAACATAAATATTGGTACAGATAATCAAGGCTATTGTAGCAGCAATTGACATCCATTGCTTCCGATCTTTGACCTTGCGATTGGATATTGTTTGCTGGATTTTTAGAAAAGTATCCTCGGGTGGTTGGGCCCTTTCCATACCTTCCAGGCTATTCATGATTTTATTCTTCCACTGTTCCATAATTATCTTGACGTATTTTTTGATGAATTCCCTCGCCCCGGGTAATAATTTTCTAATGCGATTCTCAGATTGGCTTTCGCTCTTTGCACCAGCGATTCTACAGATTTTCTAGTTATATCCATTATTTCTGCCGTTTCCTTTTGTGACAATTCTTCGATTTGTGCGAGTATAAATGCTGTCTTCTGGTTTTCTGATAACTGATCGATGACTCGAAAAAGCAGTTTTGCATCTTCGATATTTTCCATTTTCACACCTGGGTGCACAAAGTCCACAGGTTCTATGATGATTTCAGAAGAGTCTTTTTTGTATATAGAAGTAAAAATACCCAGACGCTTTTTACTGTTCTTCTTTCTCAAGAAATCCAGAGACTTATTGATGGTGATTCTGTAGATCCAGGTACTTACCGATGAATCAAATCTAAACTTGTGTGCTGTTTCGAAAATAGTGACGAAGATGTCCTGAACCAATTCTTCTGCATCTTCAGCATTTTTGGTATAACTAATCGTGGTATTGTAAACTTTTGAAGAATAATGGTTGAATAACAAATTTAGGGCATTTTGATCTCCCTCTGTGATTTGCTGTAACCATTTTTTTTCATCGGTCATAAGTTTAGTGTGCTGCCTGTCCTTATTTGACAAAAGAAAAGCCTTTAAAATCCATGGATTTTAAAGGCTTTTCAGCTTATTCCATCGCTTCTTCAATAAGCCTGAGTTTGGTATAATTCTTTTTATCTATGGCCGTACCGGATTTGTTGAAAAATACCCAGAGTCCTTCCAGTTCGTCATTTTTATAATCTCCCTGTGATTCTACGTTGCCATTGCTGTGATAGTATTTCCACAAGCCCTCTTTTTTATTATCCACATAACTGCCTTCTGCCGCTAGTTTGCCTTTTTCAGAATACAATTTGGCTATCCCATTTTTCGCCCCATTTTCGTAGGTAAACTCTTCCTTTAAAGTGCCATTGTTAAAATAATGCTTCAAAATTCCATGGCCATTACTTAAAGATCCCGAGGAAAGTGAATCGCCGAATGCAGTAAAATATGGACCGGCGCTCATCAGTTTTCCATTGTCCCAGTGCTCTTCGATGCGCAACACATGGTTTTCATGGAAATTTCCCCACAATCCATCCTCTTTTCCTTCTTTATAAGAGCCGATGGTTTTTAGAGATCCTGTAGCAAAGTAAAAATACCATTGCCCGGATTCCAGATTGTTTTCAAAAGTTCCCTCAGCGATCAAAGTGCCTTTAACATCAAAGTATTTCCAGTTTCCAGTTCTTTGGTCTGATATATATTCTCCAAAAGAATAGATCTTTCCATTTTCATGGTAATTATACCATACCCCTGTTTTCAATCCTTCCTCGTATTGGCCAATGACACTTTTTCCGCCCTCAGGAAAATTCTCGATATATTCACCTTCCAGAAGGCCATTTTCAAACTGGATTTCTTTTTGAATATTTGAATATGGGTAGTAATAGGTCCACTTATCTATAGGAAGGCCCTCTTTATACTTTTCTTCTGATTTTACATTTCCATTGTCATAATACTCTTTCCAATCGCTAACTTCCTTGTCATTCTGATAAAATCCCACACGTTTTAACTGTCCATTCTCAAAATACTCTTCAAATGGGCCATATTTCTCGCCCATTTTGTACTCCATTTCGATACGTTTTTGGCCCTGTACAAGGTAGCTCGTAAATTTTCCGTTCAGCGAATCATTGGTGTAAAGTGATTCACTTTGAAGATTGCCGTTTTCAAAAAAAGTTTCCCATTTTCCAACTTTCATACCGTTACGATAATTGCCCGAAACCTGAATGTCACCATTCCTATGGTATTCTCTCCAATATCCCACACGGACGTTATTTTTGATTTCCCCTTCCTCCTTTATTTTATGACCGGGATAATATTTTCTGAGTATACCATCGGTTATATTGTTTTTATATTCCGTTTCCATTACAATATTGCCGGTGGCGTCATAAGCTAGCCAAATGCCAACACGCTTACCTTCGTCAAATCTACCTTTCTGGATTACTTTTCCATACATGTCGTAGTAGGTCCAACTGCCTTGTTTAATATTTTCTTGATTTATTAGACCTTCTGACCGAATGGTGCTGTCGGCATTGTATTCGTTTACCAAGGTGTGTTGGCTGTATCCATTGATAACAAAGAAGAAAAGTAGCAGGGGGGTAGATAGTAGAAAAGGAAGCCTCATAAATCAAAAATCAATTCTTATAGGTCAAAGATAATAACTTTTTGATTTCATTTTTATTATGCTTTAATAAGAGCATTAGAAATGAGTTTTATCAAAGTGGAGTAAACCTAAAAGATTCGGAGCATAACTCTTAAACCACCTGCATCATAAAGCTATTTGATTTTAATACTCCTTCCGAACACCTCAAAAGAATTATTTTTTCGGATTTTCTACAATCAGTTCTGAATTCTTAAAGGTGACGATGGGTACATATTGGTTGCTTTTCTCATCTCCATAAAGCAAGCCCTGAAAAACTTCACCTTTGACGAAATTATTGATGCCGGCATCAAATTGGAAAAGACTTCCCATTTGATACATTATCTTTCCCATAGTGCAGATCGTTTCATATCCGATATAAAAGTTTTTGGAAGGATAGGCATTAAATCTTTCCTCATATAAGGTGTTGATTTCAAGGTAGATGGGATTGGATTTATCAATATGAGTTGGAGCGATGAGGTGTGTTTTTAGCCTATCCATGCCACCAATTGAAATTACCCGCTGATCCAGCCAACTTTCCATTCCTATCAATTGGATTGTATCTCCACGCGTTTCAAGGCCTGTAATTGTATTTGCTACTAAGGCGGGTGAATTGGAAGCTACAAATACATGGCCAATGCTGTCAGGCTGAATCATAAGATAATCCTTTTCAGTAATACGTAAATTGCTTTCAGCTTTTTGCTGTAGCTCTTTAGCATCAAATTCATTGGCGTCGAATTCGATAGAAGCGGTATTGGTTAGAATATCAAGAATATCTTTTGCGTCTTCTACTGCCACAGCCTGAATATGACATGTGGTAAATCCATGGGATTCGATGTCTTTTTTGTAGTTGTAAGCGAGAGCAGAATCCTTAGGGTTGTTTTCATGGAAAATCATAGCATTTTTGTTGTAAATATTTTCCGCAACGTAGTCTGCTGCTTGCTTGGCCATATTTTCTGTCGAAGGCATAAATAAAAAGGCATAAGGGTTATTTCCGATAATTTCAGAATTGCTCGAAAGGGGGTTGATCATATTGATTTGGTTTTCAAAAGCAAAATCTGAGACCAGTTTTACCGGATCAGGAAACAGCGGACCGATAATTAAATCCATAAATTTCAGTTCATCCAATTCCAGAATTTGAGCTGTAGTTTGGCTGTCTTTTTTTGTGTCATACGGATGTAGGGTAATATTAATCCCCAGTTGTTTTAAATGTGCTTCTCCCATGAGCAGTCCTTCATACAACTCGATCACAAATTCATTTGAAAGGTGTTTGGTGTTGTTTTTAACATCTTCTGTCAAAAACGGCAACAAAACTGCCACCTGATATTTATCTTTTTTAGTAGATTTTATATCTTCATTTACCCTGTATTTTGACGTATCCAAATTGAAAGTAGCGACGATACTTGCCAATTGCTCTCGATCTTGCTCTCCTAAGGGAAGTTTTATTATTTTATCGGCTAGGGTAGTAGCAATTATTTTGTCTGATGAATACAAGTTGAGCATACTATCTAATTGGTGGTAATTATACCCATTCAGGTAATTACCTTTTAAGACATTTACCTGTTGGATTAATTCCTTGTCCTTAATGTATGCAGCACTAGTCAATGCATTTTTATAATCACCTTCATCGAGATATATATTGGTGAGCCAAAGCGAAACTTCATCGCGGTTTTCCCAGTTGGGATAGCTCTTGTGCAATTGGAGAAACATATCTCTGGCAACGTGCTTCTGATCATTTCGATATGCGGAAACAGCATAATAATAAGATGCCATTTTCTCATAGCCGTTGCCTTCAAACACGCTGGTCAAAGGCTTGAATGCCTGCATTGCCAGCCCATATTTACCCAATTCCATCAATTCATATGCATTGGAATATTTCAATTGGGCTTCAGAAGAAGCATTTTTTTGTGCCCAAATATTTCCCGAAGAGAATATAAGCAACAAAGAAAAGGCAATATGAAAAGATCGGATCATCATCAATTTATTTATTCCCATTCTATGGTAGCAGGAGGTTTAGAACTGATATCATACACAATTCTATTTACTTCTTTTACATTGTTAATTATTTTATTGGATATGTCGGCAAGAAAATCATATGGCAGTTTGCTCCAATCAGCTGTCATGCCATCCACACTGCTAACGGCTCTAAGTGCCACCACATTTTCATAAGTACGCTCGTCGCCCATCACGCCAACTGACTGAATTGGTAAAAGTACTGCCAAGGCTTGCCATACTTGATCATAGTGACCTCTTTCCTTTAAGCCATTAATGAAAATATAATCTACATTTTGTAGGATACGTACTTTTTCAGCAGTCACTTCACCGATAATCCTAATACCCAGTCCTGGGCCTGGAAATGGATGTCGGTTCAGAATGTTATCAGGAATCTCCAAAGTTCGGCCAACCCGCCGCACTTCATCTTTAAAGAGCGTATTTAATGGTTCGACTACTTTCAAGTTCATTTTTTCAGGAAGTCCACCAACGTTATGATGAGATTTGATGGTGGCAGATGGGCCATTGACAGAAACGGATTCGATCACATCGGGATAGATAGTTCCCTGAGCCAACCATTTTACATCTTGAATCTTATGCGATTCTTCATCAAATATATCTATGAATGTTTTGCCAATGGCCTTACGCTTGTCTTCAGGATCGACGCAGCCCTCTAATGCCGCATAAAAAGCATTTTTAGCATCAACTCCTTTCACATTCAGCCCCATGTCTTTGTATGAATGAAGCACTTCTTCAAACTCATTTTTGCGCAAAAGTCCATTGTCTACAAAAATGCAATATAGATTTTTGCCAATAGCCTGATGGATCAACACGGCCGCTACAGAAGAATCTACTCCGCCAGATAGACCAAGCACAACTTTGTCGTTTCCCAGTTTATTCCGCAAATCCTCAACCGTGCTTTCTACAAAAATATCTGGGGTCCAGTCTTGTTCACAACCACAGATATGCACTACGAAGTTTCTAAGCAATGTCTTACCTTCTTCAGTATGTGTAACCTCAGGATGAAATTGAATTCCGTAAGTTTCTTCGCCGTTCAATTTGAAAGCGGCATTGGCTACATCTGCTGTGCTGGCAATGTTTGTAAAACTGGAAGGTAACTTAGAGATGGTATCTCCGTGTGACATCCATACCTGATTGCCAAGTGTCATCTCTTTGAGCAAATCATAATGTTGGTCCATTTTTTCTAATCTTGCACGGCCATACTCGCGAATTTCAGAAGGAGTAACGATGCCATCATTTTGATGAACTAAAAGCTGAGCACCATAACAAACCCCGAGTACTGGCACTTCGCCACGGTAAGGATTAAGGTCAAGATTGGGGGCGTTCTCATCCCGTACAGAACAGGGGCTCCCAGATAATATGACCCCTTTCAGGTTTTCAGGTTTTTCCGGAAGGTGGTTGAAGGGATGGATTTCACAATATACATTGAGCTCTCGAACGCGCCGCGCGATCAATTGAGTATATTGTGATCCAAAATCTATAATTAATATTTGCTCAGACATGCTGCAAAAATAGTATTTAACTTAATAGAATTTGAAGATTTAAAAATTATTTGCTTTTGACGAATCACCATGACTACAACTCCTTGATCGGTTTTTGTATTGCAAGATTGTTGGGGTATGTCATCACTTCCCCTGAAATCAACTTGATTTTTATAAAAAACAAAGTCAAATCTTCCACTTTACCTTCCACGGAATTATCACCATCCAATATCCTTATATTGGACCCGATTTTAAATGGAAAATAAAAAAAGATGATCATGTAAGCAGTGATGTTGCTCAGGAGTGACCAAGAGGCGAAGAGGGCCACACCTATCACTGTAAATATGGACGCGAGATAAAGGGATATCCCTTCGAAGGAAATATCCCAAACGACAGCTATTATCGAAATCAAAATCAGTACAAGTCCAAAATTGGCCACCTTGACCATATACGTCATTCGCGATTCTGAATGCTCATTTTTTATCGCATGGAGTTTTATCAGCTTTCTTACGATTTTTTTTGCTATCAGAAATAATACTATTGCCAAAAATGTCAAGCCAATCTCAGCGTATGTTTTGAGATTTGGTTCATTGGCTATGGTTTCAATTATATATTGTTGATTGGTCATGGTTATAACAATCCTTTAGTACTTGGTAATTTGTTCAATTCGTTTTCATTGCGCTTGATAGCTATTTTAATGCTTTTGGCAAGAGCTTTGAAAATTGCTTCGATTTTGTGGTGTTCGTTGTCGCCTTCCACTTTTATATTTAGATTGCTTTTGGAAGCATCTGCAAAGGATTTAAAGAAATGGAAGAACATTTCCGTGGGTAGGTCTCCAACTTTTTCACGTTTGAATTCTGCCTCCCAAACCAACCACGGCCTGCCACCAAAATCCAAAGCTACCTGTGCCAGTGAATCATCCATAGGAAGTATAAAACCATATCGGTTAATTCCCTTTTTATCACCAAGAGCCTTTAAAAATGCTTCGCCAAGGGCGATAGCGGTATCTTCTACTGTGTGATGTTCATCTACATGCAAATCTCCTTTTACATGGATTTTTAGGTCTATTCCGGCGTGTTTACCTATTTGATCCAGCATATGATCGAAGAAGGCCAAGCCCGTATCCATATCAGTTTTGCCAGTTCCATCAAGGTTTACTTCTATCTGAATATCAGTTTCATTGGTTTTACGTGAAACGACTCCAATTCTGTCCGGCATCCTTAGATATTTATAAATATCATCCCATTTGTTGGTGGAGAAATCAGCCGTTTCGTTAGGGCTGTCAGCTATAAAAATAGCTTTGGTGCCTAGGTTTTTTGCCAACTGGATATCCGTAGCACGGTCACCAACCACGTACGAATTAGCTAAGTCATAGCTGCCATTCATATAATGCTTCAACAAGCCCGTTGCAGGTTTTCGTGTCGGTAGGTTCTCCTTTTCAAAAGATCGGTCGATCAAGATTTCGTCAAAAATAATTCCTTCACCTTCGAGTGTTTTGAGCATTTTGTTGTGCGCTGGCCAAAATGTTTCTTCCGGAAATGAACTCGTTCCCAGTCCGTCTTGATTGGTCACCATCACAAAAAGGTAATCCAATTCCTCACGGATTTTTTTTAAGTTGGATATAGCACCTGGAATGAACTCCAGCTTTTCCAGCGAATCAATCTGAAAATCTTCCTTAGGCTCATTGATGATGGTGCCGTCACGATCTATAAATAATATTTTTTTCATCTGTTTATATTTTGCTGACACATTTCATCTACTGAAAAAAAATCATTCTTTTGTGCGTCTCAATAATTATCACATGCATGGCTTGTTTCATGGCATAATTCAATTATAAAGCCAATATAATCACGCATGGATTTTACGGGCTTTTTTTTAGAATATTAACCAGTAAATCAGCTCACCCTTTTTAATTCCGCAATCAATGCCTTATTTTCTTCAGCCGTCCCCACGGTTATCCTGAGACAATCTTCACAAAGTGCAACCTTGGAACGATCGCGCACAATTACTTTTCCAGCAATCAATTTAAGGTAAATTTCATGGGCTTTGGCCACTTTTACCAAAAGAAAATTGGCATCGCTCGGATATACCTCTATGACAGAGGGCAGCTCCAAAAGCATGGATTTTAGACGCTTTTTTTGCGCTAAAATATCTTGCACCATCGAAGCCAGTTTGTCCTCATTCTTCAAAGCATCCAAAGCCAATTCTTGTGTGGCTCCGCTAATGTTGTACGGAGGCTTGATCATGTTCAATACCTTGATGATCTCGGGATTCGCAAACGCCATCCCCAGTCTTAATGCCGCCAAACCCCATGCTTTGCTAAATGTTTGTAAAACCACCAGATTCTCATCACTTTGCAATTCAGGAATAAAGCTTGGCTGCGAAGAAAAATCTATATATGCTTCGTCTAAAACTACTAAACCACTGAATGCTTTTACAACCCTCAAAATATCCTTTTTTTCCATGCTGTTGCCGGTAGGATTGTTAGGAGAGCACAGGAATATAATTTTCACATCAGAGTCTATGGCTTCCAATATTTTATCTGTTTCTAGCTCGAAATCAGCTGTTAATGGAATTTTAATGATTTCTACATCATTGATATTGGCACTGACTTCATACATTCCATAAGTGGGAGGGGTGATAATAATTTTATCCCTACTCGGAGTGCAAAGTGCCCTAATCAACAAGTCGATGGGTTCGTCACTGCCATTGCCTAAAAAAATATACTCACTATCGATGTTTTTTATTTTCCCGATAATAGCCTTAAGTTCAGACTGATATGGATCGGGATATCGTCTGTAATTATCAGAGGACGTAGAGCCAAAAGCATTTTCATTGGCATCGAGATATACGTCTGCCTCTCCCTTAAATTCATCCCTTGCAGAGGAATAGGGGGTAAGGTTCAGCAGATGTGGCCTGAGTAATTTATTAAGCTCCATCAGTTTTCTTGAGATAATCCAATCGAACAGAAACTGCCAGTTTATGAGCCATAAGTCCCTCGGCTTCTGCCATAGTTATTACTATTGGCCCGAGTTTTTTCAAACCCGACTTGCTCAGTTTTTGATAGGTTATTTTTTTAACAAAACTATCTATTGAAACCCCGCTATAAGCCAAGGCGGCATTATTTGTTGGCAAAGTATGGTTTGTTCCCGACGCATAATCTCCGACTGATTCCGGGGAATAGTTGCCAAGGAAAACGGATCCTGCATTGATTATTTTATCAGCTGCTTTCTCTGCGTTTTTTACAGACAAGATTAAATGCTCAGGAGCGTAAGCGTTGATAATATCGATGGCGATTTTCTTATCATCTACCAAAATGGCAACACTATTTTCTAATGCTGCCTCAGCCATTTTCCTTCTCGGAAGGTTTATGACTTGCTTTTCTATGGATTTTAGGGTCATTTCCATAACTGATTTGCTGGTAGAGACCAGCACAGCCTGACTGTCACTTCCATGTTCGGCCTGCGATAGCATATCCATAGCTATAAATTCGGGAATGGCCGTCTCGTCTGCCAAAACTGCCACCTCAGATGGTCCTGCAGGTAGGTCGATAGCTGTACCTTTTTCGGCAACGATCTGTTTTGCCGCAGTGACATACTGATTTCCCGGACCAAAAATTTTATACACTTTAGGGACGCTTTCTGTACCGTAGGCCATAGCAGCGATTGCCTGAGCGCCACCTATCTTGATGACTGTATCTATTCCCACCAATTGCGCACAGAATAATATTGCAGGGTGTATTTTACCACTTTTGTTCGGAGGAGTACACAATACAATTTCCTGACAACCTGCAATCTTCGCCGGAATAGCTAGCATTAATACAGTGCTGAATAGAGGTGCCGTTCCCCCGGGAATATATAGCCCGACTTTTTCGATTGCCACACTTTTTCGCCGGCAAACTACGCCTGGTGTAGTTTCTATTTCCAGATCTTCCGTTTTCTGGGCCTCATGGAATTTTCTGATATTTTCACTCGCTATGGTGATCGCTTTTTTGAGATCTTCAGGAACGAGATTGTTAGCAGCTTCAATTTCTTCGCTGCTCACGATCAGTTGATCCAATTGCACATGATCATACTCCAAGTTGTATTTGATCAGCGCACGATCGCCTTTCTCTTTTACATTTTTCAAGATTGGTTTTACAATCTTCTTGATGCTTTTTAACTTTTTTACCGGTCTGGCAAGCGCAGATTGCAGTTCATTGCCAACCGGATTTTTGAGTACAATCATTTTTTATATAATCATTTTCTCTATTGGAACTACCAAAATGCCTTCTGCACCGGCAGTCCTTAATTTTTCTATCACATCCCAAAAATCATCTTCATTGATGACTGAATGGATGGAGCTCCAATCCTTATCCGCAAGAGGAACAACGGTTGGGCTGCGCATTCCGGGAAGCAATGCTGTGATTTTGTCAAGATTTTTATTGGGTGCATTGAGTAAAATATACTTGCTGTTTTTTCCTCTCTGAACAGATTCAATCCGAAAAATTAATTTGTCCAGTGTAGCTTTTTTCTCAGCACTCATGTTCTGGTTTCCAATGATAACGGCTTCGGAATTTAGGATTGTCTCCACTTCTTTCAGTCCATTGCTCAGTAGGGTGCTGCCAGAACTCACAATATCACACACACCGCTAGCCAGCCCGATACTTGGTGCAATTTCTACAGATCCAGAGATTTCATGGATTTCGGCACTAACATTGTGCTTGTCCAAATATGTGCGTAGAATTTTTGGGTAGGAGGTAGCAATGCTGGCATTTTGAAATTGCTCTACCCCGGAGTATTCTATTTCTTTTGGGATGGCGAGACTGAGGCGACATTTTGAAAACCCTAATTTTTTGATGTTGTCAATGTTTTTGCCCTTTTCGAGGGCCACATTTTCACCTACAATCCCGATGTCGGCAACACCATCAGCCACATAATCGGGAATGTCGTCATCGCGTAAAAAGAGAAATTCGATGGGGAAATTGCGAGCCATTGATTTTAGCTTTCCGGTGCCATTGCTAAATTTTATTCCACTTTCTTTAATCAGGCGCAATGAGTCTTCGCTCAGCCGGCCTTTTCGTTGAATGGCAAGTCTAATTATTGAATTATCTGTCATGTAAAGTAAGGTTTATAGTGGGAAAAAGTATTGAAAATCCATGGCTCCTGCTAGGAACGAAGATGGTGGTGATGGAAATGTGAAAATGAACCCACTATTTGTATATTTTGAATTTGAGGAGCAAATTTACAGATATATATTATTTAACAAAAGAAGATGTTTTCTTATGTGAAAGAAAACAAAATTCTTGTGCCTAATGCTTGAATTGTTGCCGATAGATATTGTAATTTTGTTTTAGGTAATATGTTTTTGAATTATGCTGAAAAGAACCACAATAAGTAAAACCGTAAAATATAAAAGTACCAAGCCCAAAGACGAATTTGCAAAGGAATTGCGGCGAAGGGTAAACAACTATTTTACGGATAACAACCTGAGCCCCTATGCCAATGATACCGTGAAAATAAAAGGGATATTAGGGTATCTGAGTTGGTTTGTCATGTTTGGCCTAATTATTTCCAATGTCCTAAGCGGAAGTGTTCTCCTTCTATTTGCAGGTTTTTTGGCTCTTGGATTTGTGAATATATTTCTAGCCTTTAATATCATGCATGATGCATGCCATGGCGCTTATTCTGAAAATAAACGGTGGAACACAATTCTTGGATACACCATGAATTTTATAGGCGGTAACAGTTATTTATTTACTAAAATGCATGGTGCTCATCATTCATTTGTAAACATAGCTGGTATTGACGTGACACTGGAAACGCACGGGATGTTCCGGTTTACGCCACACGAGCCATGGATGCCAAAACATAAATGGCAACATATTTACACCCCAATATTGTACGCTCTGGCCATGATCCATTGGGTGTTGATTAAGGATTATAAATGGATGTTTGGTGAGTTGAGCATTGGTAATAACAAAAACATCAAACACGCTCCTAAAGAATATGTGATCTTATTTGTGTCCAAGGCCTTCTATTATTTTGTTACGCTTGGTTTGCCATTGCTTTTGGTAAATATGCCTTGGTACTGGATTGTGTTGGCATGGATCAATATGCACCTTTTGCCAAGCCTTTGTTTTGCATTGTTGTTTCAAGTGACGCATGTGTATAACGGTACTTGCTATCCATTGCCGGATGATGAGGGCAATATTGAAAACAATTATTTTATTCATGTATTGGAAACTACAGCGGATTTTAGCAGAACAAATAAGTTTACTTGCTGGATCACAGGAGGTATCAATATCCATATTGTCCATCATTTATTTCCAAAGATAAACCATGGACATTATATCCCTTTGACACAAATAATAAAGGATACAGCCGAGGAATATGGCGTGAACTATCAGGAGAATGAAAACTTTTGGCAGGCATTGAAGCTTCACATGCAGATGTTACATAAACTGAGTAAAAAGGACGCAGTGGTCCCTCAGTACGGCTCAAGTGTTTCGATGGTATAGGCCTTAGGAAGCTAAAAACAACAAAAAAGCCTTTAAAATCCATGCATGGATTTTAAAGGCTTTTTTGTTAATACAATTAAATATGAACCAAACTTGTTAGCTCATACGGTTTACAAAGAAAGATATGTTTTCTATATTATACCTAACAAATTGAAGTGAGAGGCTGAATCTAATCCAATGAATAATTATAACGTTATCATAAAAATGCTTATTTTTGAGTAACTCAAAGATGTTGGGTTCAATGATTTAGTAAATGCACTGCATGGGCAGTGAGTAATATCCGTTCAAGTAGTATTTCCTCTAAGAATTCTTACAAGGTTTCCGGTAATAGGTTTCAGTTGAATTATTCCCGCAGCATTTCCTTCATTATTGAGTAAGTTTTATTTAATTCTACAATTATCAAAAAATTATCATTTGCGAAATCAGCAGGCTCTGATTTTTCTGATACGCTCAAAAAACGTGTATCGGAATACTTCAAAACCAATAACATTAGTAGATACGGTAATGGACGAATGGTTTTTAAAACGATCATTATGTTACTGCTTTTTTTTGCTCCTTTGGCCGTAATCATTTTCGCGCCAATATCCAGCGTGCTTCTCTTATTTGGCTTATTTATTCTTAGCGGACTTGGAATGGCGGGCATAGGCATGGGCGTAATGCATGATGCCATTCATGGTGCTTATGCTAAGAACAAATTTGTTAATAAAATCATGGGTTATACCATCAATCTGATTGGAGCAAATAATGAGGTTTGGAGACTTCAGCACAATGTGCTTCACCACAGTTTTACCAATATTGATGAACATGATGATGACATCAATGCTCCGTTTTTTCTGCGTTTTTCACCTAATGCTAAGAAAAACAGGCTCCATAGATTTCAGCATTTGTACGCATGGTTTTTTTATGGATTGTCTACACTATCGTGGGTTATCAGCAAGGACTTTGTTCGGTTTACAAAGTATTATAAGATGGGTCTGGTCAAGGATAAGAGAACTTACTGGTTCAGTATGGTGAAAATTGTTTTATGGAAGTTACTCTATTTTTCCTATGCACTGGTATTACCTTTGGTGATTTCCGGTTTTGCACCCGGAGTGGTAATCTTGGCCTTTATAGCGATGCATTTTGTAACTGGATTGACAATAACATTGGTTTTTCAGTTGGCTCATGTGGTTCCTGATGCTTCCTTCCCATTGCCCAATGAACAGGGGAACATGGAAGATGAGCGTTTGGCACATCAACTCGCAACAACCTGCAACTTTTCAACAAACAGCAAAGTACTATTTTGGCTGGTAGGCGGACTTACCAATCAAATCGAACATCATTTGTTTCCGCATATCAGTCATGTGCACTATAAAAAGATAGCTCCCATTGTGGAGCGAACATCCAAGGAATTCGGTTTGCCTTATCATAAAAGTGGTAATTTTTTGGCGGCTATTGCAAAACATTTTAAAATGCTTTACCTACTGGGGCGAATGGAGCTTCAGCCAATAAAGAAATAGATTTAGTAGTAAACCTAAAAATCCTGTCAATTTAGGTAAATCACCCGAGGGTAGGGGCTAGAACATAAAAAGAACGCGGAGGAATATTTATCAATAGCCCATTTTCTCCTCTTTTTCTAGTTACATCATAGCTTGAAGAGTAATTCAGCATTTTCATACAAAATCTTCCTTTCTATAGCTTTACTTCCACTGAGTTTCTTGACTTCAAGGATAGTTTGATACCCTTGGCATTCCGTATGATCCAGACCATCCTTGTCAGCACAATCACTTCCATACAATAGTTTGTCCTGATGTTTTTGGAGAAAACTTTTAGCTCGTTCCTCATCCCGGGTCATGGAGTTGAGACCGGAACCTGCCGATAGGTCACCAAACATATTGGCATAGTCGCTTAACAATCTGTCTGTTATGCCTCCGGGATTAACCTTTCCCTTTGGGTACATGACTGTCTGGTCCGCATGGTTTTTATCGATATTGGCCCACCAAGTCTGTGCATGCCCAATAAAATTGACGTTAGGATATTTTTCCAACATTTTATGGAAGCGATCCAATCCATGGTTAAAGCGTCCAAACTGCCAATGCATTAATACCGGGACATCATACTCCTGGGCCAGCTGGTATATTTTTTGCATTTCTTGGGAGTCACTTTCCACATTGAATTTTAGTTCTCCGATGACTATAGCTCCTTTTTTCAGATATTTTTTAATGGTTTTGATGGCTTTAGGCAAGTCTGGAACCTCATTGGCACCAAAAGAAAATTTCTCCGGATACTGTTTGGCCAATTGATAAGCTACCTCATTTGTTGTCACTTCCGCTTCCAAGCCATTGGATTCGCCAAAATTGGTCGAAGCTCTATTTTGGATGCTACCCGCAGGCAACAAAATGGAATGCGTAATGCCCATAGCTTGCTGATGGGTCAGCAGTTGCTCGACGCTGCGGCCAACATAATTGGTGTGTTGGTGGATATCAATGATGGGTTCCTCCGTAGGAAAAAGAAGAGAAGCTGCCGATAGGGGTAGGCTTATTCCTGCGACAAGAGTACCACTTAGTCCTAAAAATTTTCTTCTGGACAATTCCATGGAAGTGGTCTCCAAAACATTATCTTTTTTATTCGCTGATTTCATCTCAAGGGAGTAGTTATTTTTTCAAAAATTTAAGTATACTTAATGTTGACTAGAAAAGCACTACAGTTCTGTAAATCTATCAATGTCAAAATTTATAAAAAATCTCATTATAAAAGTTTTTTTGCTAGAGGCTTTCACAATTAATCTGTACATTTTTTTATGAAAATTTTATTCAAACATTTTTTGTGGGTGTCGATATTTGCGGCATGTAGCTGTACTTCAAGATATCCCGGCCCGCTCAGTCCTGAGGAAGCCCTGTCCAGCTTTCAGTTACACCCTGATTTTGAGATACAAGTATTTGCGGCAGAACCATTTGTCAAAGATCCGGTTTGTATGGAATTTGATGCCGATGGAAATATTTATGTGGTAGAAATGCCGGATTATCCATATCGCCCGGCAGAGGGTGAGGAGAAGGGAAGGATTGTTCTGCTCAAGGATGAAGATGGGGATGGAAGAATAGATGCGTCCGTTGTTTTCGCAGATAAAATCATGGAAGCAACAAGCATTTTACCCTACGATGGAGGGCTGTTGGTCACCTCAGCGCCTAATATTTTATTCCTTAAAGATACAGATGGAGATGGGAAATCGGATATCAGAAAAGTGATGTTTAGCGGATTCTTTGCCGCCAATTCCGAAGCTCAGATTACCAGTTTGCGCTTTGGTGCTGACAATTGGATCTATGCCTCCAACAATGGTCAATCTGGTGAAGTAAGTTCATCACTTGATCCAGAAGCTCCTTCATTGGCCATGAGTAGAGCAGACTTTCGGTTTCGGATGGACACGGGTGAGTTTGAACAAATCACCGGATCCGGGCAATTTGGCCAAACTTTAGATGAATTTGGGAATCGCTTTTACACTCAAAATACGCTACATATTCAGCAGAGCATCATGCCTTGGAAGTATTGGCACAGACACGCATTCATGCCTTCCTTCAGAACCTCTGCAAATGTCTCTGACCATGAACTGGAAATGTTTCAGTTGACTCCGCCTCCTTATTGGCGAGCAGAACGAACACGTAGGAGAAATGAAGATTTTCAGGCCCGTAACTTGGATCGGGTCGAATATGCCGAAGATCATTTTACAGGGGCCTCTGGAGGAACCATCTATGTTGGGAATGGATTTGGAGCACCTTATGAGGGAAATGTCTTTACAGGAGATGTGGCAGGAAACCTTGTCCATAGAGATGTGCTCAGCGCCGACTCAAGCAGTCCGGAATGGATTGCGCAGCGAGATGATCAAGAATTGGATCAAGAGTTTTTGGCATCAACTGATCCTTGGTTTCGCCCAACAAACTTTGCTCAGGGACCCGATGGACAGCTTTACCTGATTGATTATTATAGGCAACACATCGAAACGCCTGTATCTATTCCAGATGATCTAAAGGCGGACATGGATTTTATGAATGGGAGTGAGCATGGCCGCATCTATCGGATTCAACCTAAAGGAACTCAGTCTACTTTGCCAAAGATTTCGCTTTCTCAGGCCAGTAGCTCAGAACTTGTTGCACTCTTGGCCCATCCAAACGGATGGCATAGAAATACTGCCCAACGGTTAATTCTGGAAAGGCAAGACCAAAGTATCGCCCCAGAACTCCGGTCATTATTGCAACAAAGCAATGCGCCAAAAGCTAGAATTCGCGCATTGTATGCTCTGGAAGGCTTAGGGTCATTGACTTCGGCGGATGTTCAAAAAGCATTGATAGATTCTGAGCCAGGGATAAGAAAAGAGGCTTTGGTGCTGGCCGAGAAGCAGGAAAATGGCTTGGAATTGGCTTTGCCATTCGCACAAGATTCCAATGCTCAGGTTGCCTTTCAGGCAGCATTGACGCTTGGGAACTATCAAGGGAAAAAAGTGCAGGAAGCCTTGGCTGAAATCCTTCTTCGCTTTGGAAATAATAATTGGTATATCTGGGCTGTGTTAAGCTCAGATGTAGGTTCTTCAAAAGAATTTTTAGATCTGTTGGTTTCACAAGGATACTTTAATGTGCCAGACAATGGAGCTGCAAATTTCATGGAAAATTATGCCTTTATCTCTGGAGCAAAAAACGATAAGGACCAGCTTAAAGGTCTTTTGACAGCTCTTCAAAAAGAACCATTTGCTAACAATTCCGAAGTTCTTGAATCTACTTTAAATGATCTTTTTAAAGGATTGGAGCGTAATGACCTAGATGTGGCAATGGCAGAAAAGATTAAGATTATAAAAGAGGATCAAAGTGCTAGTAGCATAGAAAAAGTCCAGTCCTTGTTGTCCCTTTATTAAGTCTATAAAAGCATTCAAAACCCATGAAATTCACATACAAACGCAGACAATTTATTCGTCAAAGCACATACACCTTAGGCTCTATTTTGGGTTTAGAGTTTCTGTTTTCAGCCTGCTCGTCCGCAGAAAAAAGCTCCGATGATTATCAATTAAAATCCTGTCAGGACTATTCTCAGGTGAGTGAATCTGAATTGGCCAAGCGAAAACAGTTTGCTTATGAGACTCAGGCCAGTGATCCGCTTAAAACCTGTAAAGATTGTAAGCTTTTCCTCCCTGCTATGCCCAATGAAACCTGTGGGGGCTGTAGCTTATTCAAAGGACCAGTTGAGGTTTTAGGTTCGTGTACTTACTGGGCGCCATTGGAAGCTTGACTTCAAATATTGTTATATAAAACCCTGCGACCAATGTCGTTTAGTTAAGCTCAATTTGTCCCTCTCGTGGAGAGGGAATAAGGGAGAGGATGATTTTTAAATTCTTAACTG